>NZ_JBQSXM010000072.1:0-225 GCF_052378285.1 Brachybacterium sp. AOP3-A1-3 | reverse complement strand
CTCGGGGTCGTCGAGGTGAGCGTCCAGCAACGCGTTGGACCGGTAGGCCTCGACCACCTCGGCCTTGGTGACTTGCTGGTGCCGCCAGCGGTAGTAGGGCTGGCGGGAGAGCTTCAGGACCCGCAGGGACACCGCGACGGGAATGCCGTCAGCGGCGAGCTCGCTCACGAGCGGGTAGAACCTTTTCCCGGCAAGTTCGCCTGGGACAGGTAGGCGGCGGCACGG
>NZ_JBQSXM010000071.1:0-317 GCF_052378285.1 Brachybacterium sp. AOP3-A1-3 | reverse complement strand
GGGACTGCCGCACGGATAGGTGACATCTGATCTGGCTTGCCCACTGGGCGGCCTGGAAGGATGTGCACCATGCCTGCTCCCTATCCCCAGGAGTTCCGCGAAGATGTCGTGCGTGTGGCCCGGTCCCGTGAGGACGGCGTCACTCTCGCGCAGATCGCGAAGGACTTCGGCGTCCACGAGATGACGCTGCATAAATGGATCCGTCAAGCCGACATCGATGACGGAAGCCGCCCCGGAAAGACCCGCGAGGACTCCACCGAGCTGCGCGACGCCCGCAAGAAGATCCGGCTGCTCGAGCAGGAGAACGAGGTCCTGCG
>NZ_JBQSXM010000070.1:0-467 GCF_052378285.1 Brachybacterium sp. AOP3-A1-3 | reverse complement strand
TACGGCTACCGGCTCCTGGTCGACGAAGCCGCCGAGGCCGGTGAGGAGATGTGTGAGCGCACGGCGTGGAGGATCTGCCGGGACAACCAGTGGTGGTCGGTGTTCGGTAAGAAGCGCGGCAAGAACGGGAAGCGCCCCGGCCCGCCGGTTCACGACGATCTCGTGAAGCGGGACTTCTCCGCCGATGACGTCAACGAATTGTGGCTGACCGACATCACCGAGCACTGGACCGACGAGGGCAAGCTCTACCTCTGCGCCATCAAAGATGTGTTCTCCGGCCGGATCGTGGGCTACTCGATCAGCGACCGGATGAAGGCTCGTCTTGCGGTGAACGCCCTGGACAACGCGATATCCAGGCGTCGAGACGCCGCAGGTTGCATCGTGCATTCGGACCGTGGATCTCAGTTCAGGTCACGGAAATTCGTGCACGCCCTGAACCGTCATCACCTCATCGGATCGATGGGCCA
>NZ_JBQSXM010000069.1:0-481 GCF_052378285.1 Brachybacterium sp. AOP3-A1-3 | reverse complement strand
TGCTCCTTTGACCTTGGAGACATGGACTCTAGACAAGCCCTATTCTTCCAGGTCAGGAGCACCTTTCTATGTCCTCATCCGCCCTTCGGACACCTCAACGATGAAAGCCCGAGGCTAGGGTGCTGGCGGCTGCTTCGATGACGTCGTCGGTGATGGTGTCGAGTTGGTTGATCTTCAGGACGCGACCGATCTGGGGGAAGAGTCGTTCGAGGAGGCGGAAGTTGCCGCGGGTGATGCGTTCGATCGCGGCGATGGCCTGCGCGTCGGTGAAGTCTTCGGGATCGAGGGTGCGGCCGAGGCGTTTCCAGTGACGAGTCAGGACAAACAACAGCTCGTCGCGCGCGAGGGCGCGGTAGCGGTGGGAGAAGCCGAGGCGGCTGTAGAGCTGGGGGTAGTGGCGGAAGCGTTGGTCGATGCCGGGCATGCCGATGAACATGAGGGCGACGTGGTGGCGATCGTGGAGGTCTCGTAGCAGTTCGAG
>NZ_JBQSXM010000068.1:0-505 GCF_052378285.1 Brachybacterium sp. AOP3-A1-3 | reverse complement strand
GCGCCGCGGGTCGGTGTCCGCGCTCTCGGAGATCTGCCCCAAGAGCGCGTGCGCTTTTCCCATGATCTCCAACGCCGTCCGCGTCATCGACAACTCCACCTCGGCCTTCCGCAGTTGCGCCTTCAACCGGGCGTTCTCGGCCTGCGCGGCGCTGGGACGACCGACCGCTTCGCCGGGGTTCTTGCCCTCCAGCAGACCCGCGTCGCGCTGCTTGCGCCACTCCGAGATCAGCGACGAGTACAGGCCATGTCGGCGCAGGTATCCCGCGCCCTCACCCGTCTCGCACGCGACCTCGTACTCGGACAGGTACTGCAACTTCTGGCCCGGCGAGAACGAACGCCGACGCGTCGGCCCGTCCGGGATCGAGGGTGCGCTCACGACTCCATCATCGGCCGCGACGACCGCGACCGGGGAACTCAAACTCATCAGATTGGTGATCCTTCAACTCGCCCCACGAGGCGGACTTGCTATAAACCGGTGGACTCACTCAACCCTGACACGTAGG
>NZ_JBQSXM010000067.1:0-560 GCF_052378285.1 Brachybacterium sp. AOP3-A1-3 | reverse complement strand
GCCGTCTCGAACCGCTTCTGGACATCGGCCCAGTTCACGATGTTCCAGATCGCCTTCACGTAATCAGCCTTCACGTTCTGGTAGTCCAGGTAGAACGCGTGCTCCCACATATCCAGCTGGAACAGCGGGATCGTCGCGACCGGCACACCGTTCTGCTGATCGTAGAACTGCTCGATCACGAGATTCCCACCGAGGGGCTCGTACGCCAGCACAGCCCAGCCCGAACCCTGGATCCCCAGAGCCGCCGCCGTGAAGTGCGCACGGAAACCATCGAAGGACCCGAAGAACTCATCGATCGCCTGCGCGAGCTCACCGGTGGGCTTGTCGCCACCCTCGGGCGAGAGGTTCTTCCAGAAGATCGAGTGGTTCGTGTGACCACCGAGGTTGAACGCCAGATCCTTCGAGAACTGGTTCACCGTCGCGAAATCACCGGACTCCCGCGCCGCCGCCAGCTTCTCCAGCGCCGTGTTCGCGCCCTTGACGTAGGTCGCGTGGTGCTTGGAGTGGTGCAGCTCCATGATCTTGCCGGAGATCGAGGGATCCAGCGCGCCGTAGTCGTA
>NZ_JBQSXM010000066.1:0-610 GCF_052378285.1 Brachybacterium sp. AOP3-A1-3 | reverse complement strand
GTAGAGGTAGTAGCGGCCGGCCGTGGGGGCATCCGCCATGAAGGAGATCTCCGGGCCGGAGGTCTCCCCGGGTACCGGGTCCTCGCCCTCGGCGTGGACGTGGAGGTACTCCATATCGCCCTCGCGCAGGGCGACGAGATGGCCGAAGGCGCCGAGGTAGGGCTCCAAGGTGGTCACCGGAGCGCCGTCCTGGGTGACGCTCAGCGTGAGGTCGCTGGATGTCCCGGCAGTCAGCTCTCCGTCCAGAGTCACCTCGAACCCGTCGACCTCGTCCTTCGCGGAGAGGGGACGGTCGGTGACCGGCGTGAGTTCGCCGGCAACGTCAACGGTTCGCGACAGCGTCAGGGTGTCCTCGCCGTCGCCGGTGGGGGCGAAGTCGGCGTAGATCTTGTACGTACCGGCTTCCTCCCACTGCCAGGGCAGGGACCAGCTGCCGGTGGATGGGTCCAGCTCCGGGTGCACATGGCGGTACTGGGTGCCGTCGGTGCGGACAACGATCAGGTGCATCTCCTTCTCGTGTGCCTCCTGATACTCCGTGACGGGGCTCCCGTCGGGCCCGGTGATCGTGTAGGCGAGCTCTCCGGCCTGCTCAGCGGACTGCGGAGCGGAA
>NZ_JBQSXM010000065.1:0-610 GCF_052378285.1 Brachybacterium sp. AOP3-A1-3 | reverse complement strand
CTCCGCTCCGCAGTCCGCTGAGCAGGCCGGAGAGCTCGCCTACACGATCACCGGGCCTGACGGGAGCCCCGTCACGGAGTATCAGGAGGCCCACGAGAAGGAGATGCACCTGATCGTGGTCCGCACCGACGGCACCCAGTACCGCCATGTGCACCCGGAGCTGGACCCGTCCACCGGCAGCTGGTCGCTGCCCTGGCAGTGGGAGGAAGCCGGTACGTACAAGATCTATGCCGACTTCGCCCCCACCGGCGACGGTGAGGACACTCTGACGCTGTCGCGGACCGTTGACGTTGCCGGCGAACTCACGCCGGTCACCGACCGTCCCCTCTCTGCGAAGGACGAGGTCGACGGGTTCGAGGTGACTCTGGACGGGGACCTGACTGCCGGGACGTCCAGCGACCTCACGCTGAGCGTCACCCAGGACGGCGTTCCGGTGACCACCTTGGAGCCCTACCTCGGCGCCTTCGGCCATCTCGTCGCCCTGCGCGAGGGCGATATGGAGTACCTCCACGTCCACGCCGAGGGCGAGGACCCGGCTGCCGGGGAGACCTCCGGCCCGGAGATCTCCTTCATGGCGGAGGCCCCTACGGCCGGCCGCTACTACCTCTAT
>NZ_JBQSXM010000064.1:0-675 GCF_052378285.1 Brachybacterium sp. AOP3-A1-3 | reverse complement strand
GCAGGGAAGGAGGAGCAAGTGGACGAGACTTCAAGGTCCCGAAGAGGTCGCCGGCGACGGCACCTTGGCTGGAAAACGAAAGTCGCGAGCACTGCGCGGGCTTGCCGGCCCTATGTGCAGCTACTCGCGACCATCGCTCACATTGCTGTTCATCTGATGTCCCGAGGGAGCTAGCCTCGGTCATCGACTCAGGAGTCCGCCTCGGCATCGCCGGGGCGGGCTCCGTCTTTGTGGTCACCACGGTACACCGATTTCTAGGTTCGCTTATAGTCTGCGACCCTATGGCGCCGTCACGGTGCCGTGAGAAAAGCCGCTCTGACCTGCGAGGCTGTAGAGTTTGTGTGCTTCACAAAGTCTGCCGCGCGTGTCAGCATGAGGTGGAGTCGAGGTGGTGACCCGGGGGTGGCTTCGCGCTTTCACCCCAAGAAGCTGGTGTAGTGATTTTCGGCGGCGTCGTGCACGCGATAGAGACCTACGCGTTCACTCCCCTGGGGATCGGCAAGCTTGACGTCCTCATAGACGGCGTGGACGATCGCGCGTAGCAGCTCGGCCCTCCCCTGCGGGCTCAGGCTCTTAGCTGTCTGCCGCACTTCCCCAGCATGCTTCTCAATCGCGTTCATGTTCAGCTCCCCTCCGGTCGTCCCGCCGGCACCTCGCCGTGGCTACAGCATCGAA
>NZ_JBQSXM010000063.1:0-754 GCF_052378285.1 Brachybacterium sp. AOP3-A1-3 | reverse complement strand
TCTCGACATCTACGGGTTCGTGATGGCCGGGTTCCTCGTCGCGATGGGCGTCCTCGGCGACCGCGTCGGCAAGCGCCGACTCATGGTGATCGGCGCCATCGTGTTCGGGATCGTCTCGATCGCCGCGGCGCTGACGACGAGCCCGGAGCTGATGATCCTCTGGCGAGCCGTTCTCGGGCTCGGAGGAGCCATGATGCTTCCCTCCACCCTCGGGCTGATCTTCGTGCTGTTCGCCGACCCGAAGGCCCGCGGAATCGCGATCGGGGTGTGGGCCGGCGGCATCTCCGCAGGTGTCGCGCTCGGCCCCCTGCTCAGCGGGCTCCTGCTCGAGGCGTTCGGCTGGCAGTCGACCTTCCTAGTCGCCGTCCCGGTGATGGCGCTGGTCGCGATCGGTGCCCCGCTGCTCCTACCTGAGCACAGGGACCGTACTGCGAAGATCGACCTGTTCAGCGCCCTACTTCTCGTCGCCTCGCTACTCGGGATCATCTACAGCATCAAGCGCTTCGCTACCCAGGAGCCGGTCGGGCCATCGATCGGACTGCTGGTCGCCGGAGCGCTGATCGGTCTATGGTTCGTGATCCGGCAGCTGCGGGCCACACACCCTCTACTGGATGTGCGACTGTTCGCCAACCGCACCGTCAGTGGAGCGCTCACCGTTTTCCTCCTGTCGGCTGCGGCATTGGGAGGGGTGTACTCCCTGTTCACCCAGTACCTGCAACAGGTTCAGGGGCTCTCGCCGATGCAGGCGGGGCTG
>NZ_JBQSXM010000062.1:0-754 GCF_052378285.1 Brachybacterium sp. AOP3-A1-3 | reverse complement strand
TAGCCCCGCCTGCATCGGTGAGAGCCCCTGAACCTGTTGCAGGTACTGGGTGAACAGGGAGTACACCCCTCCCAATGCCGCAGCCGACAGGAGGAAAACGGTGAGCGCTCCGCTGACGGTGCGGTTGGCGAACAGTCGCACATCCAGTAGAGGGTGTGTGGCCCGCAGCTGCCGGATCACGAACCATAGACCGATCAGCGCTCCGGCGACCAGCAGTCCGATCGTCGGTCCGACCGGCTCCTGGGTAGCGAAGCGCTTGATGCTGTAGATGATCCCGAGTAGCGAAGTGACGAGAAGTAGTGCGCTGAACAGGTCGATCTTCGCAGTACGGTCCTTGTGCTCAGGTAGTAGCAGCGGGGCACCGATCGCGACCAGCGCCATCACCGGGACGGCGACCAGGAAGGTCGACTGCCAGCCGAACGCCTCGAGCAGGAGCCCGCTGAGCAGGGGGCCGAGCGCGACGCCTGCGGAGATGCCGCCGGCCCACACCCCGACCGCGATGCCGCGGGCCTTCGGGTCGGCGAACAGTACGAAGATCAGCCCGAGGGTGGAGGGGAGCATCATGGCTCCTCCGAGCCCGAGAACGGCTCGCCAGAGGATCATCAGCTCTGGGCTCGTCGTCAGCGCCGCGGCGATCGAGACGATCCCGAACACGATGGCGCCAATCACCATGAGCCGGCGCTTGCCGACGCGGTCGCCGAGGACGCCCATCGCGACGAGGAACCCGGCCATCACGAACCCGTAGATGTCGAGG
>NZ_JBQSXM010000061.1:0-758 GCF_052378285.1 Brachybacterium sp. AOP3-A1-3 | reverse complement strand
GAGGGAGACGAACCGGTCGGGGAAGACGGGCAGGTACTTCATCGTCTTGAACAGCGCTTCGGAGTAGGGGTTGTCATTGGACACGTGCGGTCGGGAGCGGGACGCGGTCACGCCGAGATCGGCGAGCAGGGTGCGGACGGTCTTCGACGTCATCGAGGGGCCGCCGTCGGAGTGCACGACCTCGGGGGTGCCGTGGATCCCGAACGCGTCGGTCATCATCTCCTTGGCGAGTAGGCCGTCCTCGCAGGCGTGCACGATGGCGCCGACGATGTAGCGGGAGAAGATGTCGATCATCACGTACGCGTCGTAGTACGTGCCTTTGACAGGGCCGGCGAGTTTCGTGATGTCCCAGGTATAGACCTGCCCGACGGCGGTCGCGATCAGCTCCGGCACCTTCCGCGGCGGATGGGTCGCGAGCCGGCGCCGCTCCCGTACCTGCGTGTGCTCGCGCAGCACCCGATACATGGTCGAGACCGAGCCCACGTATTCGCCGCGCTCGAGCAGGATGGGATAGATCTGCAACGGCGGCTTGTCGACGAACTCGTCACTGTTGAGCGTGGACAGCACCAGCGACCGCTCGACGCTCGAGAGCTTGTTCGCTGGGGCAGGACGAGCCGACGGCGGCTCGGGGTCCGGTCGGCGTGCGCGGGAGGCGGCGCGGGTCGCGGTCGCACGCGCCACGCCGGTCAGGGCTGCCGCCTGCCGGGTCGGCACGTCCGCGGCGGCCAGTTCGACGTAGGTGTTCATGAGCGCTTCCC
>NZ_JBQSXM010000060.1:0-831 GCF_052378285.1 Brachybacterium sp. AOP3-A1-3 | reverse complement strand
GAGCCTTTCGACTCTTTCGCTCCGGGGCAACTCGTATAACTTAACAAGTTCCGGTTCTTCTTGTCAACTCGGTGCGATGTGACCTGCACCGTATTGAATTTTGAAGAGACCTGCTGTGTGCCTTTAGTTCGAGTTCCGCGGGCTGGCCTTCCGGCCTCTCCGTTTCCCCGTTCTCCTGGGCACAAGGAAGAACATTACGCAGATCCGGAGGGGGCGTCAAGCCAGAACGGCCCCTCTGGAGGGTGACCGTCCCGACACTCTCTCGATTCGGCGAATCGGCCCTGTGTCTGGTAGGTCGTCGCGGTGCGTATCCGCTAGTCAGCGCGCTCTTCGTGGACTGCCGACTGTCTTGGCGCGCTGGTGGACGTGACCCCGTTCTCCCGATCGGTTCCGCTGCTGCCGGACGGAGCATGCGTGAGGATCTGAGAGGGGCTGGATCCGGCGGCAGCGGGAGGGGTGGAGCTGGGGTCGAGCCACCCCTAGAGGACGCCGCCGGCGCAAGGTTCCTCGTGCTGGCGCGGTGCGGAGAGGAATCGGTGATGCCGTCCCCCTGCGAGGAGCCTGCGCGAAGGGAGGTGCGTCGAGTTCTCCTGAACGCTGCCTCCTGTCCGATCGCCCATGACGTGGGGGCAAGGACTGCTTGCCCGCGTGACAGATGCGGTGGAGCGCCAGGAGTGTTGTCGCCCGCTCCGGATGGGAGGGGCGCGAAAGAGAACCCCGCCCCTGCCGCCACCATCCACCGGCCCGGCGGGCCGTGGTGGTCCTGGCCGAGCACACGAGCACACGAGCACACGAGCACACGAGCACACGAGCACACGAGCACACGAGCAC
>NZ_JBQSXM010000059.1:0-898 GCF_052378285.1 Brachybacterium sp. AOP3-A1-3 | reverse complement strand
GCAATGGAGGCCGCTTCGCAAGCACTATGGATAACTGCGGGCGGGACACCGCGCGAGTGTGCGCGTCGGCATATATCCCTCATCCGTTGGGACTATGAGGAGTATCGCAAGAGCGGCGCTGATATACAGTTCAAGAAGCGGGTGAAGGAGCGGGACGAAAACCTGCTAGCCCGCGTTAAGAGCGATTTCACAGAGTCTGAGCTAAAACCACCCGGGCATCTCCAGGTTCTTCGTGAAGCCGCCCCGGCGGCAGCACTCAATGCGGACCACGTTGAGGCAATTTGGCGGGCGGCGAGCGGTGCGGCGCACGGGCGAGCCTGGCCTGCCTTGGCACTTCAGCACGTAGTTCCGCTCCGAGAGTACGAGCCGGGTCAATATACAACCTTTAGGATACCGGACACTAACGCAATGACCGATGTGCTAAATATTGCTGACGCAATCACGTCGCGTGCGGTGTTGGATCACGCTGGTTCCTGCGGTGCGGACGTCGGCAAGTTAATAAAGGATGCGGGATTGGCACTTTCTCGGCAGATTCCACTTAGGGATGGTGTCTCACGCGAAGCGATGCTGAACCTGTTCAATATCGAGGAGCAAGACTAGATGTTCGCCGGTATCCCCAGAGCGTTGTACTAGTGCGTTCGACACTTTACGTCTGCAGCGACATGACTTTCCAGTCGTCAGTGAGGTGGCTCGCGAGAGGAGAATGGAGCATGTGATTCCCTCACAGCCCGATTCCCCAGACGGGTGGATGTTGGCGGGGGTGGCGCCTGCCGTGCAGCGCGCGCGATAGAGGAGCGCGGTAGCCCCCGATATGTAAGCCGCCAGTCACTTCTTAGCGAACGGGTCGAAGTAGGATCGCTGGATGTAGGCCTCAAGCTCTGCGTTCTCGACCCGCCAC
>NZ_JBQSXM010000058.1:0-1105 GCF_052378285.1 Brachybacterium sp. AOP3-A1-3 | reverse complement strand
GTGGTGTCAAGGCGTCGAAGCAACATGGGGTTCGCCGGCAATGAGTCGAGCGAACGCTTCGGTGGGGGTGAGGAAGCCCAGTCGGCGGCGGGGCCGGTTGTTGATCTCCTCCGCGATGGTGGTGAGGTAGGGCTGGTGGTCCGGGATCACGGTGCCCTTGGGGAGATACTCCCGGTAGAGCCGGTTCGTGTTCTCGTTGGACGGCCGCTGCCAGGGCGAGTGGGGGTCGGCGAAGTAGACCGGCATGTCCGTGGCCAGGGAAACCTTCGCGTGCTGCGCCATCTCGGAGCCCTGATCCCACGCCAGCGAGGCCTGCATCATCCTGGGCAGCTCGGTGAAGTACTCGATGACCGCATCCGCGGTGCCCTCGGCATGTTTGGAGGGCAGGGCGAGCAGGCCGGTGAACCCGCTCATCCGCTCCACCAGGGTCGCGGCGCACGAGGACCCGTTCTTCCCGATGATCAAGTCGCCCTCCCAGTGCCCTGGCACCCGCCGCTGCGCGGCGTCCTCGCCCCGCTCCGCGAGCGACACCATCCCCACGATCGGGCCACCCCTGGTCCGGCCGATGGTGCGGGGCCGGCGCTTGGTCCGTTTGGACTGCAAGAAGATCCCACGCTTCGCGAGTTCTCCGCGGGGGATCGCGTAGATGTACTGGTAGATCGCTTCTCCGCTGACGGTGCGGCCCTGAGCGTCGGGAGAGTTCGCCATGCGGTCAACGGTCGGGTCTGCGGCCTCCAGACGCAAGCGGCCCGCGATCTCGTTCGGCGTCCACGACGCAGCGAGGTCGGCGCTGACCCGGGCCTCGAGCACCGGGTCCTTCGCGACTTTCCGGACCTGTGGGCGCGAGCGTTGGCGCTGCGCTTTCACATCCGCGGTCACTGCTTGATAGCCCCGCGTCTTCGTCGAGTTCCGTCGAAGCTCTCTGGAGACCACTGACGGGCATCGACCCAGGTGAGAAGCGATCCTGCGGACTCCCCACCCGGCCTTCGATCCCGTCGAGATCTCCATCCGCTCCGTGAACGTGAGCAGCCGCCGCACCATCCCAGGCCTCCTCGCCTCAAGCCCCCACCGACCGGGAGTGTTGCTACGACGCTATGACACCACC
>NZ_JBQSXM010000057.1:0-1211 GCF_052378285.1 Brachybacterium sp. AOP3-A1-3 | reverse complement strand
TCGATCATCCCCGCCGCGGCGGTCCTCATCGTCGTCTCCACCCTCTCCCCGATGCTGGCCCGGAAATTCCGTCCGGGCAACGTGATCGCGCTCGGCCTGCTCACGCAGATCGTCGGGTACATCTTGTTCACGCAGCTGGACGCCGGCACGGGCCTCGCACTCGTGATCGCGAGCTTCGTGGTCACATACCCGGGGGTTGCACCATCGATGGCGCTGACGACGGATCTGGTCGTCAGCTCGGTCCCTCCGGAGAAGGCCGGCGGCGCCTCCGGTTTGGCGACCACCGTGAACGACTTGGGCATCTCCCTGGGGGTGGCGGTCATCGGCAGCATTGGCATTGCCGCCTACCGCGGCCAGATCGCCGACACCATGCCCGACGGCGTGCCAGCAGAAGCAGCGGTCGCCGCGGAGTCCGGCATCGATGGAGCCCTCGCCACCGCGGGACAGCTGCCCGACGCGGTCGGCGCAGCCCTGACCACCGCGGCGCAACAGGCGTTCACCAGCGGGCTGAACACCGCCGGCATGGCCTCCGCCGTCATCGCCGCTCTCGCCGCACTCATTGCCGCTACGCGGTTGCGCCATATCCGACCCACCGGCGAGTCCGCTTCCGAATCGAGTTCCTCCGAGGAATCCGTGCGGTGAGTGGAGCCGGCGAGCCGATGCCCGGCACTCGTAGCCACGGGGCTTGCGTGGTACCGGGAGGGGGTATAGCCTCAATCCTGGAACGATACCCCGTGGGGGTATATAAACTGAGAGGAGCACGACCATGACGACGAACGAGTACCAGGTGACCGGAATGACCTGTGGGCACTGCGAGATGTCCGTCCGCGAGGAGGTCGGCGAGCTGTCCGGGGTGACTGACATTCAGGTCAGCGCCCAGACGGGCCGCCTCGTCGTCACCTCCGAGGAGCCCCTCGATGACGCACAGGTCCTCACCGCGGTCGAGGAGGCCGGCTACTCGGCGGTCAAGGCCCGATGAATGCCGCGGGACGACTGATCGCCTACGGCGCTGCGGTCGCAGTGACCTTCGGCGGTGCCTTCGTCGCAGCCGGCGCCGTCGTCCCGGACCGGGTCGTCGAGCGATGGTCGGCGCAGGCAGCCGACACATCGTACGACGATCCCGACCACGGTGGAGGCGCGGATACGCAGCCCGAGGCCGCACCGCAGAAGGGAGTATCGATGTCATCGCAGGGATACGTGCTGTCCGAGGT
>NZ_JBQSXM010000056.1:0-1344 GCF_052378285.1 Brachybacterium sp. AOP3-A1-3 | reverse complement strand
TGTCAAGCCCCGGTTTTGGTGGAGGGTCGGTTATCTGGCGTTGAGGGTCTCGGGGAGCGGTTCGGGAACGGTCGTGGAGGAGGCGTCGCGGAAGGCCTGCGGTGTGAGACCGCCGAGCGAGAGATGGGGCCGGAAGGTGTTGAACCAGTGGACCCATTCCGCGGTCGCGATCTCGACGTCGTCGATGCCCTTCCAAGGACCGAGGTTCCGGATGACCTCGGCTTTGAACAGCGAGTTCAGGGCCTCGGCCAGCGCATTGTCATAGGAATCGCCGCGTGAGCCGACCGAGGCGACCGCTTCTTGCTCGGCCAGGACCTGCCCGTAGCGGATCGCCCGATACTGGACTCCTCGGTCGGAGTGATGCACGAGCCCACTGAGGTCTGCCCCCTCGCGTCTGCGCAGGTAGATCGCCATGTTCAAGGCATCTAGAGCGAGCTCGGTATGTAGCGAGCGAGACGCTCGCCAGCCCACGATCTCCCGGTTGAACACGTCGATCACGAACGCGACGTAGACCCATCCGGAGAACGTGTGGACGTAGGTGATGTCCGCGACCCACAGCTGGTTCGGCGCGAACGCGCTGAAATGGCGGTCCACCAGATCTGCCGGGCAATCCTCCCTCGGCGCGGATCTCGTCGTGTTCGGTGCCTTCTTCCGGCGGATCCCGTGGAGACCGAGGTCGCGCATCAGGCGCTCGGTCGTGCAGCGCGCGACGTGCCCGCGCCCGAGGCGATCTTCTTCACGGTTGAGCACGATGTGCATCTTCCTCGCGCCGAACACGCGGAGGTTGTCGTGGTGAACCTGCGCGATCTCCTCCTTGAGGACCTCGTCCCGGCGTGCCCGGGCAGACGGCTCGCGCTGCTGGCGAGCGTAGTAGGTGCTCGGAGCGATCTGGACGCCTGCTTCTCGCAGGGTCGTGCAGATCGGCTCGACTCCGAACTCTTCCTTGTGCTCGTCGATGAACGAGCAGGTCACCTGGAGGGGCGGTCGAGCTCCGCCGCGAAGAAAGCCGACGCAGACCTCAAGATCGCGTTCGCGCGCCGAAGCTCGCGCACTTCCTTCTCGAGCTCGACGAGCTTCTGCGCATCGTCGGTGGTGGTGCCCGGGCGGGAGCCGGCATCGATCTGGGACTGACGGACCCAGCCGCGCAGGGTCTCGGGGTTCACGCCGAGCTGGTCACCGACCCGGCGAAACACTCCCCGCTGGGAGCCGGGATCCTCCTCGAGGAGGTCCAAGACCATCCGGATCGCTCGCTCTCGGAGCTCGTCGGGATACTTACGTGGTGCGGCCATGAGGGTGAAGTCCTTTCCGTGGCTTCAGTCCCTCCATCATCCCCGGGGTGAATCA
>NZ_JBQSXM010000055.1:0-1365 GCF_052378285.1 Brachybacterium sp. AOP3-A1-3 | reverse complement strand
GGGGCCTGACCCTTGTTCGTGGACACGCTGATTCCAGCATTGGCTGGGGAAGCGAGATCATGAACCATGGCTAGGAAGAACTACTCCGAGGAGTTCCGCCGGCAGGCGGTGGACCTGTATGAGTCGACTCCGGGAGCGACGCTCCGCGGTATCGCGGAGGACCTCGGGATCGTCCGGGGCACGCTGCGGCAGTGGCTGGAGACCCACGGGACCGGGAAGAAGACCGCGGTTGACGGTTCGCTGAGCGAAAGCCCGTTGCGGTCTGCGCCGATCGCTGCGACGTCGGATCCTGATGAGCCGCTGGAGCGGCGCGTGGCTCGGCTGGAGGCGGAGAATGCCCAGCTGAGAGCGGAGACGACGAAGCTTGCCACGGAGCGGGAGATCCTCCAGAGGGCGGCGAAGTATTTCGCTGGGGAGACGCGCTGGTGAGTCGCTTCCAGTTCGTCGCCGAGAACTCCACCACCTACCCGGTGAAGCGACTGTGTGAGCTCGTCGAGATCGAGCGCTCCTCCTACTACGCCTGGCAGACAGGTGCCCCGGCTCGGTCCGCGCGGGCCGCTTCGGATGGCGAGCTGCTGGAGCGGATCCGCGTCATCCACGCGCAGGACGATGCCCAGGGTGTTCCGCGGATCACGGCCGAGCTCAACGACGGGGCCGCGCCCGAGGACCGCGTCAACCACAAGCGGGTCGCCCGCGTGATGCGGGACGCCGGACTCAGCGGCTACGTCAAGAAGCGCAAGCACCGCACGACGGTGCCCGAACCGGCCGACCAGATCGTTCCTGACCTGCTGAAACGGGATTTCACCGCCGAGGCGCCGAACCAGCGCTACGTTGGCGACATCACCTACCTGCCGCTGTCCGAGGCCGGTGGAAGCGGGAACCTGTATCTCGCCACCGTGATCGACTGCTACAGCCGCCGCCTGGTGGGCTGGGCCATCGCCGATCACATGCGCACCGACCTCGTCGCCGACGCCCTCAAGGCCGCCGCCGCGACCCGTGGATCTCTAGCAGGAGCGATCTTCCACAGCGACCACGGGTCGGTTTACACCTCCAAGGCCTACGCCGAGCTCTGCCAGCAACTCGGCGTTATCCAGTCGATGGGAGCGGTCGGCACCAGCGCCGACAACGCGATGGCAGAGTCATTCAACGCGACGCTGAAGCGCGAGGTTCTCCGGGACGCCGCGTGCTTCACCGACGAGCTGTCCTGCCGCCGCAAGATGTTCCGATGGCTGACCCGCTACAACACCAAGCGCCGCCATTCCTGGTGCCGCTACCTCTCCCCGAACGCCTACGAGCGCGCCTACACCGCTACGCTAGCGCTCGCAGCGTAAACAACCCCGTGTCCACGAACCGGGGGTAGGCCCC
>NZ_JBQSXM010000054.1:0-1412 GCF_052378285.1 Brachybacterium sp. AOP3-A1-3 | reverse complement strand
AGTTGAGTCCCGCATAGTGGTGTAGCGCGGTGGCCTCGTGATCGTCTCTGACGAGGACGCGGCCACCGTGTGATCCTTCGAGTGAACCTCTCACAGCACCCTCGAACGGAGTCATCACGATGACCGCTCCCCATATTGTCGACCCTCACGGCCTCCTCGGCGAAGCCCTGGCCGAAGCCTCCCCAGATCTGATGCGCACGATGCTGCAACGCATCATCAACGAGCTCCTTTCCGCGGACGCCGACGCGGTCGCCGGCGCGGAATACGGTCGGCCCAGCCCCGATCGAGCTGCCCAGCGCAATGGTTACCGCCACCGCGACCTCGATACCCGCGTCGGTACGATCGACGTCGCCGTCCCCAAATACCGCACCGGCACCTACTTCCCCGAGTGGCTGCTCGAGCGCCGCAAACGCGCCGAATCAGCGCTGATCACGGTCGTCGCGGACTGCTATCTCGCCGGCGTCTCCACCCGCCGCATGGACAAGCTGGTCAAGACCCTCGGCATCAACTCCCTCTCGAAGTCGCAGGTCAGCCGCATGGCGACCGATCTCGACGAGCACGTTGAGCAGTTCCGCCACCGGCCCCTGGACGCCGCGGGCCCCTTCACGTTCGTCGCCGCCGACGCGCTCACGATGAAAGTCCGTGAAGGCGGGCGGGTCATCAACGCGGTCGTCCTGGTCGCGACCGGCGTCAACGGCGACGGGCACCGCGAAGTGCTCGGCATGCGCGTCGCCACCAGTGAAACCGGGGCCGCGTGGAGCAGCTTCTTCGCCGACCTCGTCGCCCGCGGCCTGGGTGGAGTCCGCCTGGTGACCTCCGACGCTCATGCCGGGTTGGTCGAGGCGATCGCCGCGCACCTTCCTGGAGCGTCCTGGCAGCGGTGCCGCACCCACTACGCCGCGAACCTGATGAGCATCTGCCCGAAGTCCATGTGGCCTGCGGTGAAGGCGATGCTCCACAGCGTCTATGACCAGCCCGACTCTGCCGCGGTCACCGCGCAGTTCGACCGGTTGCTGGACTACGTGGGCGAGAAACTGCCCACCGTGGCCGAGCATCTTGACGCCGCTCGCGCTGACGTCCTCGCGTTCACCGGGTTCCCCAAAGACGTCTGGGTGCAGATCTGGTCGAACAACCCCGCTGAACGACTGAACCGGGAGATCCGCCGGCGCACCGACTCCGTGGGGATCTTCCCCTCCCGCGAGGCGATCGTCCGCCTCGTCGGCGCGGTCCTGGCCGAACAGACCGACGAATGGGCCGAAGGACGCCGCTACCTCGGCCTCGACGTCCTCGCCCGCTGCCGCCTCACCCTCACCACCAACCCGGCGAACGAGGTGACCACCGATGCCCTTCCCGCGCTAACAGCCTGACCCCTCTCAACGAAGGATCGCTACACCACTTCCCGGGACTTGACC
>NZ_JBQSXM010000053.1:0-1438 GCF_052378285.1 Brachybacterium sp. AOP3-A1-3 | reverse complement strand
GCCTGTCAACTTGTCTGTGTAAGCGGGGTGTTCACAGGTAGGGGGTGATCCGTTCGGGATAGGCCGCTGCGAGCTGCGCGAGGGCTTGTTTCCAGTTGGTGACGACCTGGCCCTCGACGAGTCGGCCCTGGGCCTTCCTTTGGCCGGCGGGCTTGCCACGGTCCTTCTCGCGCTCGGCGGCGCGCTTGTCTTCGATGTTGCAGATCGCCAGCCAGAGCAACTTCACGGCCGCTTCCGTGGTCGGGAAGTGCCCGCGGTTCTTGGTGACCTTCCGCAGCTGGAAGTTCAGCGACTCGATGCTGTTCGTCGTGTAGATGACCTTGCGGAGCATCGGCGGGAACTGCAGGAACGGAATGAACCTCTCCCACGAGGCCGCCCAGGTCGCAGCCGCAGATGGGTACTTCTGCCCCAACTCAGAGGCCTCGAAATCAGCCAGCGCCTTGCGGGCGACGTCCTCGCTCGGGGCCGTGTAGACCGGCTTCAACGCCTTGGCGACCTTCTTGCGGTCCTGGTAGGCCACGAACCGCATCGCGGCCCTGATCAGGTGGACCACGCAGGTTTGGACCATCGATTCCGGCCACGTCGCCTCGATCGCCTCTGGAAGACCCTTGAGGCCGTCGCAGCAGACGATCAGCACGTCCCGAATGCCCCGGTTGGCGAGGTCCGCGCAGACGTGGGCCCAGAACGCCGATCCCTCGGTGTCCTGGACCCAGATTCCCAGCACGTGCTTGATCCCGTCCAGGTCCACACCGACGGCGATATAGGCAGCTCGGTTGATGACCTGGCTGTTCTCTCGGATCTTGATCCGGATCGCGTCGAGATACATCACCGGGTAGAACTCCTCCAGCGGCCGGGACTGCCAGGCCAGGACCTCCTCGGAGACGGCGTCAGTGATGTTGCTGATCGTCTCGTGGGACAGGTTCGTGCCGATTGTGGAGGCCAGATGGTGCTGGATATCGCGGATCGTCATCCCGCTGGCATAGAGGCTGATGATCATGTCATCGAGCCCGCCCAGACGGCGCTGCCCCTTGGGGACCAGGCGCGGGGTGAACGAGCCTCCCCGGTCGCGGGGCACGTCCAGCTCGATCGGCCCGACCTCGGACTCGACCTTCTTTGGCGTCGTGCCGTTACGGGAGTTGGCGTGCTTCGCCGCGTCCTCGGAGCCCTTCTCATAGCCCAGATGACTGGTCAGCTCGGCCTGCAGACCTCGCTCGAGCGCGGCCTTGACCAGCGCGGGCACGAACCCGCTGTCGCCGGTCAGCTCGACCTTGCCCGCGTCGATCTGCGCGAACAGTGCATCGAGCTGTCCGGAGGCCTTCAACTGCTCGACCAAATCCTGGCCCGACGGCTCACCGCCCGGCTGCTGCTTCTCGTTGGTCATGGTCATGATTCTTACCGTTCCTCTCGGTACGGCTTACACAGACCATCTGACACGCCC
>NZ_JBQSXM010000052.1:0-1447 GCF_052378285.1 Brachybacterium sp. AOP3-A1-3 | reverse complement strand
CGGCTCTTCAGAGATGAGTGTGGGCGCGCAGGTGGTGTGGTGTAGCTGGGGATAGACGTCGAGGTCCTCGATGATGAGCGGACTCTTACCTCTGCTCGCACCAAGGACCTCGACAATGCTTAACCATAGTTGCGTATGCCCTGCCGCGCTCGATCGCTGCGACCGATGCGACCTTCTCCTGGACTTCCCCGGCCTCCATCTGGTGGCCGTCTCGAAGACCCGGGCCGGGCTGGTCCTCGAGGTCGAGTCCTGCGACCCGGTGACGGGATGTCCTGGTTGCGGGGTCATCGCCACTGGTCACGGCCGGATCGTGGTTGAGGTGATCGATGCGCCTTGGGCGGGCCGGCCGGTGCGGATTCGCTGGCGCAAGCGCCGCTGGGTCTGCCGCGAGGACGTTTGCGAGGTGGCCACGTTTCTCGAGCAGGACCCGGAGGTTTGCGCCCCGCGGGGCCTGCTGAGCACGCGCGCGATCCGCTGGGCGATCGGTCAGCTCCGCCGTGAGGGAGCGACGATCCAGGGCCTCGCCCGGCAGCTCGGCACGACCTGGAACACGCTCTGGTCCCAGGTCCAGCCCGTCCTGACCCGGGCCGCGGAGGACCCGTCGCGGTTCGAGGACGTGCAGGTCCTGGGCGTGGACGAACACATCTGGCACCACCGTGACCCGCGTCGGCGCGGGCCGAAAGCGCTCACCGGGATGGTGGACCTGACCCGAGGAACCCACCCCACCGCGAGGTTGCTCGATCTCGTTCCAGGCCGGTCCGGGACGGTCTATCGCGACTGGTTGGACGAACGCGGTGAGAGGTTCCGGGAGGGGATCGAGATCGCGACGCTGGACCCGTTCCAGGGATACAAGAACGCGATCGATGACCAGCTCGAGGACGCCACCTGCGTGCTGGACGCCTTCCACATCGTCAAGCTCGCCGGCGCTGCGGTCGATGACGTCCGCCGCCGAATTCAGCAGGAGACCCTCGGCCACCGCGGCCGCAAAGGCGACCCTCTGTTCGGGATCCGGCACATCCTCCGCGCCGGGCGTGAACGTCTCACCACGCGCCAGCAGAACCGCCTGGCCAGGGCATTCTCCGCTCACCCCGATCACGTCGCAGTCGAGGTCGCCTACCAGTGCGCGCAGGACCTCCGAGACGTGTTCCACCAGCCCACACCCGCCCAGGGACGTCGGCTCGCCGAGCGACTCATCGACACTCTGCCGTCCTGCCCGATTCCCGAGATCGCGAGGCTGGGGAAGACGCTGCGCCGCTGGAAGACGGCGTTCCTGGCCTACTTCGATACCGACGGCGCGAGCAACGGCGGCACGGAGGCCATCAACGGGATCATCGAGCTCGGCCGCCGTATTGCCCGTGGGTTCCGGAACTTCGAGCACTACCGCCTCCGAATGCTCCTCATCGCCGGCGGACTCGACGCCTCACCCCACACTCATCTCTGAAGAGCC
>NZ_JBQSXM010000051.1:0-1542 GCF_052378285.1 Brachybacterium sp. AOP3-A1-3 | reverse complement strand
CCCTACGGGTCAGGATGAGTTGAGGCCGGTGGTTCATAGCAAGTCCGCCAGCGTGGGGCGTGAACCAGGAGTCCAATCATCATGAGTTCGTCTTTGA
The DNA here is from genome assembly GCF_052378285.1 of Brachybacterium sp. AOP3-A1-3. NCBI lineage: Bacteria > Bacillati > Actinomycetota > Actinomycetes > Micrococcales > Dermabacteraceae > Brachybacterium > Brachybacterium sp. AOP3-A1-3. Next base: position 1,445 of record NZ_JBQSXM010000051.1, on the reverse strand, counting down.
TCGCGGTGCGCGACGATGGTCGTATGCCCAGTCCCGGACCTCGTTCGGGGGGTCCGACCTCGCGGAGGTCGTTCTCCTCGGCGCAGAAGCTTGACCACCTGGCCGCCTACGAGGTGGCCGTCGCCAGCGGCCTGGGCGGTGCGTACCTGCGCGAGCACGGGTTGTACTCCTCGCTGGTCAGCGAGTGGCGCCGGATGCGTGACGCAGGGGTCCTCGCGGGGAAACAACCTGGGGAGAAGATCGGGCGGCTGTCGGCCGAGCAGGCGGAGATCGCCCGGTTGCGCCGTCAGCTCGACAAGGCCGAGCGGAGGTTGGTGACGACCGAGGCGGCGCTGGTGATCATGGGAAAAGCACACGATCTCTTGGACGTGCTTACCAAGAGATCGCGGGACGACTCCGAGCACACCACGCGTTGATGGCTACCTACCGTGAGCTGACCGGTGCGGGGGTCCCGACCCGGGCCGCGGCGATCCTGGTCGGGGTGTCGCGGGCGACCGCGACCCGCCGCCCCCGCACCCCGGTGGTGACCAGGGCCCGGGTGCCGGTGAACAAGCTCACCGACGCGGAACGGGCCGAGGTCCTGGCGGTCGTGAACAGCCCCAGGTTCGTGGACCTGCCCCCGATCCAGATCTACGCCCACCTGCTCGACGAGGGCGTGTATCTGGGGTCGATCTCCACGATCTACCGGGTGTTGACCGCGAACGCGCAGATCAAGGAGCGCCGCCGGTTGGCCCGCCACCCGGCCCGGACCATCCCCGAGCTCGTCGCCACCGCCCCCGGGCAGGTCTACTCGTGGGACATCACCAAGCTCGCCGGGCCCATCAAGGGCACCTACTTCGACGCCTACGTGATGATCGACATCTACTCCCGCTACATCGTCGGCGCGCACGTGCACGCGGCCGAGTCCGCCGTCCTGGCGGCCGAGATGATGAAGGAGATCTTCGGGGTCCACGGCATCCCGCAGGTCGTGCACGCCGACCGGGGCACGTCCATGACGTCCAAGACCGTCGCGGCGCTCCTGGCGGACCTGGAGGTCACCAAGTCACACAGCCGGCCCCGGGTGAGCAACGACAACCCCTACTCCGAAGCGTGGTTCAAGACGTTGAAGTTCGCGCCCGTGTTCCCCGAACGCTTCGGCTCCCTGACTGACGCCCGGTCGTTCATGGCCGACTTCGTCGCCGGCTACAACCATCACCACCACCACACCGGCATCGGACTGAACACCCCCGCTGACGTCCACTACGGCCTCGCCGCGGCGAAGGCTGGCGAGCGGGCTCTCGTCCTGGCCGCCGCCCGCGCCCGCAACCCCGAACGATTCGCCACCAACCGCGATCCGAAGATCCTGGCCATCCCACCGACGGCCTGGATCAACCAACCCGCCGACAACACCGGCATCGAGCTAGCCGCCTAACACCCACCGGCCTCAACTACCTTGACAAATTCCG
>NZ_JBQSXM010000050.1:0-1573 GCF_052378285.1 Brachybacterium sp. AOP3-A1-3 | reverse complement strand
CCTTCAGGGTGAACACTACCGGGTTGTATCCGCGAGTGCATGTCGATGTCGCACCGGTCCCAGCGGTCGGGAACGCGGGCGGAGTGCTGCTGACCGAGACGCTCCGAGCGACCGGCCTGGACCGCGGCTTGTCGGCGGCGCTCGCGCCGTGGCGGCGGCCGCTGGCTCAGCATGATCCAGGCAAGATCCTGCTGGATCTCGCTCTGATGTTGGCGGTGGGCGGGGGCTGCCTGGCTGATGTCTCGTCGCTGCGGGCCGAGCCTGACGTCTTCGGCTCTGTGGCCTCCGATCCCACCATCTCCCGCCTGCTGACCGTGCTGGCCGCTGATGTGGAGGCGGCCGAGCGCGCGATCAACACCGCCCGCCGGGACGCGCGAGCGACGGCCTGGGGTTTGGCCGGAGACCACGCACCTGGTGCCCGGGCGACGGCGGCAGATCCGATGACCATCGATCTGGACGCCACCCTGGTCACCGCTCACAGCGAGAAGGAACAGGCCGCGCCGACATTCGAGAAGGGCTTCGGATTCCACCCCCTGCTCGCCTTCGCCGACCACGGCAGTGAGGGCACCGGTGAGATGCTCGCCTGCCTGCTGCGACCCGGCAACGCCGGCTCGAACACCGCCGCTGATCACGCCACCGTCATCGGCGAAGCCCTCCACCAAGCCGGCGTCGGGGCCCGGCCGGGGAAGAAGGTGCTGATCCGGATCGATGGCGCTGGCTCCACGAAGAAGACCCTGGAAGCACTGGTCAAACGCCGGGTGTCGTACTCGATCGGATACACCCTGCCCGCGAACACCCCCGACCTTTACCGGATGATCCCCAAGGACGTGTGGGAGAGCACCTACGACCCCGACGGCACCCCACGCGAAGGAGCCGACGTCGCCGAGTTCACGGGGCTGCTGGACCTGACCGTTTGGCCGAAGGGGATGCGAGTGATTGTGCGCCGAGAGCGTCCGCATCCCGGGGCGCAACTGCGGTTCGATGACGTCGAGGGATACCGACTGACCGCGTTCGCGACCAACACCACCAAGGGGCAGCTGGCTGATCTCGAGGTCCGCCACCGACGCCGTGCACGCTGCGAGGACCGGATCCGCATCGCGAAGGCCATGGGCCTGCGGAACCTGCCCTTGAAGACGTTCGCGCAGAACCGGATCTGGTGCCAGATCGTGGCGCTGGCCAGCGAGATCACCACCTGGATGGGGCTGCTCGCCCATCCCGAGAAGCCCGCCCGCAAGTGGGAGTCCAAACGCCTCCGCCATCGCCTGTTCCACGTCCCGGCGACGTTCGCCCGTCACGCCCGCTCCAGGGTCGTGCACCTCTCGGACCGCTCCACCTGGGCCAGCATCGTCCAGGCCGGTCACGCCAGACTCTGCGACCTGCCCGTTCCCGCTGGATAGCACCGCAGACCCGCCGTTGCCCGACCACGACCCCGAGGACCACCCGGCCCGGAAAGCCCGGCCACCGCGACCGACACGCGGCGCACCGTCACACCCACATGCCAGAATCAACAGCTGAACACCGGCAACGACGCCGACCACACCCGCTCACCAGCCCCGTGAAAGATCGAGGTTAG
>NZ_JBQSXM010000049.1:0-1710 GCF_052378285.1 Brachybacterium sp. AOP3-A1-3 | reverse complement strand
CCTCGATGTTTCATCGGGTTGGTGAGCGGGGGCGTTCGGCGTCGTTGCCGGTGTTCAGCTGCTGATTCTGGCATGTGGGTGTGACAGATCGTCGCAGTGTCCGTTGCGGGCGGTCGGGTTCCACTCCCGAGAGGAGGATTCTGCTGGTCGGTGGGGCGGGTGGAGCCGCCTGGTCAGGTCTGTGCGACGGCGGTGCGGAGCCGGTTCATGCCGGTTAGGACGGTTCGGGCTTCGGGGGCGTGTTCGGCGAGATGGAGGACCTTGTGCCGGCAGCGGCGCACGAGAGTCGCGGGGATCTCGAACAAGCGTGCGCGGAGCCGTTTGGGTTCCCACTTCCTCGCGTCATGGCCGGTCAGAGCTATGGTCTGCATCCAGGCGACGAGCTCGGAGGCGAGCTGGATGATCTGGCACCAGATCTGGTTCTGCGCGAAGCCCTGCAGCGGGAACTTCATCAAGCCCAGGTCCTTGGCGTTGCGGATCCGGTCTTCGCATCGTGCGCGGCGGCGGTGACGCAGCTCGAGGACGGGTAGCTGGCCGCGCGGGGTGTTGGTGGCGAACGCGGTGATGCGCATTCCTTCGTGATCGGTGATCCGTAGTTGCGCTCCGGGGTGGGGGCGTTCCTTCCGCACGATCACCCGCATCCCGGCAGGCCACCCGGACAGGTCCAGCAGTCCGGTCAGCTCCGCCACCCACGCCCCCTCGCGGATCCCGTCGGTATCGGTGTCATAGGCCGGAGTCCACGCCTGCGCCTCATCGATATGTTCCAGCAGGTCAGGAGTGTGCGCGGGGAGAGTGAACCCGACGGAGTAGGCCAGCCGCCGCCTGGTCATCCACTGGAGAAATTCCTTGGTGCCGCCGGCTCCGTCGGTGCGGATCAGAATCTTCTTCGACCCCCGCCTGCTCCGGGCCAGCAGGGCTGGTGGGAGCTGCGCGAGCGCGGCCTTGGTGACGGTGATGTGATCAGCCGCGGTGTTCGAGCCGGCGTTGCCGGGGCGGAGATGGATCGCCAGCGGTTCCCCAGTCCCTTCGCTGCCGTGGTCGAGGAACGCGCACAGAGGGTGATAGCCGAAGCCGCGTTTGAACGTCGGTGCGGCCTGCTCCTTCTCGCTGTGGACGTTGATCAGGGTGGCGTCGAGGTCGATGACCAGCGGGCTCTTCGCACTGGCCCCCGCGGCGGGGGAGTGCTCCCCGGCCAAGGCCCAGGCCCGTTCCCGCGCGGCGCGACGGGCATTCGAGATCGCCTCGATCACGGCGGGCGCGTCCTCAGCCAGCGTGGTGAGCATGCGGGAGATCGTGGGGGCCGAGGCGACGTCACCGAACAGGTCCGGTTCGCACCGCAGCAGATCAGCATCCGAAGCGTGCTCGCCGCCGATCGCGAGAGTGAGTGCGAGATCCAGCAGGACCTTCGAGCTGTGATGCTCTGCCAGCGGTTTCGTCCACGAATCCAGCGCCTCACGCAGCGAAGCAGCGAGGCCAGTGGCGTGAATCGTGTCGGTCAGCAGCACAGCGCCCGCATGCGCGAGGGCCGGAACCTCGGCGACGTCCACCCGCGGACGGGGGTAGAAGAACAAGGTAGGGTGGGACACCTGAAAGGTGCTCCTTCCAGCGGATGGCTACGGGTCTCAACACCTCGTATCATCCCAGGCCAGGAGCACCTTTCGCCATTCATTCCGCCGGTCGAGACCACACCCCCGTGAAATCTCGAGGCTA
>NZ_JBQSXM010000048.1:0-1712 GCF_052378285.1 Brachybacterium sp. AOP3-A1-3 | reverse complement strand
ATGTCGCGGGTGACATGCCGTGCGATGCGGTCCACACGTCGCCGTGAGGCGCCGTCAGCACCCTCGAACACCATCACCACCGTCCGCGGCTGCACAGAGTGCACCGCGCCAGTGACCTCCCGGCGTATGCGTGCCACTTCTGCTCTGCGTGAGCGGAAACCGAGCATTCCTCTGATCCGGTATGCGGCCAACACCATCCGCAGGTCCTCGACCGTGGGCATATCGGAGGCCAGCGGGACGAGGTCCAGAACGGCCGCGTCATCGCCAATACGGACTGGCAAACTCATGTCAGACATCGCGCCAACTGATCGGGGCTTTCGAGCGCTCTGTCCAGCCGAGGCGTGAAGCGTCAGCTGCAGCGAGAAGCACGCCGCCCACGCTTGCGTGCCCATCTACGTCCATCGTTGAGGCTCCCGTCGAGATATTCGGGCCTTCGTGTGCACTGCCGCTCGGCGACGCGCGACGAGGACCGCCCGTCACCAATTCGCTTCGCACCGCGGCGGCTACGCGTGAACGTGACCCGGCTCGTGCTGGTGGTTGTCGAGTTCGGCACGGACCTGCTCCATGTCCAGCCCTCGCACCTGAGCGATGAGGTCCGCCAACGCCGGCTTCGGCAGTGCGCCAGCCTGGAAGAACACCCTGATCGAGTCGCGGTAGACCGCCACGGTAGGCAATGCACGGATGCCGATCTCCGACGACAGCTGAGCCGCAGCCTCTGTATCGACCTTGCCGAACACAATGTCTGGGTGCTCTTCGGAGGCGGCCTCATACACCGGGGCAAACGCTCGGCACGCACCACACCAGGTCGCCCAGAAGTCGAGGATCACGATCCCATCGCGGCCCGTGACCTCCTGAAAGTTCTCGTCTGTTACGTCTATCGTTGCCATCTCTGGTCCTCTCTTAAGCAACTGTATTGGACTCCATGGTCCCGTTACATAGTCCTCGATCGCGCGGGACTGCGCAAGGTCGCGGCGACCTGTGAGCGGCGTAGTGAGGCCGTCAGCAGCGGGGCGGAGATGCGAATCGACACGTTGGTAAACGCGTTCGCCGGATTCTCCGTCCGAGACCAGGCGTGACGGACTCGCGAGGCGGGCCTCGGTAGCGTTCGGCTTTGAGGCCCGCGAAGGTTCCCGGCGTCGTCAACGTCGCCACCCGCGGGCGGCTGATTACGTGCTGCGGTCGGACCCGATCGTTGTGACGGTCATTCACCACCGGGGGGTATCACCGGATGAGTGTGCTCTTGCTCCAGAGGATCGAGTTCCATGTCGGCGGCGTTCGAGACGGCCTCGACGCCGGCACCCGAGCGACGACTCTCGTTGAGTGCCTGGATGATGCGAGCAAGCGCTGGTTCAGAAAGCGTGCCGGTATGGCTGAAGACTCGTGCGCCGTCTCGGTACCCCAGCAGGCCGGGACGGCGGCCACGCGTGCGACATGCGCAGCCTGGAGCTCGGTAGTGATGTCGACTCGTGCGTGTAGAACGTGTGACTGTTCGACGGATGACCTCTCGTAGATCGCACCGAAGGCGCGGCAGGGAGAGCACCAGCTCGCCCAGAAGTCGACGACGACGAGTTCGGTCGTCGCGACCACGCTTCCGAAACTCTGATCAGTCAAAGCAACCACGGTCATGGGTTGGTGCTCCTGTCAATTTCGACGCGACGGTCTTGGAGGGGCAAGGGCGTGGCGGCGACCCCTAGTAGCTGCGTGGCGACCCC
>NZ_JBQSXM010000047.1:0-1738 GCF_052378285.1 Brachybacterium sp. AOP3-A1-3 | reverse complement strand
CACCGCCGCGCCCACCCCACACCAGGATCCAGGTCAGATGCCCGTAGCGACTCAGAGCGTCGTAGGAGGCGCCCACCAGGCCCGCGATCAACCACACGGCGATCACCGTTCGCAACGCGCCGTGGGTCCACCGCACCGACAGCCGTGTCAGCTCAGGATCGACCGGCGGGGGAACGGAGGGGTCGCGGGCATGGCTCCCCGGTCGCGTCGCGCTCACGTGTGCCCCCTCCGCACTCCCCGACTCACGCACTGCCATCGGCACGCGAAGCGTGTCCCGTAAGGGCCCGCCGCCGATGTATTGCGAGCGCCCTTGACGGTGTGCTCCATGTTCTCGACCCGGGCCTCGTGAGGGCGCTGACTGTTGCCTTGGCCGCCGCCCTCTCACGTCATGCGACGCGGACCGTTCTTGTCCACTCCGGGCCGAGCGTGAACGGGCTAGTTTGGGCGCGTGCGAACGCCTGAAGAACGCCCCTCGGGGGCCCGTTCGCCCGTCTGGGCGGGCTGAGGGACGCCGATGAGTTCTGCCCTGGAAAGACCGGCGGAGTCCCGACGGATACGCACCGCTTATGCCAGCTCCTTCGTCTTGTGTCTCATCATTGGTCTGGTTGGCCTTGTCGCGTTGGTCCTGGGTGGGGCACCGAGTGATCCGGGCCCGGGCCAGGGTGCCGATCTCGGTCGCTTCCGGCTCATCGCGACGCTGGTTGCCGTCGCGTGCATGTCACTCTCGATTGCCGGGGCACTGCTGCTCCGGCGGAGGTGGCGGCGCCGTCGAGCCCGCCTCATCTTCGCCGTCCCGCCAAGCTGGCCAACGCCGCCGGAGCGGTGGTCACCTCCAGTCGGTTGGAGCCCCAGCTCAGAATTCCCAGAACCGCCGTCGGGCTGGCAGTTCTGGCGTGAACATTGAGCCAGGCGTCAACGCCCCGTCGATTACGGCCCAGTTTTCAGCCGTCGTCGACACGTGGCGAACCGTTCGGGGTCACGCCCGCATCTGCCGCGTTGAGGGCGGGGACGCTCGCCCGCATCTGCCGCTGTAGGGGCGGGGACGCTCGCCCGGTCATGCCGCGATGGGCGTGCGTTCTTGCCCGGTGAGCCATCGTCTACTGAGATAGCCCGTGTGCTCGTGGACCCGCCATGAGCACACTTGTCCTGTCGGCAGAGCCGGGAGCAGGGCGGGTCACCGCGCGAGGCGGATGTCGACATCTCGTTCTACGTAGCCCCACTCGGGGGTCGTGCGGAGTCGGTCTACGAGCTCCTCGAACGCGGGGGCGTCTTGGGGGGCGTACTCGAACCAGGTGAGGAAGTCGAAGGGCTCGCCCAGGTCATGGCCGTGGTAGAGCTGGCGCGCGACTGCCGGCAGGTACTCCAACCCGACCGCGATGTGGTGGGAACTCTCCTCGAGGAGGTCACGGCGTTCGTCCTGAGCGAGCTGCCACCAAGCATCGGACTTGGTGATGGGGATGAGAGCCGCCCGGGTTGCTTCGGGCCGGCCGAGCTGTGGCTGCTTGGCGTCCAGTGCCTCCTGCTCCTCGCGTCGGGTGTAGCGCTTGTAGCTCGTCGTCCCGCGCAGCACCCAGGCCGCCTCGACGTCGCCTGCACGTGACCCGTCGAGCACGGCCAACCGTGAGACCACCGGCAAGGACGGACCAGTCACCGGCTCGATGCGTTCAACCTGCCAGGCGCCCACCCGGCCTCCGGCAAAGACGTTTAGCGGCATGGAAACGACGTTACCGCACCCCTG
>NZ_JBQSXM010000046.1:0-2418 GCF_052378285.1 Brachybacterium sp. AOP3-A1-3 | reverse complement strand
CTAGAGGCTTCGGCGCAGGTGCACAGTAGAGCGTGCTCGAGGGCCTGCAACGGCAATGCCTCGGTGGGCAGGCGGGCCGCGACGGCCCAGCCGACGATCCGCCGCGTGCGGACGTCCGTGAAGAGCGCGGCGTCGCAGAGCCCTTTCGGGATGCGAACGCAGGTGAACTTTGCGGCCCAGATGCCGCGGGCAGAGGCTGGGCGCTGCTTCGCGGCTCGGCAGCCGCGGGAGGTGAGAAACCCACATTCTGTCGTGCCGACCACGCGGCAGACAGCCTCGAAACCGAATTGTTCACGGTGCATATCGATGAACCGGATCATTTCGTCGTGGGGCGATCGGGCTGCGCGGATAAAATGCCGATGCCTTCTTCAAGATCTCGTTCGCACGGCGCATGTCGGTCACTTCGCTCCTCAGCCGGCGATTCTCCTCCTCGAGCGATTCCTGCGGACGGGACGATCTCTCGGCGGGGCCGTAGCGGTTGCACCAGCTCCGCAAGGGCTCCTCACCGACGCCGAGCTCGGGCGCGACGGCGCGGGTCGACTGCGCTCCTGGGCCACTTTCAAGGGCGTGGCGGTCGTAGACCATGCGGACCGCACGATCACGCAGCTCCGAGCAGAACTTCGTGGGCATACTCCAGTTCTCCTTCGTGAGACTCGGGAAGGAGACCCAGCGCGCTACAGCGTCCTGGCCGGCATCGTGAGCGGCTCTGGCTCTCGCATCTCCCCTCTGCGCCACTACACTCGCCGGATGACTGAACACCTTGGATGCTCCGGTGGCACCGCACACGCGATGCGACCGCAGGTCCGACCAAAGCAACAGCAGCCGATTGCGGATCTCCGATCATTGATCACGGATCGAGGCGAGGTCGTCGACTGCCAATGTGGGCGCGAGCACACGGTTGACCAACTTGGAACTGAATTCGAGTTCCCGGAGAACATGCGAGAAATCCTGCGTGAAGGAGCCGGTCGCCCTCGCCTGGATGTATTCGGCCCCTCCTTCCTTCTGCGAATAAACCGGATCGCAAAAGCAGGGCAAGAAGATCTACGAATAGAATCACTACACATTGTCTTTCATGACGACTGGCTGGTGGTCTTTGAAGATGTCGACGGAATCGGGACCGCCTGGCATCCGGCGGAAGACAACTCAGGGCGATACTTTGCCGCAGATGAGGCGGAACTGACGCTAACGCTCATCGTCGAGGCCGCGATCGATTCCTATGACTCTGCCGCACTTTCCCTGGAGGACGGCACTGCGGACTGCGAGTCGAGTATTTTCGGGGAATTCGAGAAGGACATCGAGAGCGTTTATCGGCTCGGCTCCGATGCCAGCAAGGTCCGCTCCTCTCTTGCTTCCCTGTGCCGGTTCATCGATCGAATCCCCGCGCCAGGGGCGTCGAAGAACTCAGACTGGTCAGCCGATGCTGCGGCCTTCGCCGAGGACGCAGATGACCTTCTGTCCAGAGTGTCCGGCATCCACGCACGGCTGACACAGCTCGTTACGGTTTACTTGGCCCTAGTGGCCCAGAAACAGAACGAGGACATGAAGCGCGTTTCAGGGTGGGCCGCCATCCTATTCACTCCGAGCCTTGTCGGAGCGATATACGGGATGAATTTTGCGTCAATTCCGGAACTTACCTGGGATTTTGGCTACCCGCTATCGATTCTGGCAATGGTCATCATCTCCGCGGGCCTGTACGCCGTCTTCCGCCGTCAGCGTTGGCTCTAGCCTCGATGTTTCATCGGGCTGGTGGGCGGGGGCGTTCGGCGTCGTTGCCGGTGTTCAGCTGCTGAACGGCTCGGCTACCCAACCCAGAAGCCCTTGGCGCTGCTGGAACGGATCATCAAGCTCACTACCAATCCGGGTGCGGTGGTCCTGGACCCGTTCTGCGGGTGCGGGACGACGGTAGACGCGGCGCAGAAGCTCGGTCGGTCGTGGGTAGGCATCGACATCACGTACATCTCGATTGACCTCATCATCAAGCGGTTGCAGGCCACTTTCGGCCAGTCCGTCATGGACCAGGTAGTGGTGGATGGAATCCCGTACGACATGCAGTCGGCGCAGCGCCTGTTCGAGAAGTCGCCGTTCGACTTCGAGCGCTGGGCGGTCTCGATGCTCCACGCCCAGCCGAACGAGAGGCAGGTCGGAGACAAGGGCATCGACGGCGTTCGCCGGTTCATCATCGACAGCACCACCGTTGGCAAGGTCCTTGTCTCAGTGAAGGGCGGCAAGACGGTGCCCCCGACCCACGTGCGCGATCTCGTTGGGACCGTCCACAATGCCCGCGACGCGCAGCTCGGCGTGCTGATCACCCTCAACGACACGCTCACACGAGGCGCCCAAGAGGTCATCGACACGTCCGGCTTCTGGACCCATCCTGCGAACGGTCAGGACTTCCCGACCTTGCAGCACATCGCCGTG
>NZ_JBQSXM010000045.1:0-3727 GCF_052378285.1 Brachybacterium sp. AOP3-A1-3 | reverse complement strand
CTGGACTTCCAGATCGATGGCGAGGTGCACACCGCGCAGTTCGTCGTGCAAGCGGAGCAGGGCACCGAGAACGAGAGCGCCGATGCGCACCCGGACGGTCACTGACCCCTCCGGGCCGGATCGACCGTCGCAACAGATCGGAAAGGACCTGGAGTGAACACCGAAGCACCGCTCATCGCGGAGGCCGGCATCGAGCTGGAAATCGGCGGCATGACATGCGCATCCTGCGCGAACCGGATCGAGCGGAAACTCAACAAGCTCGACGGCATCACCGCGACCGTCAACTACGCCACCGAGAAAGCCAAGGTGACGGCCCCAGAGGGCTACGATCCGCAGCTGCTCGTCAGTGAAGTCGAAAAGACCGGCTACACCGCCGCGCTACCCAAGCCCACCACCGGCAAGGACTCAGCGAACACGCCTGGGGACGATCAGGAGAGCTCCGACCCGGAGCTGACCTCGCTACGCCACCGGCTGATCGGTGCGGTCGCGCTGACCGTCCCGGTCATCGCGATGGCGATGATCCCCGCCATTCAGTTCCCCTACTGGCAGTGGCTCTCCCTCGCGCTCGCGGCCCCGGTCATCGTGTGGGGCGCCTGGCCGTTCCACAAGGCGGCCTGGACGAACCTCAAGCACGGCGCAGCCACGATGGACACGCTCATCTCAATGGGCACCTCCGCCGCCCTGCTGTGGTCCCTGTACGCACTGTTCTTCGGAACCGCCGGCACCCCAGGCATGACTCACCCCTTCGAGCTGACGATCGCGCCCTCCGACGGTGCGGCGAACATCTACCTCGAGGTCGGCGCGGGCGTCACGATGTTCATCCTGGCCGGCCGCTACTTCGAGAAGCGCTCCAAGCGCCAGGCCGGCGCCGCACTGCGCGCCCTGCTCGAGCTCGGCGCGAAAGAAGTCTCCGTGCTGCGCGGAGGCCAGGAGCAGAAGATCGCCATCGACGATCTCGTAGAGGGTGACGATTTCATCGTCCGCCCCGGCGAGAAGATCGCCACCGACGGCACCGTCGTCTCCGGCACCTCCGCGGTCGACGCCTCCATGCTCACCGGGGAGTCGGTTCCCGTCGAGGTGAGTGAAGGGGACGCCGTCACCGGCGCCACCGTCAACGCCGGCGGACGCCTCGTGGTCCGCGCCACGCGCATCGGCTCCGACACCCAGCTGGCTCAGATGGCGAAGCTCGTCGAGGACGCCCAGACCGGCAAGGCCGAGGTCCAACGCCTGGCCGACCGCATCTCCGGGATCTTCGTGCCGATCGTCATCCTGGTCGCCGCGCTGACCCTCGGGGCGTGGCTCGGCGCCGGGTTCCCCGTCACCGCGGCCTTCACTGCAGCCGTCGCCGTGCTCGTGATCGCCTGCCCCTGCGCGCTGGGTCTGGCGACCCCGACCGCGCTGCTGGTGGGCACCGGCCGCGGAGCCCAGATGGGTGTGCTCATCAAGGGACCCGAGGTGCTCGAATCCACCCGCAAGGTCGACACCGTGGTGCTGGACAAGACCGGCACCGTCACCACCGGCAAGATGACCCTCACCGATGTCGTCACCGATGAAGGCACCGATCGCGCCGAGCTGCTGCGACTGGCCGGCGCCGTTGAGGACTCCTCCGAGCACCCGATCGCCCAGGCGATCGCCAAGGGCGCCACCCAGGAGGTCGGCGAACTCCCGACACTCTCGGACTTCACCAACGTCGAGGGCAAGGGTGTACGCGGCACCGTCGAAGGACGGGCTGTCGTCGTCGGCCGAGAGAGCCTCCTCGCCGAGACGCAGATGGCCCTGAGCCCCGCGGTCGCCGCCGCCAAGGCGGAGGCCGAAGAGCAGGGCAAGACCGTCGTCGCCATCGGCTGGGACGGAATCGCCCGGGGAATCCTGGTGGTCGCCGACACGGTCAAGCCCACCAGCGCTGAGGCCGTCACCGCGATGAAGGCGCTGGGTCTGACCCCGGTCCTGCTGACCGGCGATAACGAGGCCGTGGCCCGCCAGATCGCCGCTGAGGTCGGCATCGACGAGGTCATCGCCGAAGTCCTACCGTCGGAGAAGGTCGATGTGGTCTCCCGCCTCCAGCGCGAGGGCCGCACCGTCGCAATGGTCGGCGACGGCGTCAATGACGCACCTGCCCTCGCCCAGGCCGACCTGGGACTGGCGATGGGCACCGGCACCGACGTCGCGATCGAGGCCAGCGACATCACCCTGGTACGAGGCGACCTCCGCAGCGCCGTCGATGCCATCCGCCTGTCCCGCAAGACCCTCTCGACCATCAAAACCAACCTGTTCTGGGCCTTCGCCTACAACACGGCCGCGATCCCCATCGCCGCGCTCGGCATGCTCAACCCCATGCTCGCCGGCGCCGCGATGGCCTTCTCCAGCGTCTTCGTCGTGGGCAACAGCCTGCGCCTGCGCGGCTTCACCTCCATCGCGAAGAACTGACCCCTCCCCGCACGAAACCACTATGGAAGGAACCCCATGAACGACACGACCGACCAGACCTCCAGCTGCTGCGGCCACACCTCCCACTCCTCCGTGGAGTCCGAGGGGCGCCCGAACCTGATGGGCGCCGCGGAGGACGACATGGCCACCTGTCCGGTGATGGAAGGCCGGCCCGTCGTCAAGAGCATCGCCGAGGCCGCGGGCTTGTACCGCGACTACGAGGGCACCCGCTACTGGCTGTGCTGCGCCGGGTGCGGTCCCCTGTTCGATGCCGACCCGCAGAAGTACGTCGCCGCCTGAGGACCACCGCTCAGCGGGAGGGGGCCACTGTCAGGCAGTGCGCCCCCTCCCCCATATAGATCGGAGCTCGGCAATGCCCGACACGACACACGTTCTCGTCATCGGTGCAGGAGCTGCGGGGGCGGCCTCCATCCGGGAACTCGCCCAGCACGAAGAGATCACCACAACCGCAATCATCGATACGGAAACCACCCCGTATAACCGCACTCTGGTCAACAAGGCTGTCGCCACCGGCCTCCTCGAACCCCATCACGCACATCTGCCAGTACTGTCCGCTCCGCCAGTCCGGGATCGCGTCCAGGCGGTGGACCCCCAAGAGCAGACCGTTCACCTGCGCTCTGGAGCCCGCGTGGACTATGACGCGCTGATCGTCGCTACGGGAAGCGTGCCACGCGCCCTGCCTCCGGGTATCACCAGCCCTGCCGCCCTGGAGAGCGGACGGGTGACGCATCTGCATTCCCTGGACGATGCGCTCCGTGTGCGCGGCGTCCTCGACCGCACGCCCTCCCCGCGGGTCCTGATCTACGGGGCAGGGTTCATCGGAGCCGAGACCGCGGGAATCCTCCGCGACGCTGGATGCAGGGTCACGCTCGCTGCCTCGTCGCCCATCCCCGGGGCCACCGCCTTCGGCGCCCAGGTCGCAGGACAGCTTTCCCAGGCACATCGGGACACTGTCGACACGCACTTCGGTCACGCGCTGACGCGCCTTGAGCTCGTCGAGAGCGAGCTGCACGCCGAGTTCACCGACGGCCGCGTCATTGCCGCGGACCTGGCCATCACCGCCCTTGGAACGCGCCCGCACTCCCCCTCCCCATGGGGAGGAGCGATCGCTGTCGATTCTCGGCTGCGCAGCCGTGACCACGAGAACGTCTACGCCGCAGGAGGCGTCGCGGTCCACGAGACTGACGGCACAACCTGGCGCATCGATCATTGGAGCGACGCCGAGGCACAGGGCGCGCACGCCGCACGCAGCGTCCTGGCCTCGCTCGGGCGCGCGGAC
>NZ_JBQSXM010000044.1:0-3921 GCF_052378285.1 Brachybacterium sp. AOP3-A1-3 | reverse complement strand
CTAAGGTCCATACTGGCCTACTGTAGGCATCGACCGCCACAACGAGGAGGAACAGTGAGCGCCAAGGGTTATACCAAGACCGATGAGGCGCTGAACCGCCTCACGGAACATCAGCGGCAGATCACGCAGGAGGACGGCACCGAGCCTGCCTACGACAACGAATACTGGGCGAACGACGAGCCCGGGATTTACGTCGACATCGTCTCCGGGCAGCCGCTCTTTTCCTCGAACGATAAGTACGACAGCGGCACAGGCTGGCCCAGCTTCACCAAGCCGATCGACGACGAAGCTCTGGAAACCAGAACTGATCACCAGCTGACCACGCCCCGAATCGAGGTGCGCTCGACCGGTGCGGACAGCCACCTCGGCCACGTCTTCCCCGACGGTCCGCACGATGCCGGCGGGCTTCGGTACTGCATGAATTCCGCAGCCCTGCGTTTCGTCCCGGCCTCATCCCTCGAGGAAGAGGGATACGGGCAGTACCGATCCCTGTTCGATGGGGATGCCGAATCGACAGGAGTTGTGGCATGAGCGACGGCGTTGACGACACCGGCAGGATCACCCGCAATCCCGACACCGAGACCGCCATCCTCGCCGGTGGCTGCTTCTGGGGCATGGAGGACCTGTTCCGCCACCAGCCGGGCGTAGTTGACACGCGGGTCGGCTACACGGGAGGCGAGAATGACCACGCCACGTACCGCAACCACCCCGGTCACGCCGAGGCGATTGAGATCGTCTTCGACCCGACCCAGACGACCTACCGCGACATCCTCGCCTACTTCTTCCAGGTCCACGACCCCACGACCCTCAACAGCCAGGGCAACGACTACGGCACCAGCTACCGCTCCGCGATCTTCCCCACCTCCATGCAACAGGAGCAGATCGCCCGCGAGACGATCGCCGACGTCGACGCATCCGGTCTGTGGCCGGGGAGGGCCGTCACCACCATCGAGCCCGCCGGCTCGTTCTGGGAAGCCGAGCCCGAACACCAGGATTACCTGATCACGTATCCCAACGGCTACACGTGCCACTTCGAACGCCCCGACTGGGTGCTGCCGAGCCGAACCGAGACGGACACACGAGCATAGCGACGTCGGACCTCAGGCAACCTCAGACGAACGCGCCGGAAACAGGACACACATGGACAGCAGTCAGGAGGGCATGGTCACGCTGCGAGGCACCGATCAGGTGCTCGGAGAACTGGACATGTCCGGGACCGCCGACTCGCTCGCCAAAGTCACGAACATCGCCAACAATGAGAGCGCATCGGTCTACGAACTCCGCATCGAGGACCGCACCGTCGCGGGACTTCTGTACGCCGAGACCGGCAATCGGGTGACTCTGCTCGCGACATCCGTGTTTCCTGAGTTCCGCGGAAAAGGGCTTGCCGGCAAGCTCCTCGGCGGCGTCCTCAACAAGCTTCGCGCCGAAGGCCGAACCGTGACCCTGACGTGTCCATTCGCCACCGCATTCGTCCACTCCCATCCCGAGTACGCAGATGTCGTCGATCCCACCTTCCCCGGCAACGCCCACTCACGCAGGCACGGGCGACGGCACTGAGCCGCACGAGAGGCAGCCATGACTCATCTCGAAGAACACTCGCTCCCGTACATGGACAAAGCCCTTCCCGATGCGTGGAAGGCAGCGACGACCTTCGCTAGCGCCATTTCCAAGGAGACCACTCAGCACGGGGCTGTCATCCGCGGAAGGCGAGATCATCAAGATCCGCGTCTCGCAGCTCAACGGATGCGTCTTCTGCCTAGACCTCCACTCCCGGCAAGCCCGGAAGCTGGGCGTGCCGCAGCAGAAGCTCGACCTGCTCCCGGCATGGCGGGAATCCACGCTCTTCAGCGACCGGGAAGCAGCGCTGCTCGCAGTCGCCGAGACAGCGACCACGCTCCCGCTGAGCGAAGACAGCAAAGCCGACCTCCTCGCCGCCCGAAACACCCTCGGCCAGGAAACTTTCATCAGCGCCGAATGGGTGGCCACCACCATCAACATCTTCAACAGGATCTCCATCCTCAGCGAGCACCCCGTGCGAGCGCGAGATGCTGAAGGGAAGCTCTCCTAGAGTCGAGAAGGACGCCCCGCAACGTCACGAAAGTCACAGCAGGCTTCCAGGATATCGGGACCAAAAGGTCCACTTCCGACGTTATCTCCAGTGACGCCGCAAGCCAGCGGCGGCAGAATCGGAGGAATCGTGCCCAGCAGTAACTACCCCAAGACGTCCGAGGCGCTCAGCCGTCTCACCCCGATGCAGTACCGCGTGACCCAGGAGGACGGCACCGAGCCGTCGTTCCGCAACGAGTACTGGAGCAACCACGAGCCAGGCATCTACGTCGACGTCGTCTCGGGCCAGCCCCTGTTCTCATCCACCGACAAGTACGAGAGCGGCACCGGATGGCCGAGCTTCACCCGACCGATCCAGTCGGACGCCGTCCACACCAAGACCGACCGGAAGCTCTGGATGGAGCGCACTGAGGTCCGATCCACAGGAGCCGACAGTCATCTCGGGCACGTCTTCGACGACGGCCCCGCCGACGCCGGGGGATTGCGCTACTGCATGAACTCGGCCGCACTCCGTTTCATCCCCGCAGCGGAGCTCGAGGCACAGGGATACGGCGAGTACCACTCCCTGTTCGACACCACCGACACCACCGAGGAGAACGCATCATGACCAGTGGCATCCACGACACCGGCCAGATCACCCGCACACCCGGCACAGAGACGGCGGTTCTCGCCGGCGGCTGCTTCTGGGGCATGGAGGACCTGGTCCGCCGCCAGCCAGGCGTGCTGCAGACACGAGTCGGCTACACCGGCGGTCGCAACAGCCACGCCACCTACCATCGTCATCCCGGTCACGCAGAGGCGCTGGAGGTGGTCTTCGACCCCGCCAGGACCACCTACCGTGATCTCCTGGCATTCTTCTTCCAGATCCACGATCCGACCACCGTCAACCGCCAGGGCAACGACATCGGCTCCAGCTACCGCTCAGCGATCTTCCCCGTCACCTTGGAGCAGGAGAAGACCGCCCGCGACACCATCGCAGACGTGGACGCCTCCGGCCTGTGGCCGGGCAGCGTCGCGACCACAATCGAGCCGGCAGGCCCGTTCTGGGAGGCAGAGCCTGAGCACCAGGACTACCTGGAGCGGTATCCGAACGGCTACACCTGTCACTTCCCCCGTGCAGGTTGGGTGCTTCCGCCTCGCGCGGCGCATGCGGCGATCTGATCAAAGGCGGAGGGTGTGCTCACCACGGTGAACACACCCTCCCGGTCGATAGGGAAGCGGCTAGTGAGCTCCGCCGTCGTCGGCCCAGACCTGCAGCTCGTTCATCACAAGCTCGTCGAGCATGGGCGTCTCGTACCGCCCTTCCGCGGCGTACGACCCATTCCGGAAGCTGAGCCCAGCAACAAGATGGTCTTCAACGATCCATCGAACTTCATAGCAGGCCCGGTAGCTCGGAGGCCAGAAAGAGCAGAAACGCCCCGTCGCGTCGAGGTACCATTCGCCGCGAGTGGACCGCCCATACTCGACATACACAGTGCCGCCGGCGGGGTCGAACGTCTGTGTCGCCCCGTCTGCGTATCGGAGAGGTCCTCTTGTCACCGCGTAGGCAATGTCTTCGGCGAGGACGACGTCACCATGCTTCATGATCGGCTTCCCCCAGCGTACGGAGCGTCGGCCCTCGCCTTCGTGCTAAACGCGGTCTCCATCAAACAACGGCCTCCTCGATGAGCTCGTAGATGTTCGCGCGCCGGAGGTCGGCGGCGTGAAAGACGAGACCGTCGCCGCGCTCGGGCGGTTCCACGGCGACATGCCGCACGCAAGTCGCGGCGAGATCTCGCTCTTGTCCCGTCATGACAACGAGCCCGATCACCGTGGTGTCGGACCCGACCGCGTTGGTCGCTGCCACGCTAA
>NZ_JBQSXM010000043.1:0-5383 GCF_052378285.1 Brachybacterium sp. AOP3-A1-3 | reverse complement strand
GGAGTGGGAGGAGCGAAACCCTCACGGGTCTCCAGCTCACTCCCACTCCCACAAAGATGTCCGGCGGCGACCTACTCTCCCACACCCTCCCGAGTGCAGTACCATCGGCGCAATCGAGCTTAGCTTCCGGGTTCGGAATGGAACCGGGCGTTTCCTCGACGCTATGACCGCCGTAACACGGCGAGACCCAACCAGCCCTCAACACAACCCACCCCACCACGGGGACGGACGTGTCCAGGAGTTGTTTCTCCAGAACCACACAGTGGACGCGAACAGCAGCAAACAAAAAATGTGTTGTTAAGTCATCAGCCATTAGTACCAGTCAGCTCCACACGTTGCCGTGCTTCCACATCTGGCCTATCAACCCAGTCATCTACTGGGGGCCTCTCACACCCGAAGGTGTAT
This sequence comes from Brachybacterium sp. AOP3-A1-3, assembly GCF_052378285.1. Classification (NCBI taxonomy): domain Bacteria; kingdom Bacillati; phylum Actinomycetota; class Actinomycetes; order Micrococcales; family Dermabacteraceae; genus Brachybacterium; species Brachybacterium sp. AOP3-A1-3. The sequence continues at coordinate 4,978 of NZ_JBQSXM010000043.1, read as the reverse complement.
GGATATCTCATCTTGAAGCAGGCTTCCCGCTTAGATGCTTTCAGCGGTTATCCCTTCCCGACGTAGCCAACCAGCCATGCTCTTGGCAGAACAACTGGCACACCAGAGGTCAGTCCATCCCGGTCCTCTCGTACTAGGGACAGGACTTCTCAAATATCCAACGCGCGCAGCGGATAGGGACCGAACTGTCTCACGACGTTCTAAACCCAGCTCGCGTACCGCTTTAATGGGCGAACAGCCCAACCCTTGGGACCAACTCCAGCCCCAGGATGCGACGAGCCGACATCGAGGTGCCAAACCATGCCGTCGATATGAGCTCTTGGGCAAGATCAGCCTGTTATCCCCGGGGTACCTTTTATCCGTTGAGCGACACCCATTCCACAATGGAGTGCCGGATCACTAGTTCCTGCTTTCGCACCTGCCCGACATGTCTGTCTCGCAGTCAAGCTCCCTTGTGCACTTACACTCAACACCTGATTGCCAACCAGGCTGAGGGAACCTTTGAGCGCCTCCGTTACTCTTTAGGAGGCAACCGCCCCAGTTAAACTACCCATCAGACACTGTCCCTGATCCGGATCACGGACCGAGGTTAGGAATCCAGAACGACCAGAGTGGTATTTCAACAATGACTCCACACTCACTGGCGTGAATGCTTCCAAGTCTCCCACCTATCCTACACAAGCCGTCCCGAACACCAATATCAAACTATAGTAAAGGTCCCGGGGTCTTTCCGTCCTGCTGCGCGTAACGAGCATCTTTACTCGTAATGCAATTTCGCCGAGTTCGCGGTTGAGACAGTGGAGAAGTCGTTACGCCATTCGTGCAGGTCGGAACTTACCCGACAAGGAATTTCGCTACCTTAGGATGGTTATAGTTACCACCGCCGTTTACTGGGGCTTAAATTCTCAGCTTCGATCCGAAGATCTAACCGGTCCTCTTAACCTTCCAGCACCGGGCAGGCGTCAGTCCGTATACAGCGTCTTACGACTTCGCACGGACCTGTGTTTTTAGTAAACAGTCGCTTCTCCCTGGTCTCTGCGGCCCTCGGAGCTCTCACTCCTCGGGCCCCCCTTCTCCCGAAGTTACGGGGGCATTTTGCCGAGTTCCTTAACCACGATTCTCTCGAACGCCTTGGTATTCTCTACCTGATCACCTGAGTCGGTTTAGGGTACGGGCGACCGTATTCGTCACGCTGGAACTTTTCTTGGCAGTACAGGATCACTCACCTACGCCCATACGGGATCCCCATCACGTCTCACCCAATACGGCACAGCATTACCTGTGCTCGGGCTGCTCGCTTAGACGGACTATTCCATTAAGTCCGCGGAAGCTACCTCTCTGCGTCATTCCTCGCGCTGACCTACTACAACCTTGGTTCCCAGCCTCACCAACCTCCACACCCCGAAGGGTATGGGGAAAGCTCGGGTGGTTAGCATCGACTGCCTCGGTATGGGTCCTCCTACGATCGGTTCGGGAATATCAACCCGATGTCCATCGACTACGCCTGTCGGCCTCGCCTTAGGTCCCGACTAACCCAGGGCGGATAAACCTAGCCCTGGAACCCTTGATCAATCGGCGGACGGGTTTCTCACCCGTCTTTCGCTACTCATGCCTGCATTCTCACTCGTACAGCCTCCACCACTGGGTTCCCCCGCGGCTTCGCTGGCTGCACGACGCTCCCCTACCCATCCAGACACAAGGTCTGAATGACACAGCTTCGGCGGTGTGCTTGAGCCCCGCTAAATTGTCGGCGCAAAATCACTTGACCAGTGAGCTATTACGCACTCTTTCAAGGGTGGCTGCTTCTAAGCCAACCTCCTGGTTGTCTCAGCAACTTCACATCCTTTTCCACTTAGCACACGCTTAGGGGCCTTAGCTGATGTTCTGGGCTGTTTCCCTCTCGACCATGAAGCTTATCCCCCACAGTCTCACTGCTGCGCTCTCACGTTCCGGCATTCGGAGTTTGGCTAAGGTCAGTAACCCGGTGGGGCCCATCGCCTATCCAGTGCTCTACCTCCGGAACGAAACACGCAACGCTGCACCTAAATGCATTTCGGGGAGAACCAGCTATCACGAAGTTTGATTGGCCTTTCACCCCTATCCACAGGTCATCCCCTCCATTTTCAACTGAAGTGGGTTCGCGCCTCCACGCGGTCTTACCCGCGCTTCACACTGCCCATGGATAGATCACTTCGCTTCGGGTCTAGAGCCGGCGACTGAACGCCCCGTTCAGACTCGCTTTCGCTACGGCTACCCCACACGGGTTAACCTCGCCACCGACCACTAACTCGCAGGCTCATTCTTCAAAAGGCACGCCGTCACCCCTCAAGGCTCCGACGGATTGTAAGCGCACGGTTTCAGGTACTATTTCACTCCCCTCCCGGGGTGCTTTTCACCTTTCCCTCACGGTACTTGTCCGCTATCGGTCAAGAAGTAGTATTTAGGCTTACCAGGTGGTCCTGGCAGATTCACACCAGATTTCACGGGTCCGGTGTTACTCGGGAACAGCGTCACGCCGCATGTCAGTTTCGTCTACGGGGGTCACACCCTCTACGCCGTCGCACTCAACACGACTTCGACTACCAACACACGTACACGTCGAACCGCCGGCAGACGGTTCAGACACGTCCCACAACCCCCAACCTGCAACCCCTGCCGGGTATCACACAGATCGGGTTTAGCCTCATCCGATTTCGCTCGCCACTACTCACGGAATCACTATTTGTTTTCTCTTCCTGAGGGTACTGAGATGTTTCACTTCCCCTCGTTCCCTCCACACCACCTATACATTCAGTGGCGGGTACCGCGACATGACTCGCGGTGGGTTTCCCCATTCGGACATCCTCGGATCACAGCTCTGTTGTCAACTCCCCGAGGCTTTTCGCAGACTCACACGTCCTTCGTCGGCTCTTCTTGCCAAGGCATCCACCGTGCGCCCTTTAAAACTTAGGCAACACACAAAGACACAAAATCTTTAAAATTGCTTACAATGATGCTCGCGTCCACTATGTAGTTCTCAAGAAACAACCCCACACCAACCACCCAGCCGCACAAGCAGCCCGGATGATCAGGGAGGACCAGCCACACACCCCACAACCCCTCACCCGAAAGCGAAGGACCACAGGGACTGCGTGCAGCCTCATAACCCAATAGCGTGTTTCCACCTCGAACCCTCCAGCAGACCACTCGTTCCAGACGCCCACAAGGGACGCCGTACTGAAGAAGCCATACCGGCTGATGAAGTGCCTATTCGTTGATGTTCCACCCTTGAGCAACCATCCCCACCACACTCGGGCAGGAAAATGGCAACCATAATGGTTATGCTCCTTAGAAAGGAGGTGATCCAGCCGCACCTTCCGGTACGGCTACCTTGTTACGACTTAGTCCCAATCACCAATCCCACCTTAGACAGCTCCCTCACGAGGATGGGCCACTGGCTTCGGGTGTTACCGACTTTCGTGACTTGACGGGCGGTGTGTACAAGGCCCGGGAACGTATTCACCGCAGCGTTGCTGATCTGCGATTACTAGCGACTCCGACTTCATGGGGTCGAGTTGCAGACCCCAATCCGAACTGAGGCCGGCTTTTTGGGATTCGCTCCACCTCACAGTTTCGCAACCCATTGTACCGACCATTGTAGCATGCTTGAAGCCCAAGACATAAGGGGCATGATGATTTGACGTCGTCCCCACCTTCCTCCGAGTTGACCCCGGCAGTCTCCTATGAGTCCCCGCCATAACGCGCTGGCAACATAGAACGAGGGTTGCGCTCGTTGCGGGACTTAACCCAACATCTCACGACACGAGCTGACGACAACCATGCACCACCTGTGAACCAGTCCGAAGAAAGCCACATTTCTGCAGCCGTCCGGTCCATGTCAAGCCTTGGTAAGGTTCTTCGCGTTGCATCGAATTAATCAGCATGCTCCGCCGCTTGTGCGGGCCCCCGTCAATTCCTTTGAGTTTTAGCCTTGCGGCCGTACTCCCCAGGCGGGGCACTTAATGCGTTAGCTACGACGCGGAAAACGTGGAATGTCCCCCACATCTAGTGCCCAACGTTTACGGCATGGACTACCAGGGTATCTAATCCTGTTCGCTACCCATGCTTTCGCTTCTCAGTGTCAGTAATGGCCCAGAGACCTGCCTTCGCCATCGGTGTTCTTCCTGATATCTGCGCATTTCACCGCTACACCAGGAGTTCCAGTCTCCCCTACCACACTCTAGCCTGCCCGTACCCACCGCACGCCCGAGGTTGAGCCTCGGGTTTTCACGGCAGACGCGACAAGCCACCTACAAGCTCTTTACGCCCAATAATTCCGGATAACGCTTGCGCCCTACGTATTACCGCGGCTGCTGGCACGTAGTTAGCCGGCGCTTCTTCTGCAGGTACCGTCACTTTCGCTTCTTCCCTACTGAAAGAGGTTTACAACCCGAAGGCAGTCATCCCTCACGCTGCGTCGCTGCATCAGGCTTCCGCCCATTGTGCAATATTCCCCACTGCTGCCTCCCGTAGGAGTCTGGGCCGTGTCTCAGTCCCAGTGTGGCCGGTCGCCCTCTCAGGCCGGCTACCCGTCATCGTCTTGGTGAGCCATTACCTCACCAACAAACTGATAGGCCGCGAGTCCATCCCTCACCGAAAAACTTTCCAACAACCACCATGCGGTAGAAGTTCATATCCGGTATTAGCCACGATTTCCCGAGGTTATCCCGAAGTGAGGGGCAGGTTACTCACGTGTTACTCACCCGTTCGCCACTAATCAGACCAGGCAAGCCCGGTCATCATCGTTCGACTTGCATGTGTTAAGCACGCAGCCAGCGTTCATCCTGAGCCAGGATCAAACTCTCCATGAAAATACATAGAAAAATCCTGACAAAAAAACAAACAACCAGCATATAACTGCTGTATCATCCGTAATAATTTGCCATCAAAATAATGGCATCAACAAATAAACACGCTATTGAGATATCAAACAACACGC
>NZ_JBQSXM010000042.1:0-5533 GCF_052378285.1 Brachybacterium sp. AOP3-A1-3 | reverse complement strand
GTCCTGCATCTCCTGGATCTCAGTGGTCTGCGCGTCGATGATGGTCTGCGCGAGCTCGACGGCATCGGGGTTGCTACCGTCATCGACTTGTGTCTGGGCCATTTCGACCGCTCCCTCGTGGTGGAGGATCATCTGTTCCAGGAACAGGCGTGACGCCTCGGCGCCGTCGGCGGCTTCGAGTGCGGCCAGGTCGTCCTCGCTCATCATCCCGTCGCCGTGGTCCATCCCACCCATCTGGTGATCGTCGGGGTCGACGCCCCAGTCCTCCAGCCAGCCCTGAAGCTGTTTGATCTCGGGCCCCTGGGCGGTCTTGATCGTCTCGGCCAATTCGACGACCCGCGGGTCGACGCCGTCCTTGGCGAGGACGATGTCGCTCATCTCGATGGCCTGCTCGTGGTGGACGACCATCATCGAGGCGAACATCTTGTCCGCGTCATTGACGCCCCCGCCGGTGGCGTCCGGCGTGTGCTCGGACGAGCCGTGATCCATGCCCGACATCGCATCGTCGTCTCCGGCGGAGCAGCCGGCCAGGGCGAGTGCAGCGGTCAGTGCGAGTGCGGCGGTCGCCGCGGTACGAAACTTCATGAGTGTTCTCCAGTGTCAGCAGTCGTGTCAGTGGCGCGGGACCTCAGGGGCACCGCGTGAGTGCAGGGGGAACCGTCGGCGCTGCTGCGCCGGGTTCACCGCTCTGTCACGTGCGACTGATGCAGAGAACCTGTAATGAAGGAGCCCTCGACACCCCCCTGTCGAAGAAGCGGGCGATCGGGAGAGATCGAGGTGCGGTGCGCGGCCATCCCGGCAGAATCCGCGGCAGCACGAGGACGAGCAGGGCGAGCAGCAGTGCGAGCACGCACGCCATCGCCATGCCCAGGTGTCCATCGCTCCCGCAGTCGGTGCAGGAACCGCCGGGATCGTGCGTTGTGCCGCTGGTCGCGTGAGCGCTCGCTGTGTCGTGATGCGCCGCGCCCTGGCGCGCCTCACCAGAATCGGTGACGGAGACCGCGGCGGTGGCCGCGTGGGCGGCGGGTGTGCCGTGCAGGTTCAGCGTGTGCATGGCGAGCAGACCGGTGATGACCGCGGCGACCAACAGGCCGCCGAGCAACACGCCTCGGAGAAGGCCGAGATGACCTCTCCGGGTACGCGTTGCTGCGGTGGACGCCATGCACCCCAGTTTACTGATCCCGCCGACGGCCGCCTGAGCGCTGCGCCGGATCGCCCCGTACGGCGCACACCGTGGGCGCACTCCGTTCCTCGTGGAGCACCATCGGAAATACCCCAGGGGGGTATAAGGTTGGAGGGGTTACGTGTTCTTGAGAGGGTTTGAGGAGAAGATTGATGCGCCTGTTCGCGATCCGCGACTTCCGCCACCTGTTCGGTGCGCAGATCATCGCGCTGTTCGGCACTGGGCTGGCGACAGTGGCGCTGGGCCTCCTCGCCTACGACCTGGCCGGCCCGAGCGCAGGGTCGGTGCTTGCCACCGCTCTGACGATCAAAATGGTCATGTACGTTCTGATCGCGCCGCTGGCAGCGGCGTATGCTGACCGGCTTCCGAGGCGGATGTTCCTGACACTGCTCGATGTGGTGCGCGCCGGGGTGGTGCTGGTGCTCCCGTTCGTCACGGAGGTCTGGCACATCTACGTGCTCATCGGCGTCCTGCAAGCGGCGTCGGCGGCCTTCACGCCGACATTCCAGGCCGTGATCCCCGATATCGTCACCAAGGAGTCCGACTACACCCGAGCACTGTCCGCGTCGCAGGTCGCGTACACGATGGAGAGCCTGCTCAGCCCGGTCCTGGCGGCCGTCGCGTTGACGTTCATGGCGTTCAACTGGCTGTTCATCGGCACCTCGATCGGGTTCGCGCTCTCCGCCGTGCTGGTGCTCTCGACCCACATTCCCAATGCCACCCCGAGCGGGCACGTCGGCGCCTGGGCGCGGGTCACATCGGGAGTCAGGGTCTTCTTCGCCACGCCCCGGCTGCGCGGTGTGGTGGCCTTGAACCTGGTCGTCGCGGCAGCGGGATCGATCGTCGTCGTCAACACGGTCAACTACGTCCGCGACCACCTGGGCGGCTCGCAGGCCGACGTCGCGTGGATGCTGGCCGCCTCGGGCGGCGGCACGCTGCTGGTCGCGCTGTTCCTGCCACGCGTGCTCGACCGGATCGCCGAGCGGATTGTGATGATGACCGGCGCCCTGGTGCTTTTGGCCGGAGTGCTCGCCGCCGTCGCGATGACCGCCACCCAAGTCGCATCCTGGATGGTCACCGCACCGATCTGGGTGATCATCGGCGGCGGCATGGCGATGATCGTCACCCCGACCGGGCGCGTCATCCGCGGCTCGGTGGCGAAGCAGGACCTCCCCGCGGGATTCGCCGCACAGTTCTCCCTCTCGCACCTCGCCTGGCTCGTCACCTACCCGATCGCGGGCTGGATCGGCACCGCGTCCGGGTTCACGCTCGCCTGGTCCGTCCTCGCCGCCCTGGCAATCGCGGGGGCGATCGCGGCGCACCTGCTCTGGCCGCGCGAGCAGAAGGACAGCGAGGCCGCCCCGACCGGTGTCGCCGCCGCAGAGCCGGTGATCAGTGATCGGGCGGTGCGCGAGGAGACCGAAGCCGCCGAAGGCACCCTCGCGGCGTGCCAGTGCGCCTGCGTGCGCACCGTCTGAACTCCGTTTGACGCGAGGGGCTCATACGTGCTGTCGCATCACCGGCACAGTCGACTCTGTGACGGGGTCGGAGTGGTGCAGGCGGGGCATCAGCTCACGCAGGTGGCTGGCAGCGTCGACCCCGGTGAGGGCGACAAGCACGTCGCCGAGGTAGTGGGCTGTGATCAATGGCTCTTCGGACAGGACGCGGGTGCGTGTGCCCAGGGCGGGGTGTCCAACACCGGTGAGGGTGTGGCCGTGGATGCGTGCGGAGAACGTCGAGCTCGGCAGGTACTGGCCGGGATCGTCGGCCATGTCGAGGTCGTGCAGCAGCGCGTTCGCAGCGTGGATGCCCTGGGCGGCGGAGTCGTCCCAGTGATCGATCCGGTAGGAGCCGTGGCCGGGATAGTGATGGACCGCGACGCCGCCGGCGGCGTAGATCCGTTGCCGCGGGGCGTGCATGGAGCGCAGGCGGGAATCTACGGGGATGCCGTCGGGCCCGGTCCATGGTGCGGGGGCGGCGGGCAGAGTGCCGTGCGCGACGATCGCGAGGTCGCCCTCGACTCGGCTGCCGTCGTTGAGGGTGATGCTGATGCGGTCGGTGTGGGTGCGGATCGAGCGCACGGTGCGTTCCAGGTAGGCGGCGTGCTGGGGGCGGTGCAGGTCGCGTGTCGCGCGTCAGACTTAGTGGCAGGGCCGTTATGTAGGTCCTGAAGGAGAGTCAGACATGGGTAGACCACCCTCGATTCCGGCGGAGAAGAAGACCCGGATAGTGCTGAGCGTGCTGGCCGGCGAGATGTCCATCGCCGAAGCGGCACGCAAGGAGAAAGTCAGTGAGCAGTCCATCGGACGGTGGAAGGCCGAGTTCCTGGAAGCCGGCAAGACCGCCCTGGTGGCCGGCAGGTCCGGACCATCCTCCCGAGAGGAACAGCTGGAGGCCGAGGTCGCCGAGCTGACCCAGGCCTTGGGCGAGGCACACCTGGAGGCCAGGGTGTGGAAGAAGTCCGCGGAGGGCCGGCTGGGCCCTTCGAGGACCTCGAGGTGATCCGCGTGGAAGCGGGCATGTCGACCGCGAGGTTCTGCCAGCTCTTCGACATGCCCGAGCGGACCTGGCGCCGCTGGCAGGCCAAGGCCCGCACCGGGACGGCGGTGAAGGGACCGTGGCCGCAACCGGCACGGCAGGCCGCCAGGGAACTGGTGGTCAAGCACGCGTTGGCCCATCCGGCGTGGGGGCATCGGAAGATCTGGGCGATGGTCCGCCACGACGGGCATGTGGTTTCCGAGGCGACCGTGCTGCGGATCCTGCGCGACGAGGGGCTGATTCTGCCCGCGCAGTACCAACGGGAGCGACGGAAGCTGGCCGAGCGGCGCAAGGCCGCGTTCGCCACCGAGCCGACCGGTCCGAGCCAAGTCTGGCAGCTGGACTTCAGCGAGTTCGAGACCACCACCGGAGGGACCTGGCGGCTGGCCGGGTGCCGGGACTACTGGTCCAAGTACGAGCACCCCTTCCACGTTTCGCCCACCGGGAACCAGCACGACGCGATCGACGCGATCGAGTTGGCCCTGGCCGACTACGAGGCCATGTTCGGTCACCCGCTGGTCGAGGCCTGCCCGGTCGATCCCGAGACCGGTGAGCTGTTGCCCGTGGTGACCATCGTGACGGACAACGGCGGGCCGTTCCGGTCCTTCCGCTTCGAGTCCTTCATCGCCGCCCACCCCGAGCTACACCACGTGCGCACCCGAGTGAAGACCCCGGGGCAGAACGGGTCCCGTGAACGCGGCTTCGGCACGCTGAAGTACGAACGGCTCTACCTGGACGAGATCGACGACGCGATCGTGCTCGCCGAGCGGGCCGAGGACTACCGGATCGAGTACAACGAGCTCCGGCCCCACGAGGCCATCTCATGGAACCGGCCCAAGGAGGTGCACCTGGGCCTGGCCGACCCCACCACCCCGACATTCAAAACCAAGGAAATCCTGCCAACTACTTGACGCGGGACAGACGTCGGGGGCCTATGGCTTGGCAGGAGCGAGAACTGACTGCTACCCCAGTGTGGCCGTCAGCGTCCTTCGGAGGCGGTGAAGGCTGGGAGCAGGGTTCCGATGATGAGGTCGGCCGCGTCCCTGCGCTCGATCCGTCCAGCGGTCACCTCTTCGGCGGCGGCGTTCATGGCCAGATGGGTGACGGCGAGAAGCCAGCTGACCGGAAGCTCTGCGCGGAACACCCCTTCACGCTGTCCGCGTTCGAAGAGACCCTGCATGCGCCCCTCGGCCACCTCATGCATCTCACGGATACGCGCTGACGGCAATTCGCGCTGTGCCACCACGAGCACAGAGCGGACACGTTCCAGGAGAGACCAGCTCGACGCGATGAGGGCTTCGAGCGCTGCCGCTGGGTCCCCGTCGAGGGGTACGTTCCCGAGGACGTCCTCGGCCTGCTCGAGGCTGTCCGCGAGGGTCGCATCGATCAGTGCCGCGCGGTTGGCGAAGTGCCCGTACAGGGTCATGCGGCCCACGCCGGCTTCGGCGGCGATGTCGGCGACAGAAGCGTCCGGGTTCTTGCGCAGCGCGACCGGCGCGGCGGCGAGGATCTTCGCCCGGTTGCGCTGTGCGTCGACTCGCTGATTGACCGCCAGACCGCTCTTGCCGCGTTCACCTGCTGCGGTCGTGCCCTTGACGTTCGGCATCTTACACCTCTAACTCGTACGGGAATGTATGGGTTACTCTATCGGTTGTAACCCGTACACCGATGTTCGAGTTCGGTGTTGTGGGGTCCCACCCCACGGAAACGCAGTCAAGGACGGAAGGGCCAGAGGCCATGAGAATGAAGAAGCATGAGACGAACGAGGTGCGCCATGTCTGAAGCGGATGCACCTGTACCCCGGACGGGGGC
>NZ_JBQSXM010000041.1:0-6919 GCF_052378285.1 Brachybacterium sp. AOP3-A1-3 | reverse complement strand
CCCCTTCTCTGGGCTGCCCTGATGCAGGGGCTGCGATTCGGCACGGCAACCGCCACTAAGCGAGCGTAGAGAGCCGCCATCTACCGATCAAATCCACAGGTATACCCCACCGGAGCACTTGCCTCCGGCGGGTCGCCTTGATCCTCATGGCGCTTACGAAGACCCTGGCCGGCGAGTCAGAGGGCTCGACGTGGTGGCCGGCACGGCCACCTCGAGCGATAGAGACTGCGCCATGGGTCTCAATCTCGCAGAGCGAGCCCCATTACCGCATTCTGCCCGTGCGGGCAAACCAAAGATAGACAATTATTGGCGTCACCACTAAGGGCACTATGCCGCCGTACAAATAGGCAACTGCGATAAGTAGAACTGGAATCCACTGAGGATCTGCGAGCAAATCGCCAAGCTGAGGTGCCACGGGAAGGATAAAAGCAGCCAGTATGGCGAGTGACGACCATGCAAGGAGCGCTGCGGGCCGGTGCGCACGCCTATCCGCCAACGCCAAGACAGCCCCCCACAAGAGCGCTCCGAAAATGCCAAGCACTCCGGCTCCGCCGACCACCGAGACCACTCCCGTCAGCACCGCCCCAACGCCGATCAACCAAGCGCTGGCGGACCTACGCTGAGACACCCCGTAGCGCATCGCCAGTGTGCGCGAAACAGGACGCATTGCCGCGTCGTCGATGCGACTGTCAACCCTTTTGCTAGCCACGGCCATATCACCCTGGTTTCCGATGAGTAGTGAGACGGTCGCGGGCGCGGTCGTCTTTGGGCGAACGTGGGTCACTTGGGACTACCTCACTATCAGGTGACATCACGTCGTGGTGAGCGACGAGGCAAGCCTACGTCTCGCGGCTGACCAACTCCCGACCCTTCTCGGTGCGGAGGGCATGCTTGGCGCTGTAGAGCAGTCGACTCAGCTTCATGGCATGATCCGACCGCGATGCGCTCGACAGAAGCACCGCACCACTCAGCTGAATCACTGTTTGTGTTCGTGGTGGCCAGCCTCGGGCCGGCCACCACGAACACTTACAGACGATTCACTGGGTCTGCCCAGGATGCCTGGGCCCGCTGCGGGATTCCGGGCATACTGACCGTTATGGCCAGCCGCGTCCCGAAGCTCGTTGCTTCCGGAGCCCTCGTGCTCTTTGTGATGTCTGGTTGCGCGAGTGAGCGCGATCGTGGAGTTGAGGCCGAAACATGCGTCTCGTGGGCAGACCTGTCAGATCCCCACGTAGCTTTCGACGAGGCAGATGCCGTGATCATCGGTCGATCAAGTGCCTCTACAGAGGTGACGAACATGTTCGGAATCGATGCCGCTGTGCACAACGTGGATGTATTGCAGGTTCTCAAAGGGGACCTGGCAGACACGGAAGCGGTCGCCTCCACCCCGGAGACATGCACTGACGGCGCCCCTTACCCAAACGGTGACCCTCTGGATGCTGAAGAAGATCTGCTTCTCTTCCTGACCAAGCAAGATGGCGACACCCCGTGGTCAACGGTGACTCCATTCGACGGTGCGCAACCCGCGCCAAAAGACGGGTCTCTCCCGTTCGAAGTCCCCGCCACCGCTAGCAGCTAAACCCGACTGACAGCTCACCGCCCAGTAGTTTCAGTAGTCAGACTGCATGGAGGCTGGGAACCGCTTACTATCCGGTGGTGACCTCACTTCTTCCCCCCGCGAGCACCCCGGCCGCGTCCCTCAAGATCGGCCCTCGCCAGCGGCTCGCGCGCCTGGTGAACCCTCCGCGGCTAAACGGTCTAGACATCGCCCGGGGTCTCGCGATCCTCGGTATGGTCGCCGCCCACCTCGGCGACTTCCCTCCTTTCGCCTGGAGCGACCCGTTCAGCTACCTGAACATCGTGCACGGCAACTCCTCGATCCTGTTCGCCGTCCTCGCCGGCATCTCCATCGCCTTGCTCACTGGGCGCGAACGCATCCCCGAGCCCGAGGACCTGCCCCGCCTGCGGCTGGCTCTTGTCGGCCGCGGGGCAGCGATCTTCTCGATCGGGCTCGCGCTCGAACTCCTCGGCGTGGGCATCGCCGTGATCCTCACCTTCTACGGCCTCCTGTACGTCGCAGCGATCCCCGTTCTTCGCCTGCGACCCTCACGCCTCATCCTGTGCGCAATCCCCCTCGCGCTGTTCGGTCCGGTCCTGATCACGCTCCTGGAGACGCTCTCCCTGGGTGCTTACGGCGCCGGCAGCAACCTCCTCATCGTCGGGATCTACCCGCTCACGACCTGGGCACCGCTAATGCTGATCGGCATAGCCCTGGGACGCCTCCCCCTGACCCGCCCCCGCACCGCAGGCCTGATCACCGCGATCGGCGCGACCCTCACCATCACCGGCACCCTCCTCGGCCTCGCCCTCAGCACAGCCCTAGGAGTCCTGCTCCCGGAGTACCAGGACTACTCCTCGTGGAGCTCCACCGGCTACTCCAGCTCGTGGGAATCCAGCTCGAAAGGCTCCACGGGGTACGAGGACGAAGTACCGATGGTGCCCTTCGACGAAATCGACGGAACCGGACTGCTCTGCTACCCCGCAATGCCGTATGACCCCGTCGTGTACTGCGAACCCCAGGACTACAACGAAACTTGGATCGACGAAAGTAGCTCATCCTCGAGCTATTGGGACGACTACGGCGGCGACTGGAGCACGTACCCCGAGCGCCTCTCCGACATGGCACCCCTTCCGATGCTGATCAGTTCAGTGATATCCACTACCCCGCACTCAGGGTCCGTGCTGGAGATCTTCACCTCGGGCGGACTCGCTCTGTTCGTCATCGGCGCCTCGACACTTCTCTCACGCCCCCTGCGATGGGCGCTCCTGCCCCTGTCCGCCATCGGCGCGATGCCCCTGACCGCCTACACCCTCCACGCCCTCGTCATCCTCGCGCTCACCGGACCCGCCGGCTACCTCACCAGCAACCCCGCTTGCCTACTCCTCATCCTCGGCCTCGCCATCGCCTGCACCACATGGGCCGCGTTCCTCGGCCGGGGCCCTCTCGAGCGCTTCACCGCCCGATCCGCCCGCTGGCTCTCACCCCAACCCACCCCACACCACCGAACAGAAACAGCCACCACCGCCACCGACCCGCACCAACGAGATTGACATGAAGAGACGTGTCACGCGCGGCATCGCGAGAGACGTCCCGAACTGGGGCACCCCAGCAGGACAGTTACCAGCAGGTTCTTTACGGTTCCCAATAGGGTCCAAAAATGCACTTTTGCGACAGATCTGTCGCACTGGGTATACCCGAACGGGACGGTCGCCTGCGGCGCATCTCCCCTGTTCCGCGGGATCCAAAACCGGGTTTTGAGACATGTCCCGGGTAGGGTCTAGGGCATGAACGAAACAGATGGCTCCAGGGGCGGCGCCCCGCGGCGGCTGGGCCGCGTCGTGATACCCATCGTGCTCGGGGCGGTCGTAGTCGCGGTGATCCGTCTCGGCGTCGGGCTAGTTCCTCAGAATCCCTTCGTGGGACTGTTCCTCATCATCGCCACGACCGCTTTGACGATCACGGTTCTACTGCGCGCGGGCGGGGTGTGATAGCCGATACTAAATGGCGCCGGTCTGACAGTGATAAATGGCGTGGCTCATGTCGAACTGGCTCGGCTTTAGGTCGAAAGCGGGCGACAGCCAACCGGCCAGTGAACTTGTCTTAGATGAGAAGCTAGGTTGTCCATGTCGGGGCGATTCGAGCGCGTTGCTGCATTGCCTAACGCTCAGGCGGCAAGGAGGCCGGCGGCGACGTTCGCGATTGTGTGAGCGGCAGCGCCGGGCGCAAAAGAGTCGGTCTTGTGCCGCAGCCACCCCAGGAGCCATCCCGCAGCGAACTGCACCGGGATGAGAGGCCACAAGCGCGCATCGATCAGCAATAGCGTCAGGTGGGGCACCAGAAATATCAGCGTTTGGATAAGGTTGCCCCAGCCGAAGCCAAGCCTCCGGAAGAGAACGCCGCTGACCAATCCGCGGAAGAAGACTTCTTCGCCGACGGCACGCAGGACCACGCCGACTGCAGCCCCGATCGAGGTCATCTGAGCGATCGAAACCCCGGGTAACTCCAGTACATCTGCCGGTACAAGAACAATCACAAGCCAGCCCGTCAGCACGAGCGGAAGCAGCAGAAGTGTCGCCCAGCCATATGCGGACGCAGAGCCCCAGGAGACCCCCGCCCGAGTCATGGCTGCACGGAAGCTCCTGCCTTCGCCACGTGACTGCACGGCCAGATACACGACGGTTGGAATGCAGAACAGGACGAACTCAGCCATGAGCACAGCCTATCGAGGACGGTGCGTTGATCGAGCTGAACGCGGGGCTCGCTCGCAGTCTCAGAAAGCGACAGTTTTATGAGACACGCGGCCAGGCAATGGCGGACTCGTCTCGAGCTGGGCCGATAGCTGGTCCGGAGTGTCTCGAGAAGTCGTCGCACCGCATTTCGTCTCAGATCTTCCGGCTTGGGTAGTTTGTGAGGCACTATGTGCTCATGAGGCTTCTGGGGTACACGCGGGTATCGACGGCAGGGCAGGATCCGGCACTGCAGCTCGACGCCCTCCTTGCTGCCGGAGTGCAGAAGCGGGATGTGTTCTCGGATGTGACGTCCGGGGCGAAGAGCGCAGCAGAGCGTCCAGGCGTGAAGCAGCTTCTGGCCTACGCGGAGCCCGAGGACACGGTGGTGGTGTGGCGGATCGACCGACTGGGCCGGTCGCTCATCGACGTGCTTAACACCGTGAACCTCATACGGGACCGCGGCGTGAAGATCCAGTCGATCTCCGACGGGATTGACCCCGAGACCTCGTCGGGGCGGCTGATGCTCGGGATGTTGGCGACACTCGCGGAGTACGAACGGGAGCTGATCGCCGAGCGGGTCAATGCCGGAATCGCAGCGGCCCGAGCCCAGGGCACCAAGTTCGGTCGTCCGCCCGTGGACCCCGAGGTCGTGGATCGCAAGCTCGCGATCGCCGTGGAAGAGCGGGCGAAGGGACGCACTGCCGAGGAGGCAGCGCGCTTGGTGGGATGGTCGCGCGCGACGCTCTACCGCCACCAACGGGACGCCGCTGCTCGCTCAGCGATGAAGCAGGCATGACGTGGACGGGCCGCAGAAGTGGGAGATCCTGCGGCTCCACGTCGAAGACCGCATCCCGCTGGCGAGCCTGGCCCGCAACACCGGGATCGGTACGCGCACGCTCTCACGCTGGCACGCCGCCTACCGCGTCGGCGGTGTCAAGGCTCTCGAGCGGACACCGCGCGCCGACGCCGGCGCGCGGCGGACTACGCCGGAGCTCGTGGCTTTCGTGAAGCACCTGGCACTGACCAAACCGCGCCCGAGCATCGCGACTTTGCACCGCCTGGCAGCGGCCGAAGCCTCGAGAACAGGCGAGAAGCCCCCGAGCTACGCGACGGTGCGTTCGATCGTGCAGGCACTGGATCCCGGCATGGTGACCCTCGCGCTCGAGGGGCCGGCCTCTTACCGGGACCGCCACGAGCTCGTCTTCCGCCACCGCGCAGAGCGCCCCAATGCCTTGTGGCAGGCCGACCACACTGAACTCAACATCCTTATCAAGGATCCCAGTGGGAGACCTTCGAGGCCCTGGCTGACGACGGTCATGGACGACTACTCGCGGGCGATCTGCGGGTACATGGTCTTCGAGGGCGCCCCCTCGGCGATGAACACCGCGCTGGCGCTGCGCCAAGCGATCTGGCCGAAGAGCGACCCGGCCTGGTCGATGTGCGGTATCCCGGACGTCCTCTACGTCGACCACGGAAGTGACTTCACCAGTCACCACCTCGAGTACACCGCGATCGCGTTGAAGATCCGCATCATCCACTCCACCGTCGCCCGACCGCAGGGCAGAGGCAAGATCGAACGGTTCTTCCACACCATCAACACCGAAGTGCTCGCGACCCTTCCCGGACACCTCACCCCGGGCCACCCTCACGCCGTACCCACCCTGGAGCTGACTGGTCTGGACCGAGCCCTCGGGGAGTTCGTCGGCCAGTACAACGAGCGCACTCACGCAGCAATCCGTACAAGTCCGAAGATGGCCTGGATCGGGGAGGGATGGCTACCGCGAATGCCCGAGAGCCTCGAGGAGCTCGACGGCCTCCTCCTCAGGGTCTCCAAACACCGCACCGTCCAGCGCGACGGTATCCACTTCCAAGGACAGCGCTACCTCTCACCCACGCTCGCCTCTTTCGTTGGACGCACGGTCACGATCCGCTACGACCCCCGCGACCTGTCCGAGATCCGCGTCTACGACCACGACACCTTCGTGTGTACCGCGATCGACGAAGCCCACCCCAATCAGCGCTACAGCCTCCACGACATCGAGACCGCCAGAAGGACCCGCCGGCGGCAGCTCCGCAAGGACATCAACGACCGAATCCCCACAACTCCACGACCCCCAACCGACCCGCCCACGCCGCCCGCTCCCGCACGGCGGCCCAGGAAGCGTCTGAAGACCTACGAAGAGGACGAGTAGATGAACCGCGACTTCATCGTCACCAAAGAACACCGCCGCTTCTCCGAGTTCGCAGGCGCCATCCGCAAGGACGTCACCATCGGTATCTGCCACGGCGAAGCCGGCGTCGGCAAGACCCAGTCCGCGCGCCGGTACGCGCACTGGGGCACCCTCGAACCCTTCATTCACGACTGGGGACCACGCAGCGACACCGACCTGAAGCACTACGCTGCCGCCAATCGCTCCCGCACCGTGTTCTACACCCCAGAAGTCCTCCCCAAGCACCGCGATCTCATGCGCGACATCGAGTTCTACCGTGGCAAAGTCGGAATACTGATCTACGAACACCTCCGCGCGAACGGGAAGATCACAACCCGTGAAGTGCCCTGGACCATTGACTTCACCGAACTGATCATCATTGATGAGGCCGAACGACTCACGCCCACCGCGCTCGAACT
>NZ_JBQSXM010000040.1:0-7654 GCF_052378285.1 Brachybacterium sp. AOP3-A1-3 | reverse complement strand
CCCCCACCCCCCCCCCCCCCCCCGAATGTTCTGAACCGAGAGGGAATCCAGATGGACGAGCGGCAGCACGCCCCTCGCGGCCAGCGCGACGCTCCCGCCGAGCGAAGCGGACCCACCGGCCCCCTCGGTGCCCACAGCCTCGACATCGCCGCTGGGCCGCTCTGAGCCATGCGCTACCCCCACGAGTTCGCATCCGGTCTCGCCTGGGTGCGCGAGCACCGGAGCCTGTCGACCCCTGACCTGGCCGAGCGCTACGCGCTGCCGATCACGACCACGGCAGACCTCCTCGAGCGTGGTGACGCTCGCTCGCACGCCCGACGGGGCGACATCCCGATCACCTGCCTCGAGGATCTCCCCGCTCATCGGCTCCCTGTCCTGCTGCCGGCTGCCGGCTACGGGCTCGGCCGCTATCCGGAGCTCCTCGACCCCGACCTGACCCAGGAGGAGCAGATCGCGCGTCTCTCGCTGATGCCTTGCGGGATCCGCCGCCACGCCAGCCCCCCGAGCAGGACCCGCGATCACGCCAAGGAGGGCGAGGACGGCCTCTACCACCTGCGCAGCGATGGGCGCGCCGGCAGCTGCGATCGGGACAGCACCCACCATGCCCCGGTGCGGCTGTGGCGGGAGAGGCTGAGCGTGCGGCCGGCGGTCGTGCCCGAGAACCTGCGCTGCGAGCCATCGGACCGACGATGGGGCACGGATTCCGTGGTCCACACTCACCGGACCCCGCGCATGGTGCGCATCGTCGACGAGCTGCGGACCGTGCAGGGACTCTCCTGCGGGGCCTGCCACAAGCAGCTCTCCACGGTCGTCGATCACGATCACGCGACGGGCATGGTGCGCGGGCTGCTGTGCACGCCGTGCAACGTGGCCGTCGACTCCTGCCCGCACCTGGCGGGCTGCCCGCTCGCGGAGTACCTCAACGCTCCGCCGGCCCCCGCCGGGATCCGCTACCCGCGGCACCGCTCGAGCCCTTCGGCCCCGTAGGCGCCACCTATCCACAGTCCGCGGCCTCGGGTTGCCGCGGCCTCCAGGAACGGCTTCGCTGGGCAGATGAGCTCCTCTCCCTCACCACACCCCGTCCTCGGTCGCCGGTTCGTCCCGCTGAGCGAGGTTGCGGAGATGTTCTCGATCTCCTCCTCGCAGGCCTACGCCCTGGTGCGCTCGGGAGACCTGCGGGCGATCCAGATCGGAGGCCGGCGCCAGTGGCGCGTCGAGCTCAGCGAGATCGAGGCGTACATCGAACGCGCCCACGTCGCAGCCCGCAACCATGTTGACAGTGAGGGCACTAGCACGTAAGGTCGCTGGTGGACGACGACCACACCAGAAAGGAGCCCCCAGGGCCGGCGGCGAGTCGACCACCGCCCGATCTCGTACCCGTGGGAGTGTCACAACAGCACCCCTCAGACGCGGTAACAGGGTGACCACCTCTCCCAAGGAAGGGCAGCACCCATGGACTACGCCATCACCATCTACGGCAAGCCGGACTGCACGCGTTGCACAGCCCTCGTGCGGCGCTGCCGCCGCAAAGGTGTCCGGTACCGCTACCGCGACGTCACTCAGGACCCCGAAGCCCGCGCCGAGGTCGAGGCGCTCGGCTACACATCCCTTCCCGTGGGGGTGATCGGTGACGATCACTTCTGCGGCGTCCACTACGACAAGATCGACGCCCTCGCCGCCCAGGCCTCGCTATCGAAGGCGTCTTGACCTGTACCCTTGAGAGGCCCATCCTCCGCGGTTTCGTTCTGACAGATGATTCCTCCTGGAGGGTGGGCTTTCTCGTGCCTCACGAGGAGAACCCCTTGGACCAGCCCCAGCCCCTAGCCACGATCGCTGAGCGTGTCGGCGTCACCGTGCGCACGCTGCGCAAGCACACCGAGCGCGACGGATTCCCCACGCCCGTGGTGCGCTGCGGCAAGTGCGGCAGTGGCCTCCTCTACGACCTGGACGCCGTGCAGCGATGGGAAGAGGACGGCACCGAGCAGCTCGCGCCGGGCACCGACGCGACGCGCACCGTGCAGCCGCTCTCGGTGCTCGCCGACGATCTCGGCATCACCGCGTTGACCCTCTGGAAGCACTCGAAGCATGCCGACTTCCCGAGCCCGGTCACGCGCTGCGGCATGTGCGCGAACGCCTACGTGTACGACGCCGCGGCCGTCCAACGGTACGAGGAGGGCGCACCGGTCGATCCCTCCGACCGGCTCGTCTCCCTCCAGGAGGCCGCCGACGAGCTCGAGCTCAGCTATGGGTCGATGAGGACCTACCTCGGGCGTCACGCGGACTTCCCCAAGCCGATCAAGTACACCGGGCCGCGACCTCTGTTCAGTCTCCAGCAGATCCGCTCCTGGCAGGACAAGCGCCAGCGGATGCGCTCGACCGTGGCTGAGGCTGCCGCGGGAGACACCCTCGAGGTCGAGGGACTGCTGACCCGGGCCGGCGTCGCCACCGAGCTCGGCGTCAAGCTCGACACCGTCACGCGCTACCAGCGACGCGACACCGACTTCTCGAAGGACTTCCCCGAGTCGGTGCGGAAGATCGGCCGGTCCCGCCTCTGGGATCCCCTGCAGGTGCGTGCGTGGCGAGACAGCCGACCCAGCGCGCAGCGTCAGGCCTGAGCACGGCGCGTCATAGCGACACGCCCCGCACACACCGCCAGCAGCAGCACCCCGGCCCCCACCAGCAGCCGAGGAAGGTCGAAGCCGACCCCGGTCGTGGGGATCGACACCACCGCTTCGGCCGAAGGCACCACGACCTGCCAGCTGAGCAGCTTGGCGATCGCGCCGGCGGCGAGCTCGGGCAGAAGCACCGGCAACACAACCACTGCGGCCACCATCCCGCCGAACACGAGGATCACGAACTCCCAGTCCTTGTCCATCACAAGCTCCCTTCGCACTCGTCGAGCTCGTCCTCGAGGGCGGACTTCTCCGCCGCGGAGACGCTGAGCTCGAACTCGGCCTTCACGTCGATCCACTGGACGACGTAGCCACAGCGACCGGCATCCGGCATCCACTCCTCCGGGCCTCGATCGCCCTTGGAGCGGTTAGCGGAGGCGTCGACCGCCAGGAGGTTGCCCGAGGTGTTAGCGAACTCCTCACGGCGCTCCTCGGGCCAGCTAGAGGCTCCCTGCTGCCACGCACGCGAGAGCGGCACGACATGGTCGATGTCCACGGTGTTCTCGCCCTTGACGAAGTCGATCGTGGTGCCCGTGTAGGGATCCTCGATCGTCGCCTCGAGGACCACGCAGCCGTGGGTTCCCGGCTTGGTCGTGACCTCGGCGGCGCCGGCGCGCAGAGCGTCGTTCCGCTGGTCGCATCCGTTGCGGTCGATGTCTGCCCAGCGCTGCCCGTACTGATCTCGGTCGTAGCCATCCCCGCTGCCGAGCTCGGCGATCGTGAGCGCCTCCAGCTCGCTCGAGGCGCCGAAGAGAGCGTCTGCGTCCACGTCCTCGTCCAGATCTGTCGAGCTCTGCGAACTGCCGCTCGACTGGGCGGGGCCCGAGAGGAGATCTTCCAGCCCGGAGGTCCCCACATAGGCACCGGCCCCGAGGACGAGGACCACGGCCGCAAGCCCTCCAAACCCCCCAAGGACTCCCCCACCCCGGCTCATCGCTGGGCCTCCGTCAGGCTCTCCCACCAGCGCACGGTCCAGAGGGCATCCCCCATGGCGGTGTGGGCGTCCTCGGCTGCCGGAGGATCGACGTGCACACGGCGTGAGAGGTCGTAGGAGGACGTCGGGATCGTCACCGGCTCCCCGCGCGCGAAGAGGCGCGCGTAGGTCCACGTGACCAGGTTGATGGTGTGGTGGTGCCAGCGCGGTCTCAGCCCGTGCTGGCGGAGCAGCCACTCCAGGGCCCGGGCGTCGAAGTCGGGGTTGGATCCGACCAAGACGCTGCCGGCGGTGAAGACCTCGACCGCCTGTGCGGCGTCACGGCTCGAGTGCAGCGCCACGTCAGCCGGCGCGGCGGTTCCGGTCCAGTGGGGGTGCCTCTCGTAGAAGCGGTTCACACGTAGGGAGTCGGGCGAAGCATCCGACAGATCAGGGTCACGCAGCATGATGTGGAACCGGTCTTCGAGCTGCTCGGGGGCGTGTTTTATGAGCGCGATCTCCCAGGGGCTCGGGGTTGGCTCCAGCATGGTCGTCTCCGTGTCGACGAAGACGAGGGGCCGGCCGAGATCGAGGATGGGGTGGCGAGGGAGGTTCATGGTGTCTCCGGGGTTCGGTCGAGGGGATGTCGTGCGGCGGGCGGTGTCAGGTCAGTCGCTCTCCTCGGTCATCCGTCGCACCTCCAGCATGTCGTCAACGGTCAGCGCCAGCTCGCCGGCGTCGTCATCGTCGGAGCGCCAGGCGATCGAGATCATGCCCTCCTCGTCAGGGTCAGCGACGGCCTCCTCAACCACGACCCAGTCGCCGTCGACGTCGATCAGATCCCCCGGTCGCAGCCGGTCGGCGCAGACGGTCTGCACGAGGCCGTAGTCGTCGGCCTCCTCATCCTCGTCATCGCGCACGAGCTGGAGATGGCGGTCCTCCCGTGGCTCCGGGACCGGGGCGGAGGTCTCGCCGACTGCCGCTTCGCGAGCGCTGCTCAGGTCGTCCAGGAGCTCGTCGAGTGTGAGGTGCTGGTCAGCGTCCGGGCTCGGCACACGACGTGCCTGAGTGACGGCGGCCCACGGGGTGTACAGCGTCGGCTTGTCGTTGTCGTCGAGCCAGGTCGGGGAATCCTCATCCTCGATCTCGTAGGTGAACCGCTTGTGGGTGGTCGAGGTCGGGTACAGGCCCGCGAGGATCTCGATGTCTCCGGCCTTGCGGGACCGGGCGACCTTGCGGGGGTCCGGCGTCCAGTACGCCTGTGCCTCCGCCGGCTGCCCGTCGGGACCGGTAGCGGTGCCGCGGCCGGGGATCTTCCGGGGGACGCTCGTGCCGATGTAGGCGGCCTCCCACATCATCTGTGCGCCCTGCGGGGAGAGGCGGCCCAGCGAGTGGCGGTCTCCGAGGTTGTCGCGGACCTCGCCGGAGAGCAGCTCCGCGTCCGGGCGCTGCATCCCGAATCGCAGGTGGATGCGGGCCTTGCGGGCGAGGCGTGCGAGCGAGCCGACGGCGTTGAAGATGGGGCACTTGCTGGGGGCGCCCTTGTGCTTGTTCTCAGACCACCAGGCGTTCACCGCGCTGCGGAACTCGGTGAACTCGTCGGCCAGCACGAGCAGGGGCTCGAAGTCGTCCTCGTCAGCGCCGGCCGTCTCGATCAGGCGGTAGCGATGTTCCATGAGCTCGAAGGCATCCCAGATCATCGCGATCTGGTCCTCGACGGTTGTGGCGACGACCTGGATGTTGGGCCACTTCCGGATCCCGAGGAACTCCACGCGCTTCGGGTCTGCGACCCAGACCGCCCAGTCTCGGCCGGTGAACTCCATACAGGTCCCGAGCAGCACCACGGTCTTGCCAGTTCCCGTGCGTCCGGTGGTCAGGCCGTGCGGGTCCGTGGAGCGCAGGTCCCAAGACACGGTGTCACCGTCCTCGGTGACGGCGCTGGGAATGAGATATCGGTTTTCGTCGGTGACGTTGATCTTGGGGTGAGGAACAGCTGCGGGGAATTCGGTACGGAGCCGGAAGGTTGCAGTCGAATCCTCGATATCCCAGGAGCAACGCCAGCGCCCGGGAAGGGTTCCCGTCACGACACGTTCTACGCTTTGGCGCTTCATACGGCTGACGAGCTTGATGGCGATCTCGTTGGGGAATTCCACCTGGATGCTGCTCAGAGAGTCATCTTCCCCCCAAGAATAGGTGGCGCTCGATTCCTTGCCGAGCAGCTCACGGATCACCACATCGGCCTTGCGCGCCAACACGGCGCGCGGCGAGTCGTCCGAAATCTCCTCGGCACTAATCTCGGGAACCAGGTAGACGCGTTTGCGGGAGCTCTGGTGCTTCTCGACCTTGTAGTCGATGCCCACGCGGGCCTCCACGGTCGCCGTGAGCTGTTGCATCCACTTCGGGTCCCAGTCCCGGGAGCCGGCGCCATAGCGGATCTCGATCCTCCCCGGGCGGGGGTGGATGTACTCGCGCTTGGCCCATCGCGAGCAGCGGACGTCCACCCCGGGACCCGTGAGTGGGATGAGGCCCTCGACGAGATCGCTCCGGAGTTGCCTCCGCTTGGCACCGCGCCATTGAGCAAACCCCACGACGGCGAGGGGCGGGGCAACACACGCGGCGGCGCCGGCCAAGGGGACGTCGTTCATCATCAGGGCACCGCCGGCGAGGAGTGTCGCGCCGGCCCCGAGAGCTCCCAGAGGCAGGGGGGAGCTCGAGCTGCCGGCTCGTCTCCGATCGATCGCCGGTGCTTGCGTCATGAGAGGTCCTCCAGGTCTGGAACGAGGGTCATCCTCTTACCGCGACTGGTGGGGGTCACTGTGACCGCCCCGGCGAAGTTCCGTGTCAGCTCACCGGCCAGCGCCACGGCGCACTCGTCTTCTCGGAGAGTCGGAGGCTCGCACGTTCGTGATCTCGTCACCTCGTCCCGCCGGAGCTTCGGCCCCTCGTGGGCTCGGTCCCTCGGAGGTTCCCAGGCTCGTGGCTTCGGGTCCTCGGAGGTTCGTAGGTTCGGCACCTCGTTTGGTCGCGCATGCTAGGCTCAGCGATACATGGTTCTCGTAGAGGTTCTGAATCGCTGGACTAGCATCGCTCCCGCACTCCATAGACTCTCGCCCTTGTAGGTTTCCGTTTGACCTGTCGCTGTTCCACTTATTTGGCACTCGCGTGTCGCGGGTTCCACTTACGTGTCGCCGGGTGCAGGCTGGAGCCATGGCGCAGTCCACTTTGCTGGACACTGAACTTCGCTACGTCGCCGCCGACAGTAGCGAAGTCGCTACAACGGTCCGTGATGCGGCCATGACAACGCTGAGTACCGCCCGCCCGGTGCGGCGCGTGGGCTCCTACGCCGGTCAGCGGCACTACTCCGGGCTGTTCTGGTCGGCGACACGGGCGGACACGTGCCGTACGAGAGTCGCCTGGAACTGGATCGACTGTGGCTGGCCGACTTCGACCCGTCGGTGACCTGGATCGCGGCGCAGCCGATGTGGCTGCGGAGCCGCGATGGGACAGCCATCCGACGGCATGCCCCAGATCTCCTGCTCACGCGGGCCGACCGGAGCCTTGAGGTCGTCGATGTCAAGCCCGGCGATCCTGCCCAGCGCCCGAAGGCTGCAAACGTCTTCGACTGGACCGCGCCCGTGTGCGAGACACGGAGGTGGCGCTATCAGGTGTGGTCGGGCGTCGATCCGGTCCGCTTGGCGAACGTCCGGACACTTGCGATCGGTCGCCGCCCGGGACACGTGGACCTGGATGAGCTTGCCCGTCTGCGGTCAGTGGGCAAGGTCGGGATGACACGGGAGCACGGCTCTGGGGCAAGGCCCCCGGCCGACGCGGATGACGGCGGCTACGGGCATAGTGTCGAGCTGCCCGATGACCTGCGTGGCGTCGAGTCCGTCCAGGTTGTGGTCTGTCAGGAATTCAGTGTCGACGGCTTGACTGCCGATGGAGATGGATTCGGGTTCGGGCGACGTTGTGGCGCATCCAGTGAGAACGAGGGCCGCGGCAAGCGTTGCGGTGGCAGTGACGATCAGATTTCGGCGCCGCGGCATGGTGGGGTGATTCATGGCGTGAT
>NZ_JBQSXM010000039.1:0-8617 GCF_052378285.1 Brachybacterium sp. AOP3-A1-3 | reverse complement strand
GTATGTGTCCCCACTGTGCAAGTCCTCGTTCTCACGACGAACATCGCGGGAGATGCACCCGTACTCATCGTTCCACTGGGCCAATCTGATCGAGGCCGACGGGACGCCCACCAATTGCGCGTGCTTGCAGACGATGAGCTCCGATTGCGCATCGAACCATGTGAACTCCCGCGGGGGAGCATCGCCGCGCCCCTCCAAGGTGACACGGCGCGACGGCTTGAAGAGCCAGCGCGGACCCGTGTCCCGCATCGACCTTGTCGGCTCGGAGAGCCAGAACTTCTCCTGGTCGCCGAGCCACTCTTCATCGTCGAGCTCCCACGACGACACATCCTCGACCTCGTCTCCTCGACCTCGTCGTCCATTCGGGCAGTCTACGAACACGCACCGACATTCCGTCTTCGCACCACGTGCTGGCATGGGAGCACGTGGTACTCGTGCGACCAGTGCATCGGGGACAGGTCGCTCCGCTCTCACCGTCTCCTGACGGGAGAGCGGGCGTCAGCCCGTCGTCGACTCCCGCTCCACCAGCGTCGGCGTGAAGCTCACGTGCCGGGGCGCGGCGTCCGGCGCGGCGATCTCCTCCTCGAGCAGGGCGAGGGCGGTGCGGCCCATGAGGTCCGCCGGCTGGGCCACGGAGGTCAGCGGCACCACGGTGGAGCTCGCGAAGGCGATGTCGTCGTAGCCCACCAGGGCGATCTCCTCGGGCACGGCGACCTGGTGGCGGAAGGCGAAGGCCTGCAGGACGCCGACGGCGAGCAGGTCGTTGACGCAGAAGACGGCATCCGGTCGCTCCGTCGCCGTCCGCTCCGCGACCTGCATCCCGGCGGCGCGCCCGGCGAGCACAGTGAGGTCCTCCGCCTCGAGCACCTCGAGCGCTATACCGGCTGCCTGCGCGGCGCGGCGCGCGCCCGTCAACCGATCCGCGACCTGCCGGAGGTCCTGCCGGGCCGCGACCACGCCGATACGGCGCCGGCCCAGCTCGGCGAGATGGCGCACGGCGATCTCGCCGCCGGCGATGTCGTCGACCCCCACGGAGGATCCGCCGACGCTCTCGCGTCCGCTCTCCACGAGCACGACGGGGGTGCCCCGACGCCGGATCCCGTCGACCAGCTCCTGGGCGCCGCCGGTCGAGGCGAGCAGGATGCCGCGCACCCGCTGCTCCTCGAACAGCGAGAGGTACAGCCGCTCGCGCTGCTCCCGGTTGCCGGTGCTGCCGGCGATGACCGCGAGGGACGAGTCCTCGGCGGCCGCCTCGATGCCGCCGACGAGCTGGCCGTAGAACGGGTTCGCGGAGTCCAGCACGATGGCGCCGACGGTGCGGGACTGGCCGAGCTTGAGCTGCCGGGCGGCGTCGTTGCGCACGTACCCGAGCTCCGCGATGGCCGCCTCGACCCGCTCCCGGCGATCCGTGGAGACGATGTCCGGGCGGTTCAGGACGTTGGAGACGGTGCCCACCGAGACGTTCGCGTGCCGCGCGACGTCCTTCATGCTCACCAGATGGGCTCCGGCCACTCCCCCACGCTCCTCGGCTGGTCGGCGTCGATCCGTGGCGGCGAGCCACGGGTCCATGATCCTGCGACTTTATCGCGGCGGGATCACCCGAGAGCACCGGCCGCCTCGTCGACCGCTGCCGCGCTGGCTCCGGCGGGGTCGGCACGACCGAACAGGACGTCCTCCACATGCCGGGCCAGGACATCGTCCGCGGCGCCGCCGCCCGGCGGGGTGATGGGCGGCGGGTCACCCAGCTCGCCCGCGATGGCCTCGATGAAGTCCACCGCCTTGAGGTCGGAGTCCGTGAGGTCGGGGACGATGCCCTCGCGGACGTCGAGATTGGCGGGCACCCCTCGCTCGGCGAGCAGGATCTTCCCGGCGTCGGGGTCGTTCACGAGCCAGTCGATGAAGGCCACCCCATCCTCCTGCTTCGTGGAGGTCGCGGCGATCGAGAAGTACATCGACGCCTTGTACCAGAGCTGCGCGTCGGCGGCCCTGCCGGTCATCGACGGCATCCTCAGGATCACGACCTTGCCGTCGAGTGACGCATCGAGAGTCACCACCTGGTTGGACCACTGCGACTGCAGGCCGCACTTCCCGACGGCGAACAGGGACTGGTCGACGGACTGGCTCGCCTCCTCCACGGCCACCGCGGCGGGCGGGGCGGCGCCGCTGTCCTGCAGCTCGAGCACGAAGTCCATCCACTGCTGGAGCTGCTCGGCCGTGTACCCGAGGCCGTCGGGACCGAACCGGTCCGCACCGAGCTGGCGCAGGTACACGGACAGCGGTGGGCCCCCGGCCGCTCCGAACTGCTGGACTCCGTACGTGCCGTCCTCGGTGGCGTCGGTGATCCGGGTGGCGATGTCGACGAGGTCGTCCCAGGTCCAGGTGGTGTCATCGGGCATCTCGACCCCTGCGGCCGCGAACACGTCCGGGTTCGCCAGCAGCACCGGGGCATTGATGCCGGCGTTGACCGCGAACAGCCCGTCGTCCACCCGACCGGCATCGAGGGCCGCCTCGTCGACGGCGGACGTGTCCAGGTCGGTGGTCCCGAGATCCAGGAGGATGTCCCGGCTGGAGTACTCGGCGAGATACCCCTCGTCCATCTGGATGACGTCGGGCGCGTCCCCGCCCGCGATCTGGGTGGCGAGCTTGTCCCAGTAGCCGCCCCAGTCACCCGGCTCCGCGGAGATGGTGAGATCAGGCGCGACCTTCTGGTACGCCGAGATCGCCGCCTTCGTCAGCTCGTCACGGCGAGGATTCCCCCACCAGGCGAAGCGCAGGGACCCCGACCCTGATTCGCCGCCTCCCCCACCCCCGGTCGCGTTGGGTCCGCAGGCGGAGAGCGAGCTGAGGGACACCAGGGCTGCAGGGAGGGCGAGGGCGGTGCGACGAGTGGGCATGGGCGATCTCCTTCGATCGACGGATCCGAGGACCCCGAGTGGCTGGAGTGTAGGCACAGCGGTTGAAACGTGTAAACCCTTTCCCGGACCCACTGACCGCAAAGGGTTGTGGGGCTCACCCGGACCTTGCTAACCTCACCGGACGTTGTGTTGAGTCGTTTCAACATCGTGATGGATCAGTGCAGGTCAGAGCGTGACCTCGTGACATCACGCCGCCCAGGTTCGAAGGAGAACAGCGTGCGACCAGACCGACCCGAATCCACTGCACCCAATCCGTGGTGGGTGGCGCTGATCTGCGGGATGGCCTCCTACATCGACGCCGCGGCCATCGTCAGCTCCGGCACAGCCCTGGTGCTCTACCAGCACTCCATCGGGATCACCGCGGGACAGATCGGCATCCTGTCCGCCTCGCTGACCCTGAGCATCGCCGTCGGGGCCCTCACCGGTGGCCGCCTCGGAGATCGCTACGGTCGGCGTCGGGTGTTCCTGTCCACGATGATGATGATCGTCGCGGGGTCGATCCTGCTCGTGCTGGCTCCCGGGTTCGCCATGCTCATGGCGGGCATGGTGCTCGTCGGCCTCGGATCCGGCGCGGACCTGCCCGTCTCTCTCGCCTCGATCTCCGAGGCGGCGTCGGATCACAACCGCGGCCGGCTGGTCGGCTTCTCGCAGATCCTCTGGTTCGGCGGGATCATCGGCGCCAATGTCTTCGGCATCATCGCCGGCGGCCTGGGACAGCTCGGCGGGCAGGTCATGTTCGCCCACGTCGGCATCGTCGCGCTGGTCGTCCTCGTCGCGCGCCTGAGCGTCCCGGAATCGACGACGTGGGCCGACGCCGATCGCGAGCGCTCTTCCGGGACGGCGACGATCCGGGCGTCGAACACAGGGCTCAAGGACGTGCTCGGGAAGAAGGTCTTCCTGGTGCCGTTCCTGGCCCTGATCGGCTTCTACACGTTCACGAACATCGGGGCCAACACCGGTGGCCAGTTCGGCACCTATATCGGGGTGAACGTCGTGGGGATCTCCGTGCAGCAGCAATCCCTGCTGGGCATCGTGATGCTCGGCGTGGGCATGCTCGGCGCGATGGCGTTCATGAAGGTCGTCGACACCCCGCTGAGGATGACCTTCTACGCCATCGGCGCGGTGCTCCTGGCCGGGTCCTATCTCATCCCGGTCGTCTTCGGCTTCACGCTGCTCCCGTGGATCGCCCTGAGCTTCTTCAACGCCATCGGGGGCGCCTTCGCCTTCGAGGCGATCATGAAGATCTGGTCCCAGGAGTCGTTCCCGACGCTGCTGCGCTCGTCGATCCAGGGCTCGGTGATCGGCATCGCGCGGGTCATCGCCGCCGGCGTCGCCCTGATCACCCCGGCCCTGATGACCACGCCGGTGCTCGCCTACCTGCTGATCGCGATCATCGTGGCCGTCGGACTCGTCTGCGGCTGGGCCGGGTTCCGACACTCACGATTCGACGCCTTCGCGGAGGAAGCGCGCGACGCCTCCTCCCTCTCCCCCGCACGTCCATCCGCAGACCATCCATCCGCCGCCCACCCCTCCGGCGCCTCGCGCGCCGCCGCGCTCCCGACGCTCTCCCCCAGCACTCCGTACGCCCCGACCGAGAGGTGAACCCCTTCATGACCAGCACCAGCACTTCCGCCCCCGCCCCCGCCCCGCTGACGCTCCTCGCCGACGCGCTCCCGATCACCGCCGACCCGACTGACGGCCGCGCCCCGATCCTGTCCACCCGGGCGGAGCTCACGCAGCCCGCCTCGACCATCACGAGCGCCGAGCTCCTCGCCACCGCGCACGGCATCTACGAGGCCACCCTCAACGGCTCCCCCGCCACCGACACGGTGCTCAACCCGGGGTGGACCGTCTACGAGTCCCGGCTCCAGGTGCAGCGCTTCGACGTCACCAAGCAGGTCCGCGCCGGTGACGGCCAGGTCGAGCTGTCCGTCCTCCTGGGCCGTGGCTGGTGGAACGGCGACTTCGGCTTCGGCGACGCCGCATCCAACTACGGGGACGAGAACGCCTTCCTCGCCGCCCTGGTCATCACCTACGCCGATGGCTCCACCCAGCAGGTCCTCACCGATGAGAGCTGGACCGCGACCGATTCCCCGATCACCTTCGCCACCATCTACGACGGCCAGCACGAGGACCGTCGGCTCCCTGCCGGCGATCCCCGCCCGGTGCGCGCCGCGGAGCTCGACCGCGACACGCTCATCGAGCAGGCCTCGCCGCTGATCACCCGCCACGAGAGCCGCCGGCCGGAGAAGATCTGGACGTCCCCGTCGGGGAAGACGCTGCTGGACTTCGGGCAGAACCTCGTGGGCTGGCTGCGGTTCACCGTCACCGGACCCGAGGGCACCGAGATCACCCTGCGCCACGCCGAGGTGCTCGAGCACGAGGAGCTGGGCACCCGCCCGCTGCGCTCGGCGAAGGCCACCGACCGTCTGGTGCTGTCCGGGGATCCGGCCGGCGACGCCTTCGAGCCCACCTTCACCTTCCACGGCTTCCGCTATGCGGAGGTCACCGGCTGGCCGGGCGAGCTCACGGCCGAGGAGATCGAGGCGGTCGTCGTCCACTCCGACATCCCGCGCACCGGCTGGTTCGAGTCCTCGCACGACGGGGTGAACCAGCTGATCAGCAACTCGATCTGGTCCCAGCGCGGCAACTTCCTCGCGGTCCCGACCGACTGCCCGCAGCGCGACGAGCGCCTGGGCTGGACCGGCGACATCGCCGCCTTCGCCGCGACGGCCGCCTACCAGTTCGACGTCTCCGACTTCCTCCACAACTGGTTGATCGACGTGCAGGCCGAGGCGAACCTGCCGCCTCTGCACTTCGTCCCGTTCGTGGTCCCCGACAGCCTCAAGCTCCGCTCCCAGGGCAGCGACCCGATCGCCGACCGGCCCACCGAGACCCCGACGGCCATCTGGGGCGACGCCGCGGTGTGGGTCGCCGAGGCCCTGTGGAACGCCTACGGCGATCTCGAGCGCCTGCGCGCCGAGTACCCGGGGATGGTGCTCCACCTCGAGTCCGTCGAGCGCGCGCTCTCCCCCAGCGGCCTGTGGGACACCGGCTTCCAGTTCGGTGACTGGCTGGATCCCGACGCCCCGCCGGAGGATGCGGCCGCCGCGAAGGCCGACAAGGGCGTGGTCGCGACGGCCTGCCTGGTCCGTTCGGCCCGCTTCGCCGCCGAGACCGCGGGCCTGATCGGCGAGGAGGCCGACGCACAGCGCTGGCAGGATCTCGCCGACCGCACGCTCGCGGCCTTCACGCAGGCGTATGTGCAGGCCGACGGGCGGATCGTGTCGGACTGCGGCACCGTCTACGCGCTCGCGATCGCCTTCGACCTGCTCGACGACGCCACGCGACCGAAGTCCGCCGAGCGCCTCGCCGAGCTCGTGCGCGAGGCCGGCTATCAGGTCTCCACCGGCTTCGCCGGCACCCCGTTCATCACCTGGGCGCTCTCCGAGACCGGTCACATCGAGGATGCCTACAGGCTGCTGCTCGAGGATTCGAACCCGTCCTGGCTCTACCCCGTCTCGATGGGCGCGACGACCATCTGGGAGCGCTGGGACTCGATGCTGCCAGACGGCTCCATCAACCCCGGCGAGATGACGAGCTTCAACCACTACGCCCTGGGCGCGGTGGCGGACTGGATCTACCAGGTCGTGCTCGGCATCCGCGCCGCCGAGCCGGGCTACCGCCGGATCCTCATCCAGCCCACACCCGGCCCGGGCATCGACTGGGCGAAGGGCGCGTTCGACTCGGCGGTCGGTCGCATCGAGGTGGAGTGGTCCGTCCCGGCCGACGGCGGCTTCGCGCTCGCGGCAACGATCCCCGCAGGCGTCGGCGCCCTGGTGGTCCTGCCCGACGGCACGCAGCAGGAGGTCACCGGCACCGGGGAGCGGGTCACCCTGGCCTGACGGGACACGATGCAGTCGTGATCACGCACTGGTAAGCGCTTGACCACTCGGGTCGGTGCCGGGGAGACTGTTCTCCTCGGCGCCGACCCGACACCTCTTCCCACGTGACCAGCGATGCTCGACCTCGTCGGCTCGCCATGTCGTCGGCCCCCCACCCCGTCGGCTCGTCATCCCGTCGGCCCCTCCGCCACCGTCTCTCTCCCTGCAGGAGCACGCATGTTCTCTCGTCGCCACGCCCTCACCCTCCTGGCCGCCGCCGGCGCGGCTCCCGCGCTCGCCTCCTGCGGACCCAACGCGGCCTCCTCCGACGACGGGCTGCGGGTGTACTGGTGGGGCGGCGACCTGCGCGCGGGCCTCACCCAGAAGGTGCTGGACATGTACACCGCCGACCACGCGGACCTCACGATCAAGCCGGAGTACAGCGAGTGGTCGGGCTACTGGGACAAGCTCGCCACCCAGACCGCGGGCGGCGCGAGCCCCGACGTGATCCAGATGGACGAGGCCTATATCGATTCGTACGGCTCCAAGGGCTCGCTGCTCGACCTCGAGTCGGTCTCGGACTCCCTGGACCTCTCGGCGATGGACGAGGCGATCCTGGAGACCGGCCGCCTCTCCGACGGCACCCTCGTGGGCGCCCCGAACGGCTTCAACCTCTACGCCACCGGCATGAACCCCACCGTGCTCGAGGCCGCCGGGATCGACCTGCCCGACGACACCACCTGGACCTGGGAGGACTTCCAGGCCCTGTGCCAGGAGCTCTCCGAGTGGGGGAAGTCCTCCGGGGAGGGCGAGTTCGGGACCAGTGGATTCGGCCTCGGCTCCGGGGACCTGGCCGCCTGGGCGCGGCAGACGGACAACGAGCAGCTCTTCCCGCGGGAGGACGAGGAGCTCGTCTCCAAGGACACGATCGTGTCGCTGCTGGAGTACAGCCTCGCGCTCAGCACCTCGGGCGCCGCCCTCGAGGCGGGAGCTCAGATCGAGAACTCCTCGGCCAGCCTCGAGCAGAGCCTGTTCGCGACCGGCAAGTGCGCGTTCCAGCAGGTCCCGAGCTCGCAGATCCTCACCTTCCAGGACTCCTCCGGCGATCCCCTGCAGCTGCTGCGCATGCCCGCACGCACCAGCGGCGAAGCGAACATGGTGAACAAGGCGTCGATGTACTGGTCGATCGGGGCCAAGGCCGCCGACGCGGGCGCCGCCGCGGACCTCACGAACTTCCTGCTCACCGACAAGGGCGCCGCCGAGGTGCTGAAGATCGAGCGCGGCATTCCCGCCTTCCCCGAGATCCAGGAGGCCGTGCGACCGCTGCTCAGCGAGAACGAGCTGGTCTCGCTGGACTTCGCGCAGATGATGCAGAAGGAGGTCGTGAAGCCTCCCGTGGTGACCCCGGCCAGCGGCGTCGGCTTCGGTGACGAGTACACCCGTCTCGCCGAGGAGGCCCTGTTCGAGAAGCGCTCCGCCTCCGACGTGGCCGACGAGATGCTCGAGATCCTCACCGGCATGCAGCCCGAGGGCTGACCCACCCACGACTGCCCCCAGGACCACGACCCTGCCCTGACCCCCGCCCCGGCCTGCCCTGCCCTGGTCTTACCTGGCACGCCCTGCCCTGGCCTGGTCTTGCCCGGCCTGGCCTGGCCTAGCACGCCCTGCCCTGCCCAAGCCCAAGCCCAAGCCCAAGCCCAAGCCCAAGCCCAAGCCTTACCAGACAGTTATGAGCGGCTCACTTCCACATTTGGAAGTGAGCCGCTCATAACTGCGAAGTAACCGCCGCTGACGGTGGCCTGGGCCACCCCCGGCGAA
>NZ_JBQSXM010000038.1:0-9015 GCF_052378285.1 Brachybacterium sp. AOP3-A1-3 | reverse complement strand
GAGATTGTGGCTACGTCGCGGTGGATCCACTGAGCGACGCCCAGCTGGTCGAGGAGTTCGAGCACCGGTCGTACGCTGAGACGACGCGTCAAGTCGCTGTCCCACTCGCCCTCGAGGCAGAAGATTCCGGGCTGGTTGTCGCGCGTCATTACGGGCTCCTTAGGTGGATATCTGAGCACACGGTAGACGGTCGCTTGACCTGCTGGTGAGGACTTCGCTCGAACCCCTCGACGACACCGCCCATCACCCTCACGGCTGAGCTCCGTCAGGCTGGCGCGTTCCGCGTGGGTAGTGCGGCATAGCTCGTCGAGGCCGAGTCACTCTTCGAAGAAGTCCTGGTCGACGCTGTAGACGACGAACTTCTGCTGCTCCTGCACGCCCACGCCGTAGCGGAGCATCAGCGCCGTAAGCCGGATGCCGTCGATCAGCACGATGCGCCCCTGGAACTGGTCAGATGCTTCTCTAGCGGCCTTGGTGAAGCGGGACGTCGTGATGAACACGCCGCGGTCCGCACCTTGGCGATGCAGGGCACCGAAGAAGGAGTTGATGTCAGGCGCGCCGATCGAGTTGTCATCGGCGTAGCGCTTGGCCTGGATGTAGACGTTCTGGAGACCGAGCGGGTCCTGGCGGATCACGCCGTCGATGCCGCCGTCATGCGACCGCCCGAGGTGCTGCTTCTCGCCCTGTGCCCCGGCGTACCCCATCGCCCACAGCAGCTTCAGAACAGCATCCTCGAAGAACTTCGGCGACGCGCTCTGCAGGGCAGCTCGAAGCTCCGTCTCCACCCCGTCGTTGATCGAATCCACCTTGTCCGAGACAGCGGACAGCGGGTCGTCCCCGGAGTCCTCGAACGACTCCGGTGACGACGGTGAGATGGCTCCCGACTGCCCAGAATCGTCGTCGCCGTTCGCCTCGGAGGCCTGGCGCGCCTTCCGTTCGGCGAGTTCCTTCACGTAGTCACGCCACGTCGCCCATTCCTGCTGATCCTGCTCGGAATACTCCGTCAGCCCGCGAACATTCACCTGCCGTCCCTGCTCTGTGATGCGGTATCGCCCGTACTGTGGGCGCTCGAGGAGCCCCGCGTACTTCATCGACGAGCACGCCCAGCCCACCCTGTTCTCGAGGCGGCCCTGCCCCGAGCTGACCTTCTGCGCCGTCACGTCCTCGCCAAGCCCCATGAGCTCGGCGACGCCGGAGATGATGTCCTTGAGCGCTCGGAGCTCGCCGTCTGCCATGAGCCGGAGGACCGCCGGCCGGCAGCCATCGATGGTGGGAACTCCGTCCGCTGCGAATTGCGCCATGTCTCTCCTCGTCATCTGCGGACCTGCTCGTCCATCGTGCCACTGCTCCGCAGCGGCGGGGTCGGAAAGCCCGCACCGGCCGTTGTTCACCGAGCCGGGACCTACCCTGAAGCATGACCATGCCGAATCGCCTTCGTGAACTCGTCAACTCCGCACAGCAGACCGATGACCTCGTTCAAGCCGCCATGGCGTGGAAGCCGGCGTCGTGGAATCGCCGTTTTGACCGGGCTCCTGAGGACCTCCTGAGCGTCGACTACCAAGCACTGATCGCTGATCTCGCGCCCTCGATGGACGGTGCGCAGTCGAAGAGGAGCCCGCGGATCGACCGGGGTACGGTGCGTGCGCTGTGCGCACCCGACACCCTGCGTACCTCCGGCGGCGATTTCGATGACACCGCGGTGGTGAAGGCGTTCCTCGCTTCTATGATCTGGGGCTATGGCCTCGTCGGGTACGGCCCTTACCGCACGGAGCGCATCCTGACCCGCGACTCGACGGTGAGCGACAAGCAGGCGATTGAGCAGCTCGTCGAGATCGCAGGAATCGCGCAGTCCGAGGGTGGTGTCGCAGCGTTCGACCATGTGGCCAAGGAGCGTCGCGGTGGCACTGCCTATCTGAAGTTCCTCGGTCCGGCGTTCGGCACCAAGTTTCTCTACTTCCTCACCAAGGCTTCGAACGTCCCTACGACGCCCGTGTTCGACAGCGTCGTCCATGGCTGGCTTCAGGAGCACGCTCCCGAGGCTGGGAGCTTCTCCCTTCTGTGGTGGGACACCTCGAGCTACAAACGCTACGTCGATCTGCTGCACTCGTGGGTAGCCGAGCTCTCCGACCTCGCCGGGCGCTCTCTCGACGCCGACGATCTGGAGTTCCTGATGTTCAGCGATGCTCGAGGGCAAGCGCCGCTGCTCGCCGAGTCGGAGAACGTCACCGCCGAATCAATGCTCGACGATCTGGGAGCTGAAGCCGACGCGCGCGGCGGCGAGAGAGACAGGGACGGAGCACTGCTGGTCGAAGCTCTACGCGAGTGGTTCGCCCGTCACCCGCAGAACGAGGAGTGAGCGTCGAGGTCCTACAGAGACCCGTGCTCTGTTGAGTCTCCTCGCGGCGGCCGCAGGTCGATCCGCGGCCAGTCGACGTCCTTCCCCATAAGCTTGATCAGATCTTCCTGCCGGGGTTGTCCCATGACGGAGCGGTACGCGCCGAGCGTGCGCTGGAGTCGCAGATACTGCCGTGACTCTCGGCTGAGCGGCATGGCGGGCACATACCGCTCGATCTTGGCGGGACCGTCGTGGAGCCAGAAGGGGCTCAGGCCATCGCTGCCTTCGGGCTCGGCCTCGACAGCGGCATCGAACATCGCCGACCAGGGGTCGTCGTATCCCCCGGCAAGCACCGCACCGCCGTGGCGTTGGGCGATGTTGCGCCGGATCGCGTGCCCCTTGTAGCGGTGTACACGGCCCTCGCGCTGTTCGAGGTCCACGGGGTTGCCGGGCAGATTCCAGTGGACGATGGCGTGGCTGTACGTGTGGAAGTCCAGTCCTTCCTGCCCCACGGAGGTGCTGGCGAGCACGAAGGGCCAGAACGGCGAGTTGAAGCTGTCGCGCACGGAAGCCTCGCGGTTCTCGGCCGCCTCGGAGCTCAGGGCTCGTCCGAATCGCGCGGCGATGTGGGAATTGAGCTTATGCGTGTTCACCTCGATGTCGACGCCGTCGGAGCGGAGCTCGTGGATCTCGTTCGTGGCGCTGCGAGTGCCCGCGGTCGCGCGGATCCGTGCGGCGAGGCTCGCGGCACGCTCTGCCGGCTCGTCATGGCGAAGTCCGAGCGAGTCGACGAGGGTGTGGACGTACTCGTCGAGCATCGCCTGGAGGTTGCCATCCAGGCAGTAGCGCAGGGCCAGCTGCCAGAAGCCGTCCGTCTCCTCGCTGCCAGCACCGGTGGCGGCGCGCACGGCGGCCATCATCTCGGGCCGGTTGAACAGGGAACGCAGGCCCTCAGCGATCTCGAGAGCCGCTCGTCGCATAGGCACCTCGGCGTAGGAGTCCGCTCCCCCGGTCGCCCGGCCGACGGCGCGCAGCGCGCACACCCCGGGACCGGCGACGGCGACCTGGGCGAGCACCGCGGCGAGGTCATCGGGCGGCGCTCCGAGGGTCTCCCAGTCCGGGTCGAGTGCGAAGTCGGCGTGGTCGCGATAGCGGGAACCTGCCTCGTCGCCGTCGGTCGCTCCGCCGACGGCGCCGCGCAGACCGAGGCCCTCCAGTCCGAGGGCGCGGTCGAGCAGATAGGGCGCGACGCCGTACCAGCCGGCGGTCTGCCCCTTGATGTCCCGGATCGGGAGCTCGAGCGCGTCCAGACGCTCCTGGATCCTGCCGGTCACCACCTGCAGGAGCCGATCGCGATCCACCGGGAGCTCCTCCCCCACCTCTCGCGCGATCGTGAGCGGGTCTCCCAGTTGCGCGAGCACGACGGAGGGGTGGAGCAGGGCGAGATGGGGCAGGTTCTGGAACTTGCCGTCGACGACGGTGAAACGCAGCAGTCCTGAGGTTCGCGGGTCGTCGTACAGCGCTGCGGCGCCCGTCCCGTGACGGGGCGCGAACTCGCTGAGCCGTCGGTCGGCCTCGTAGCTGAACAGGGCGGAGATCGCCTTCGGGACCACGCTCCAGGCGGAGAACACGAGCCGCTTGGTGAAGCTCAGCGCACCCTCGGCGGCGAAGGGTCCGCCCGGGGTGGTGTACGGCAGGGAGGGCGGGAGCCAGGCGAGCTTCCAGACGCCGCGCTCCATCGCGGCGTCGATCATGGCGCGGAGCTTGGGGTTGCCGGGATCGATCTCGCGGAAGTGGCGGATGTCGTCCCAGGAGAGCAAGCCGCGTCGGTGCGCGTGCAGCAGCTGCGCCATGTCGCCATCGTCGTCGCGGGCGAGCTTGAGGGTGCGGCGCTGGGCGAGATAGGCCGACGGGTCCATGAGATTCACGGGATAGGGGCTCGATCGCCAGAACTCGAACATGTCCATGCCGTGGGCCCGGCGCCCGATCGCGTCGGCCGAGGTCCAGACCTCGAGGTCCTGGGGTCGCAGCTCGAGGGAGGGCATCTCCATCTCGCGCAGCATCCCGTCGGCTACCGCGGCGGAGCCGAGGCGTTCGGTGCGGGACATGACGCGCTGCAGCTCGGCCTCGGCGCGTCGCGTGGCCTCCTCGGCGAGGCGATGCCCGTCGGCTGTGCCCTGCAGCATCCCCTGCCGCACTTCAGCCAGGTACTCCTTGACGAGGTCCGCGCGCTCGGGACCGGCGAGGAAGGCGATGGTGTCATGGAAGTCCTGGTGGTGGTCCTCGGCGTCGAGCTCGTCGGGCAGGGTGAACATCTTGTAGGGCGTGGCGGAGAGGACGAGCGACTTCGCCGAGGGATGCATGATGATCTTCTGCGCGAGCTGCTGGGCGTCCGTATAGTGCTCGTCGCCAGTGCTGCGAGCACCGGGGAAGAGGTCCTTGAAGCGCTGGAACTCGTCGAGGATGACGAGATCGGGGGCGAGCCTGGTGACGGCGGTGCGGGCCATCGCCATGCGGAGCGCGCCGATCATGCGTCGGCGTCGCCACCACATGTCGTGAGTGACCTCGTCGCTCGCGAGCCAGGTGTCGAGCTCGTCGGACAGGTCGCTGAGCAGAGTGCCGCCGAAGGGACCTGCGTCGGTGCGGAGGGTGCGGGTGAACTCCTCGACGAGGTCGTCGTCGAGGGTGGGGCGGCTCCAGGGCCACTCCAGCCTGTCGGCGAAGCGTTCGAACCCGACGGCGTCGCGGAAGTAGTCGATGATCCGGTCCTGCATCAGCCAGAGACGGTCGAGGCTGTGGCTGAGCAGCCAGTGCAGCAGCACTCGCTCGCCGACGCGCCCCGTCGCATCACCCAGCCGCAGCGAGGTGCCGGGGGTGAAGGCGATGAGGTCGACACCGCCTGGCGGGGCGGATCCCATCGTCTGCGGGAGCATCGTGATCCGGTCGGCGTTGGTCTGCGCCTGGCCACCGGTGAGCTCGCGCAGGCGCTCGAGGTTCTGGCCGGCGATCTGGCTGTTGGAGCAGATGTACACGATGGTCACGGTGCGCTCGGTGGTCTCGCGCAGGTACGCGATCGCCCGGGCGGCGACGCCCTTGGCGATGAGGGTCTTGCCGAGCCCCACCTCGTCGGCGACGAGGAAGCGGCTGACGGGGTCCTCGTCGGTCCAGAGGCGTCGGAAGGCGTGGTCGACGGTGGCGCGCTGGAATGGTTTGAGGCCGGCGAGGACCGCGTCGACATCCACGGCCGTCGACTCTGCGGGCGGTGTCGGGCTCATGGGCGCCTCCTCGACAACGAGAATCGCAGCACCGTATCCCACAACTGCAGGAACTCGGCCGGTATCAGCTCGTCGGCCTTCGGCAGCTCCAGGACGGCCTCGACCTGCTTCCGCACCGAGAGGATCCGATCGATGTCGTTCCCAGCCGCGCGCACCAGCGGCTCGAACAGCACGATCGGGGGCGGGGGCCGACGGTGGTCCGTCGCGGTGATGCCGTCGATCGCGCTGGTGAGCGTGTCGAGCTCGGACTCCTGGGCATGGGCGGTGGGCGGTTCGTCGAGTCCGAGGAGGAGCGCGAGGTAGCGCAGCACGCGGTCGCGGCTGTTCAGCATCGCGGCGAGCGCCCGCTGCTCGCGATCGATGACGTCACCGACGAGCCAGACCTTGAGGAGGCAGCGCCTGGCGGCCCGGGCGGGGCCGTCGCCGTGCGTCGTCTCCACGGCGAGGAAGGGGGTGATCTCGTCGAGGGAGAGCTCCCAGGAGGTCTGTTCGGCGAGCGTGCGGCGGAGTCGTGGGGTGGTGAGCGGCCAGATCACCGTCTCCCCCGGACAGTCCTCCGGGAGCACGAGAGTGAGCCGCGCGGAGACGGCGTCGTCGCCGGTGCGGGTGAGGTCCAGTCGCGGTCTCGGGACGGTCCGGGCGAGGGAGCGGTGGAACTCCTCGAGCAGGTAGCCGGTGTCGAGGGAGGGGTCTTCGATCGCGTCCGGCGCCGGCGTGTAAGGCTCCATGATGGTGCGCAGACCCATCGCCTTGCCGCCCTCGCCGAGCACCGCGTCGACGCCGCAGACCCGGGTGGGACCGACGAGCACCGCGTCGAACTCGACGTTCCTGCTCCAGGCCTGTTCAGTGAGGTTGGCGCTGCCGGTGATGACCTCCGACTGTCCGTCGCCGCGGTCGAGGACGACGGTCTTGGCGTGCAGTCCCGTGAGGTCGAGGAGCGTGGACGGGCCGGGGCTCACGTCCTCGTCGGTGGCGTCCTCCACGACGGCGCTGCCCTCCGCTCCCCCGTCGACGGCGGAGTCCAGGACGTTGACGTCCCAGCCTCGCAGGGAGCGGCTGCCGAGCTGATCCGCGGCGGCGGCGCGGGTGAGAAGCGTGCTCTCCGGCGCACCGGCTCGGATCCTCGAGAGGGTGTCCGCGGCGAGGAACGGGCTGATCGCGAGGACCTTCCGGGGCCGCTCCGGGAACGGCCACGGGGCGGGGTCGCTGCCGAGCCCGAGTGGGAGGAGTGCGCCTCCGGTGAAGGGCTCCGGGGCCTCGAGGCGCACGTCCCGGAGCGTCCGGGCGAGGTCGCGGATCGCGTCGCGGCGCTCCTCGGTGAGCGGGTCGAGCACCATGTCGGTCACCGCCTCGACGGCGGCACCGGCGGGGGCCGCGTCGATCGTGCCGTCAGGGCTCTCGTCGAGCACGAGGGCGGTGTCCCAGGAGCTGTCGAGGGCGAGGTTGCGGCTGCCGACGACGACCCGGTGGAAGAGTGAGCCGTCGTGGGGGCGGCGGTAGCGGATCGCCCAGAGCTTCGGGTGGAACAGGGCGTTCTCTGTCGGGGGTTCGACCTCGTGCAGGGAGCCCTCGAGGAAGGTGTGGATGCGGCTGTGCGAGGCGGGGACGTGGATGCCGGCGGCCTGGCAGAACACGGTGGTCCGGCCCATGAAGCGCTGGACTGCGTCGAGCAGCTGCGCAGGATCACGGTCGTCGATGCGGTGCGAGTCGTCCATCTCCGCGAATGCGAAGGTCATCGGGGCTATCAGCATCGCGGTGAGGTTCAGCGAGAAGGTCGTCGTCACTGCGACGTCGACCTCGTGCCGCGGCGGTGGCCGCAGCGCGTCGGTCAGCAGGACGCTGGTGTCGGGCTCGAGCATCAGGCGCTCTCCTCGGCGTCGTAGAGGTCCTGGAGGAGCGTCGTGACGTTCGGCCAGCGGAAGAGATTCCTGCCGGCGCCGGACGCGCCGCTCCAGGCGTTCAGGGCCTTGAGGTTCCCCGGCCGCAGCCGGGCGCGGCCCTGCTTCACCAGGCGCTCGCGATCGGTGATCAGCTGGCGCGCGGCGGTGGAGCCCGCGACGGCGTGCGGCGTGCGGGTCTGCTCGCACCAGCTCTCGAGGAAGGTCCTGGTCCTGTCGGTGTAGTTGCGGCGTCGGGCCGCCATCAGCTGTCCGAGGGCCAGGAGGTCCTCGGAGTCGAAGGAGCGGGAGGCCGCGGTCTCGTCCGCCCAGGATGCGAGGCGATCGCGGTAGTGGACGACGCGGTCGTCACGGAAGCGCCCCGGGTCCGAGGAGGTCTCCTCGGCGAGCAGAAGGTTGTAGAGCAGGTTCGCGCCGTGGATGTGGAGACTGAAGCGCTCGGCGAGGTCGAGCAGGGAGCGCAACTCCCCATCGGCCCGGTGGCTGAGGAGGTCGAGGATCTCCGGCGCCCACGGGGCCGACGGCACGCTGTCCGTGTCGGTCCACCCGGCCGGCCGTTCCTGCACGAGGCGGGCGATGAGCGTCCCGGGGTTGGTGCGGGTGATCGCCTCCCGGAGGTACTCGACCTCGCCCGGGAGGAGGCGGAAGTCGGCGCTCTTCACGAGGTGATCGGGTGGTGCGGGGAGTGAAGGGTCGAGTCCGTCGGGGATCCGCTCGGCGGCGAGACCGCCGTCCTCCGCGCGGGGTGCCTCGGCGTCCAGGCGACGGCCCGCCTCGACCCGTGTGAAGAACTCCCGTGAGGTGAGGCC
Organism: Brachybacterium sp. AOP3-A1-3; assembly: GCF_052378285.1. NCBI lineage: Bacteria > Bacillati > Actinomycetota > Actinomycetes > Micrococcales > Dermabacteraceae > Brachybacterium > Brachybacterium sp. AOP3-A1-3. The sequence continues at coordinate 698 of NZ_JBQSXM010000038.1, read as the reverse complement.
GCGTTCGAGGATCCCCCACTGCGCGAGCATCCCGCCGTAGACGACCGACGGCACCCGCTGGAGGGTCTTGCCCGCGCGCCGGCCGATGATGCCCGGCTCGTCATCACTGGTCCCGCGCTCGAGGGCGCCGATGAAGTCGCGTTCGAGGTCGTGGTACCTCGTGGCCATCTCGCCGGCCGTCGGGCGCTTCGACGCCTCCTGCATCAGCCACGGGATGAACAGGACGTAGCGCAGCCGGGTGTGCAGGGTGGAGGTGCCGGGGAACAGCGAGTCCGAGAAGGCGTCACGGATCCCACCGATACCCAGGTCATCGATCGTCGTCTCGTCGCGGAACTGGTCCACTGCTTCCATCATCCGACGGCGTTGCTCGGCGTCGACGGCGAGCCAGGCGAAGGTGGAGGGCATGGTGTCCATGGTGCACCTTCGGGGCGCGATCGCGGGCGGAAACCCCTTCTTCGCGCCTCTGGTAAAGCGCAGGAATGCCAGAAGGACTCGCTAGATTGATCCACACTCGACATTCCATCGAGGCACGGGACGGAGACAGGAGAACAACGTGTCATCGCTGCGCCAGGGTGTCGCATCCGCTGTGGATGCCGACGTGCGGCTTGCTCTGCAGAAGATGAGTGCGGACTTCGTGCGCGAGGCGTTGGACGACGCGACGGATCCTGCCTCAGCGGCGGCTGCGGCGCACGATGCGA
>NZ_JBQSXM010000037.1:0-10003 GCF_052378285.1 Brachybacterium sp. AOP3-A1-3 | reverse complement strand
TCGCAGAACGGGGCAGGCGGTCGCAGCCCGGGTCAGCCGTGCCCAGCCCAGCCGTGCCCAGCCCGGGTCAGGCGGTCGCGGCCACCGTGGCGGGGTCTGCAGCACGGAGGGCCGCGAGCGCCGGGCCGGCCTCGGCGGCGAGGTCGACCCAGGTGCACTCGATCGAGACGCGGCCTCGGTAGCCGCCGTCGCGCAGCGCCCGCAGGAACTCCGCGAGGGGCCAGTCGCCCTGGCCGGGCGGGATGCGGCCGGAATCGGCGATGTGGGCATGGGCCACCCGCCCGGCCAGCTCGCGGACCACGTCGAAGGACTCGTGCTCGAGCATGATGTGGAACAGGTCCGCCACGACGCGGACCTCCCCCATCCCGAACTCGTCGAGGAACTCGACCGCCTCGACCAGGGAGTTGATCTGGTCGGTCTCGCCGCGATGCAGTGGCTCGAGGATCACCTCGAGGTCGTGGACCGCGGCGATCTCCCGGGCGATCGCCACCGATCGCGCGAACTGACGGCGCGCGTCGTCGCGGGACACACCCTCCGGGATCCGCCGGGCGGCGCCGCTGCCGAGCACCACGAAGGCGCCGGGTGCCGCGACCTCCGCGATCGCCGCGAAGGCGACCCGCAGGTAGGCGTGGGTCTGCTCGAGCGGGAACGCCGGGTCGGACAGTCGGTGGTCGGCCGGGCAGAGCACCGCGAACGAGGGCGCGGGCTCGCGCCGCCGCAGCGCCGGATCCGCATGCCAGGTGCCGTCCTCACGCTGCACCAGAAGGTTCCCGACGACGGTCGGCTCGAGATAGTCGGCCCCGGCGGCGAGCGCGGCCTCCGCGTCCCGATCAGGGGTGATGATTCCGTGCTGCATGGATCCTCCTCGATCCGGGCCGGTGCACGCTGCGCCGGCGACAATGCTGGTCATACCCAGCCGGGGCTGCTCACAGCTCGCGGACGAGCTGCCCCATCCGGTCCATCGACTGCTGCGCCTCGGCCAGACCCACGCGGTTGAGGTGGCCGTGGCACACGCCGCGGCGAACCGTGTAGTCCACGTCGACCCCGGCCTCCCGCAGCTGCTCCGCATAGCGGCGGCCGCTGACCCGCAGGTCGTCGTACTCGTCGGTCTCGATATAGGTGCGGGGCAGCCCCGCCAGCTGCTCCGGCGCGGCCAGCCCCGGGAAGTCGTAGGGCGTCGCCTCCTCGAGCGGGCGGCCGATGTAGTTGCCCGACATGGCGCGCATCGTCTCGAGGGAGAAGCGCAGCATCGGCGGGGTCCCGGCGAGCGCCTCCGCCTCCTCGGCGTCGGGCTCGGGGCGCAGCGGGTGCGCGACGAGGTACATCAGCAGCGAGGCGGCGAGCGGCGTCCCCTCATCGGCCAGGCGCAGGGAGGCGGCCGCGGCGAGGTTGCCGCCGGCGCTCGCCCCACCGATCGCGACCCGTGCGGGGTCGATGCCGAGGGCCTGCGCGCTGTCCCGGGTCCAGGCCACGGCGGCGCACACATCGTCCAACGGGATCGGGGCCGTGACGTGCTCGGGCCCGCCCGGGAACGTGCGGCCCGGGGAGCCGTCGATCTCGTCGCACAGCCGGTAGTCGACGGAGACCACGACGGCGTCGGCGCGGCCGGCGACACCCCGGGCCACGTGGTCGCCCTCGGGCATGTCGAGGTCGCCGTGCATGAAGCCGCCGCCGTGCAGCCACACCAGGCAGGGGCGGGGCCCGTCGGGCGCTGTCTGCGGGGTGTAGATCCGCACGGGGACGGGGCCGTGGGGGCCGGGGATCTCGCGGTCCTCGATCACCAGCTCCCATTCCTCGGGCGGACCATAGGGCGCATCCCAGGCGCGATGAGCCTCGGGGGCGACATCTTCCCAGGTGCCGGCACCGGCGAGGAGGCTCAGCCGGCGTTCCATCTCGAGCGGGGCGGTGGGCTCGGCGCTCGCCTCGGCCGCGGGGTCGCGCGGGGCGGGGGTGAGGTCCGGGGCGGTCTGCTCGGTCATCGGGCGGTCCTGTCTGGAGGTGGGGAGGAGCGGGTCAGCGAGGGCTGCTGAGCAGCACGATCTCGCAGTCGTAGTCCTGCGAAGAGCGCATCTCGCCGCGGAACCAGAGCAGGTGGGTGGTGGCCGGGTCGCCCGGGGCGACGATCGGGCGGAGGTTGTCGACCGCAGAATCCTCGGTGATCGCGGTCCAGTCCCAGCCTCGCCCCTCGTCGACGGTGTGTCCACGGTAGATCTCATGGTGAGCATGCCGGGTGCCGTCGCGCGGGTCGATCGGCGAGGAGACGTACACCGTGTCGATGTCGTACGGGTCGATCGCGGCGAGGCCCGAGTAGTCCTGCTCATGGGGTAGCAGGCCGGGCCCGGCCTGCGCGAGCTGCGTGAGCGTCCACTGCCCGTCGGCCCCGAGCCGCCCGTAGACCAGGCGCAGGTCGGGGACGGGCACGTTCGTCCCGAGGTCGGAGCCGTCGGGCTCTGCGGCGTGGTCGGCGCGGGCCGTCATCACCGCGGCGAGCCGACCGCCGGCCTCGCGGATGTCTGTGGTCCAGGCGTGGCTGAGCTGCACACCGTCGACCCCCGCCCCACCGCCGAGCCCCGACCCGCCGTCGAGCCCCACCCCGCTGTCGAGCACGGTGCCCGCAGCGAGGACCGTGGTCAGCTCGGCCTGGTCCGGGGCGGGTTCGGAGAACAGCTCGGACGCCAGGGCCCGGCCGGCGCTGTCGTGCAGGCGACCGGCGGAGATCCTGCCGTGATAGATCGAGTTGTCGTAGTCGCGCGGGTGGTGGTCGGTGACCAGCACGTGCAGTCCGTCGGCCCCGTCGGCGTAGCGGGAGTAGCCGTTGACGTACCCGATCTTGGGGCGGCCGAACAGCCGGCCCGCGTAGGTCCAGGTGTCGCCGTGGTCGTCCGAGACCAGCGCGCAGGGATCGTCGTTCACGGCGCGGGCGAAGCAGTACAGCCGCCCGCCGATCTCGTGGAGGTTGGAGTAGGTGACGCCGCGGCCGCCCGTGTGCTCGGACCAGTCGTAGCTGTGCTCCTCGCCCCAGCGGGTCGGGTCGCCGGGCTCGCTGATCCGCCAGTGGGTGAGGTCGTCGGTCTTGTGTCGGGCGTAGACCGCGAGCCAGCGCCCGTCCGGCCGACGCCACAGCGCGGGGACGTCATGATCGTCGGCCTCGAACCCGGGATGGAGGGTCAGGACCTTCGCGGTGCCGCTGGCGAGATCGACGACAGTGAGGTCGAGATCGCCCGTGCGCTGCGCACCGTCGGTCCCGCCGCCGGAGGCGATCGAACCGACGACGAGCACCCCGGCCTCGGGATCGACGAGGGCGCGCTCGTCTTGGAACCAGCACCAGGCACCGTTGACGTTGATGACCTGTGGTGTCGTCGCGCTCATCGGGTTCTTCCGCTCGGGGTGGGGGTCGCCTCGGGAGTGGGCACGTTCAGGGGAGATGGAAGTACTGCGGCAACACCTGCTTGTCGCCGCCGCCGGGGGCGAAGTACTCCGCCATCGCCGCCTCCCAGCGCGGGCTCACCGCAGCATGCGACATCGCGTCCTGCGCGGCGTCGACGTCGTCGGCCTCGAAATAGCCGACGACCATGCCGTCCTCAGCCTGCAGGAACAAAGAGTAGTTCCTCCACCCTGCGGCGGCAAGCGCTTCCCACATCTCTCCCCAGACGTGCTGGTGCGCCGCGACATCGTCGACCAGCTTCTCGGGCCGCACCAGCTCCTCCTCCGCGGCGCATGCTACGCTTCTATTGAGTCGTTTCAACACTGCGTTCGCAGCGCGGCCCGCGACCGATGCCCGTCCGCACTCCGCACGGGTCCGTCCGCCGGGCACCGCCAACCACCAGGCACCGCCGCCGAAGGAGCACCCCTCATGACCACCCCCACCACCCTTCCCGCCGACGTCGCCCGTGACCTCGAGGAGTTCTCGATCGAGGTCCCCAGCTGGGGCTACGGCAACTCCGGAACCCGGTTCAAGGTGTTCGGCACGCCCGGCACCCCGCGCGACCCCTTCGAGAAGATCGCCGACGCCGCACAGACCCACGCCTTCACCGGCTCCGCGCCGCGCGTGTCCCTGCACTACCCCTGGGACAAGGTCGAGGACTTCGGCGTGCTGCGCGAGTACGCCGCCGAGCAGGGCATGACCCTGGGCATGATCAACTCCAACACCTTCCAGGACGACGAGTACAAGTTCGGCTCCCTCACCCACGGCGACAAGTCCGTGCGGCGTCGGGCGATCGACCACCACCTCGAGTGCATCGACGTCATGCGCGCCACCGGCTCGAAGGAAATGAAGATCTGGCTGGCCGACGGCACGAACTACGCCGGCCAGGACTCGATCCGCGCCCGTCAGGACCGCCTCGCGGAGTCCCTCCAGGAGATCTACCTGGGCCTCGGCGAGGACGAGCGCCTGGTGCTGGAGTACAAGTTCTTCGAGCCGGCGTTCTATCACACCGATGTTCCGGACTGGGGCACGAGCCTGCTGCACTGCCTGGCCCTCGGCGAGAAGGCGCAGGTGGTGCTCGACACCGGCCATCACGCCCCCGGCACCAACATCGAGTTCATCGTCGCCCAGCTGCTGCGCCAGAACCGCCTGGGCGCCTTCGACTTCAACTCCCGCAACTACGCGGACGACGACCTCATCGTGGGCGCCGCGGACCCGTTCCAGCTGTTCCGCATCCTCTTCGAGATCGTGCAGCAGGATGCGCACCGCCCGGCCTCCGGCGTGAACTTCATGCTCGATCAGTGCCACAACCTGGAATCGAAGATCCAGGGTCAGATCCGCTCCGTGCTCAACGTGCAGGAGACCCTCGCGAAGGCTCTGCTCGTGGACCGCGAGGCCCTGGCCGCCGCGCAGACCAGCAATGACGTGCTGCTCGCGAGCGAGATCCTCATGGATGCCTTCTGGACCGACGTGCGCCCGGCGCTGGCCGCCTTCCGCGAGGAGCGCGGGCTGCCGGCCGATCCGTTCGGCGCGTTCCGGGCGAGCGGCTACGAGGAGAAGGTCGCCGCGGAGCGCGTGGGCGGGAACCAGATGGGATGGGGAGCCTGAGCATGACCCGCACGAACACCAACACCAGCACTGACCCGGCGGCGATCGATCCGACGGTCGCCGCACTCCTGGCGCGCTCGAACGCGCTCGGCGCCGACCCCGCGAACACCAACTACGCCGGCGGCAACACCTCCGCGAAGGGCACCGCCATCGACCCGGTCACCGGCGAGGAGACCGAGCTGCTGTGGGTCAAGGGATCCGGCGGCGACCTGGGCACCCTCACGGAGACAGGCCTCGCGGTGCTGCGGCTGGATCGCGTGCGCGCGCTGCGTGATGTGTATCCGGGAGTGGAGCGCGAGGACGAGATGGTCGCCGCCTTCGACCACTGCCTGCACGGCAAGGGCGGCGCCGCCCCGAGCATCGACACCGCCATGCACGCCCTGGTGGACGCCGCGCACGTGGACCACCTCCACCCCGACGCCGGGATCGCGCTCGCGACCGCGGCCGACGGGGAGCGCCTGACCCGCGAGTGCTTCGGCGACGCCGTGGTGTGGGTACCTTGGCGCCGACCCGGCTTCCAGCTGGGCCTGGACATCGCCGCGATCAAGGAGGCTAACCCCGGCGCGATCGGCTGCATCCTCGGCGGGCACGGCATCACCGCCTGGGGCGCGACGTCCGACGAGGCGCAGGAGAACTCCCTGCGGATCATCGCCGAGGCGACCGCGTTCCTCGAGCGCACCGGAGCGGCCGAGCCCTTCGGGGCGCACGATGCGAGCCGCGAGGCCCTGCCCGAGGCGGAGCGCCGGGCGAAGGCGTCGGCCCTGTTCCCGGTGATCCGCGGACTCGCCTCGACCGATGCCCCGATGATCGGGCACTGGACGGACACCGACGCGGTCCACGAGTTCCTCGCGGGCGAGAAGCTCGCGCCGCTCGCCGAGCTCGGCACGTCGTGCCCGGACCACTTCCTGCGCACCAAGGTGAAGCCACTGGTGCTGGACCTTCCGTCGGGCGCTTCCGTCGAGGAGTCGATCGAGCGGCTGACGGAGCTGCACGAGGCCTACCGGGCGGACTACTCCGCCTACTACGAGCGCCACGCCGACGCGGACTCCCCCGCGATGCGCGGCGCGGATCCGGCGATCGTGCTGGTCCCGGGCGTGGGCATGTTCAGCTTCGGGGCCGACGCGCAGACCGCGCGCGTGGCCGGCGAGTTCTACGTCAACGCGATCGCCGTGATGCGCGGGGCGGAGTCGGTCTCGACCTACTCCCCCATCGAGGAGTCCGAGAAGTTCCGCATCGAGTACTGGGCCCTGGAGGAGGCGAAGCTGCAGCGCAAGCCGGCGCCCAAGCCGCTCGCGACCCGGGTGGCGCTCGTGACCGGCGGCGGCTCCGGCATCGGCAAGGCCACCGCGACCCGCCTGGTCGCCGAGGGTGCCTGCGTGGTCATCGCCGATCTGAACGTCGAGAACGCGCAGGCGGTCGCCGAGGAGCTCGGCGGGCCGGACAAGGCCGTGGCTCTGCGGGCCGACGTCTCCGACGAGCAGGCCGTGGTGCAGGCCGTGGCGGATGCGGTGCTCGCCTTCGGCGGGCTCGACCTCATCGTCAACAATGCCGGGCTCTCGCTGTCCAAACCGCTGCTGGAGACCACGGCGAAGGACTGGGACCTGCAGCACGACGTCATGGCGCGCGGCAGCTTCCTGGTCTCGAGGGAGACCGCGCGGGTGATGATCGCCCAGGCCATGGGCGGGGACATCATCTACATCTCCTCGAAGAACTCCGTGTTCGCCGGCCCCAACAACATCGCCTACTCCGCCACCAAGGCCGATCAGGCGCATCAGGTGCGGCTGCTCGCGGCGGAGCTCGGCGGGCACCAGATCCGGGTCAACGGCATCAACCCCGACGGGGTGGTGCGCGGCTCCGGCATCTTCGCCGGCGGCTGGGGCGCCTCGCGGGCGAAGGTCTACGGCGTGCAGGAGGAGGACCTCGGGGAGTTCTACGCCCAGCGCACGCTGCTGAAGCGCGAGGTGCTGCCCGAGAACGTCGCCAACGCGGTGTTCGCCCTGACCGCCGGGGACCTCTCGCACACCACCGGCCTGCACGTCCCGGTCGACGCCGGCGTCGCGGCCGCCTTCCTGCGATGAGCGCCCCGCGTGCTGTCGCGGCGGTCGACCTGGGCGCGACGTCGGGCCGCGTGATGCTCGGCGTGATCGAGCAGGACACGACCCTGCAGGGCGCGAACCCGCAGGACTCGAACCCGCAGGGCGCGGACGGGCACAGCCGCATCGAGCTGGTCGCGGCGCACCGCTTCGAGAACCGCCTCCGCGAGGTCGATGGTCACCTGAGCTGGGACATCGATGCTCTCTGGGCCGAGGTGCAGCAGGGGCTGCGGGCCGCGCATGCGGGCGCGGTGGAGCGCGGCCTCACCGGCCTGTCCTCGATCGGCATCGACTCCTGGGCCGTGGACTACGGCGTCGTGGGACCCGATGCGTCCGGCCCGGGCGGCTCCCGCGAGCTCGGCAGCGGCGAGATCCTGGGCGAGGTGATCGCCTACCGGGACCAGCGCACCGACGGCATCGCCGACTCCTTCGCCGAGCAGCTCTCCCGCGAGCGGCAGTACGCGCTCACCGGCATCGCCCAGCAGCCATTCAACACGCTCTACCAGCTGGTGGCCGATGACCGCACACCCGACCTCCCGGCCGGGTCGACGCTGCTGATGGTCCCTGACCTGCTCGGCTACCTGCTCACCGGGCAGCGCCGCACCGAGGTCACCAACGCCTCCAGCACCGGCATGCTCTCGGTGACCGAGCATGACTGGTGCGAGGAGATCCTGACCGCCGCGGGGGTGGACCGGAACCTCCTGGCGCCGCTGATCGAGCCCGGCGAACGTCTGGGCACCGTGCGTCCGCAGCTGGCGCAGGATCTCGGCATCGGCGAGGTGCCGGTGGTGGCCGTCGGCTCCCACGACACCGCCTCGGCTGTGCTCGCGGTGCCGGCCGCGGCGGACGCCTTCCCCGTCGCCTACATCTCCTCGGGGACCTGGTCGCTCATCGGGCTCGAGCTGCAGGCGGCGGCCCCCTCGTCGGCCGCCCTCGAGGCGGGCTTCACCCACGAAGGTGGCATCGACGGTACGTTCCGATTCCTCAAGAACGTCGCCGGGATGTGGCTGGTCAGCGAGTCGATCCGGCAGTGGGAGGAGGACGGGGCGCGCGTCGACCTCGGCGACCTGCTGGCCGCTGCAGCTGTCATGCCCGCGAACCGGTTCCGGATCGATCCGACGGACCCCGCCTTCCTCGCGCCCGGCCGGATGGCGGACCGGGTGACGCTCGCCGCCCGTCCGCTCGAGGGGGACGACGAGCGCCCCCGCACCCCGGCCCAGCTCGTGCGCTGCATCCTGGAGTCCCTCGCCGAGACCTACCGCGACGAGCTGCACGCCGCCTGCCGTCTCGCGCGTCTCCCCCTGCCCGAGCGCCTGCATGTCGTCGGTGGCGGCAGCCAGAACGCCCTGCTCAACCAGCTCACCGCGAATGCGCTCGGCCTCGAGGTCGTGGCCGGGCCCGTCGAGGCCACAGCTCTGGGGAACGTGGCTCTGCAGGCGCGGTCGCTGGGCGCCCTCTCGACGCGTTCCGGGTCCTTACGGGACCTGGTCCGCGCGAGCGTGCGGCTGGAGATCTACGAGCCGACGGATCGGCCGACCCGACTCAGCTGACGAGCTGCCAACGAGGGTCGGAGAATTCTGCAGCTTCAAGCAGTCGGCCTCGCAGCTCCACCAGCAACCGAAGGTGCGGTGTCGAATCGCTCCCGTTCACGTGAGCCACCGACGCGCTGATCCCTTCCGCCCCTGCGACCAGGGACGTAAGTGGTGCCGGGACCCAGCCGATCGGGGTGTGCGACCCGGTCGTCACCAGTTGAGCCATCAGGTCGTGCGGATTGCCCTCATCAGCCTGAAGCAGGAGTTCGTCTCCGGTGGTCAGCGTGTCGATCGCCGCTTGCTCAGCTGGGCTGCGGTGCCGCATCCCGTGCACCAGGAACTGCAGTCGAGACACTCCATCTTCCATCGCTACAGGGAGCTGGATGAGCTCGATGGTGTCCGCGCTTCGACGCCCGCCGTTGCGCGAGAGGATCTCGAAGGCACCAGCTTCGATCGGAAGCCCCATGCTCTCGAGAATGCGAGTCCTATCCGGACGTCGAGGCGAGAGGACCCGCTCGGCGAAGACCGGGAACAGGAACTCCGACACAGCGACCCTTCCCGCGTCCGGAAGCCCGGGGAGCAAACCGGCCGACGGGTCATCAGAGACATGCTGGAAGTATCGGAACGCCCAGGCGTCATCGAGTCGAGTCAAGACTCCGAGACGTTCGTACCCTCGCGTCCCATCGCGTCCCTGCCTCGTGACCAAGAAGGAATGGGTGCCGTCAAGAGCCGACATCGGAGCTCGTGCCAGATCTGGCGCTATTGTCGTCATCTCTCCAGCAACCTCCTTCTGTTCTCCTCGAGCAATCGGGTGATGAATGTACGCCGCAGGTCCGACAGACCAGGGACACGCTCGACGATCCCCTGTACGTCCACGTCTTCAACGCCGCGAAGCGCCTCCAGCCACGAGCCGCCCCAACGATCGAGCGCGCGATGGGCGAGGTCGACAAGACTCTCGTCATGCCCTTGGTCGAACTTCCGGGCCATGCCTCTGCCCGCGTAGGCGCGCACGTCCATCGTAGCCAGGATACGGTCCTCCACCCCGGCCGCGAGTGAGCTGCCGTGATCGAAGCTCGCAGCTAGACGGGATGTGCTCCCGTCAACTGTGAGCGCCCAGTTCTCAGCATGACGGTCCGAGTTCCCGATCCATGACGGTCCGAGTTCCCGATCCATGCGTCAAGTGTCAGATAACCGGCGAACACTGCGAGCGCGTCGAGCGAGGAATCCCGGACTGGCCCCGGCACCTCGGCGAGAACCAGCTCGATGGCTTCTAGATGGTGTCCAGTGCGGTTCCGCGACCGCTGGGCATTGGGGACGTATCCAGGTAACCGAAGACCCGAGAGGTA
>NZ_JBQSXM010000036.1:0-15260 GCF_052378285.1 Brachybacterium sp. AOP3-A1-3 | reverse complement strand
ACTGACCGATGAACGGCGGGTTCCCCACCAGCATCACCTGCGGGCTGGGCTCGAATACCTCGGCCCAGTCGATCCGGAGGGCGTTGGCGACGCGGACCGTCTCGATCCGATCCAGCGGCAGCGGATCGGGTGCCTTCCCCAAAGCGAGCTCCATGGCCTGGTTCGCCTGATGGTCGACCAGGTGCAAGGCGGTGGAGGCAATGCGGGCCGGCCATTCCTCGATCTCGATCCCCGCGAGGTGGTCCAGTGTGATCGGGAGGTCTTCCTTGAGGAAGAACGCGGTGGGCGACTGCCAGCTGGTATCCCCCAGCTGTTGGAGGCGCTTGAGGATGGCGAGGTCGAGCCGGCGCAGCTCGCGGTAGGTGACGACGAGAAAGTTCCCGCACCCGCAGGCGGGGTCCATGACGCGGAGCTTGGAGAGGTCCGCCCGTAGCCGCTTGAGGGCCTTGGTGTCGTGGGTGGCGGCAGTGAACCGATCCCGGAGCTCGTCCAAGAACAGCGGTTCGATGGTCTTAAGGATGTTGGTCTCGGTCGTGTAGTGCTCGCCGAGCTCGCGACGGGCCTTGGCGGATTTCACGGCCTGGAAGAGTGAGCCGAAGATTGCTGGGGAGATGTCGGACCAGTTGAACGCGCACGCCTGGATGAGGAGGCGGCGCATGGCGCTGTCGAAGGAGGGGATCGCGGCGGGTTCGGCGAAGATGCCGCCGTTGACGTAGGGGAAGCGGGCGATGATCTCGTCGATGTTCTTCTGGCGTCGGTCGGTGGGGCGGTTCATCGCCTGGAACAGGAAGGCGAGCTGCGGGCCGAGGTCGGTGCCGTCTTCGGCGGTGCGCTGCTCGAGGAACTCGTAGAACAGATCGCGCTCCCACACCCCGGAGTCGTCCGCGTACAGGCAGAACAGGACGCGCACGAGGAACACGGAGGCGTCGTGGTCGTCGTACCCGGAGTCGCTGAGTGCTTCGTAGAGGTCGGCCATGATGTTCGCGGCGTTGATGGAGGCCGCTTCCTGCTTCTGGTCACCGAACGCCCGGGTCTGGTAGCCGGCCAGGAACGCAAGGGCCTCCACGTTCGTGGGGAGTTCCTCTAGCGGGAACGTCTCCGTGTCGGCGCCGTCCTCGGCCTCGAGGTCCAGGACGCGGAATGAGTGGAAGTCGCTGGTGATGATCCACCGCGGGGCCTCCACGTCAGGTAGGTCGTCGACGTAGTCGAGCGCTTGCCGCTCCGCGACGGTGAGGTCTTTGCCGGTCGACTTCATCTCGATCAGGCATAGGCCTGGGACGAGTGCGTCGATGTAGCCCTGGTGGCCGGTGGAGGAGCGCTTCGCGCGCTTCTCGTACAGCGCCGCCTTGGTGCCCGTGATCCCGAAGGTCAGCAGCAGGTCCCGCACGAAGGACTGCGCCTGCTGACGCTCGTCGCCGGGCTCGTCACGCCAGTCCACGACAAATTGCGCAGCGCGCCGGCGAATCTCGTTGAGCGACAGTGCCTTCGCCATGGATCTCCCTCGTGTGGTGACGTGCACTGAGAGTACTAACAGGTCACAGCGAAGGCGGCCTCGAGAGCGAGTGGGCAGGACTCGCCGCATCCGGCACGAGCAGCTTCATGACCCACGTTTCTACCGTGCCCGTGAGCGGCACATCAGTTGACCTTATCCAGTCGAGCAGCCGTCACTGCCCCTCGCCGAGGGGCAGTGACGGCTGCTCGAGATAGCGGTACAGCGTGGATCGACTGATGCCGTGTTCACGCGCGATTTGCACTTTGGGAGTGCCGGCGAGGGCAGCGTTGCGGACGGAGCGGATCTGTTCGCTCTCGAGGGTGCGTGGCCGCCCCTTGTAGACGCCGCGTTTCTTCGCGGCGGCGATGCCCTCGGTCTGACGCTGGCGGATGAGCTCGCGTTCGAACTGCGCGAAGGCGCCCATCATGTTCAGCTGGAACGCAGCCATCGGATCGGCGTGACCGGGCTCGAAGGTGAGCCGCTCTTTGAGGAACTCGATGCTCGCACCTTTACGTGGTTGCTGCTCGGTGTGCTCGGCAGGATCTCCGGTGATCTGCTGGACGATGTCGTTGAGGTCGATCACCGACCGGGCAAGGCGGTCCATGGAGGCGACGACAACGAGGTCGCCGCGGCGGACGTGCCGGATCAGGGCCTGCAGCTCCGGGCGGTCCTTCGCGCTCTTGCCGGATTGCTTCTCGGTGAAGGTCTGATCGCACTCCCCCACTGCTTCGTGCTGTCGAGCAAGGTTCTGGCCGGCCGACGACACCCGCAGGTATGCGACGCGCTGCCCCGGGGCCCGATGTGTGTCACTCATGTCTTAGAGCCTAGCCGCGACATGTGCCAAAACCCGATTTTGGACCCTGCGGAACAGGGCCTACGCTTCGCCGCGGACTGTTCCTTTTGGGTATACCCAAGCGCGACACTGTCGGCGACAGCCCACGCGCGGCGTGAATCTGAGTATCGACATGTTCGTGCCCAGGGAGTTTTTTGGCGCTTGGGGGCATCTGGTCCGGGCGGCAGCCCCCGACGAACATCGATCTAGATAGAGTCGCCCGCTCACCTGAGGCTCCACAGCAAGCACTACTTCGATTTGGCGAACTTAACAGTTTGGTACTCTTTGGACATGTCGGTCTCCGAGCTCTCTACCAGTTCTCAGAACTATCTCAAGGCGATCTGGAGTCTTGGCGAGTGGTCCGAGACTGCGGTCACGACGTCGGCATTGGCCACCCGCGTGGGGGTGAAGCTCTCGACGGTGTCCGATGCGGTGCGGAAGCTGACGGAGCAGGGCCTGCTCGAGCACGCGCCCTATGGAGCGATCTCTCTGAGCGCGCGGGGCCGGGAGCATGCGGTGGCGATGGTGCGCCGTCATCGCCTGATCGAGACGTTCCTGGTCGAGGTCCTCTCCTATGGCTGGGACGAGATTCACGACGAGGCCGAGCACCTTGAGCACGCGGTCTCCGATCTCCTAGTGGAGCGGATCGATGCCTTTCTCGATCACCCACGTCGCGACCCCCATGGAGACCCCATCCCCACCAGCACGGGATCGGTGGAGCGGCCTGACGCCTGCCCGCTGACCCAGATGCCGGGCGGGGCAGCGGGACGGGTCGAGCGCATCTCCGACTCCGACCCCGAGCTGCTGTCGTTCTGCGCAGAGCGCGGGTTCACCGTCGGGGCCGTCCTGGAGATCCACGAGGGCCCCCGGTTCGCAGAGTCCCTGGACGTCGAGGTCGCCGGTTCCGGCGTCAGGGTGCCACTGGGGCGGTCAGCCACCGACTCGATCTGGGTCTCGACAGTGCCGACGGGACCGTCTTCATGACTGGACCCGCGTCGAGGTGACGGGGGTGGCGCCCGAGGCGGGGTCGTCTTGTCGAGCCCCGGGCCGGGCGGTGCGCAGGCGCGGGAGGATCCCGTGCCGGGGGGCGAGCAGGTACACGAGCGTGAAGATCGCTCCCTGAACGAGCACGATGAGACCACCGGACGAGGCATCCACCCAGTAGCTGATGAATATGCCCAGGACTGATGCGGTGACTGAGATCGCCGGGGCGATCAGCAGCATCCTGCCGAACCGGTCGGTGAGGAGGTGAGCGGTCGCGCCGGGGATAATCAGCATGGCGACCACGAGGATCACACCGACCACCTGGAGTGCGACGACCGCCGTGACAGCCAGCAGGCCCAGCAGCAGTGCACCGAGGCGCCGTGGGGACAAGCCGATGGCTTGGGCGTGGATGGGGTCGAACGCGTACAGGGTGAGGTCGCGGCGCTTGAGGACGAGCAGCACGAAAGCGATCCCTGCGAGAAGTGCGATCTGGATCAGGTCGTTGCGTGAGACCCCAAGGATGTTCCCGAAGATGATGTGGTTGAGGTCGGTCTGACTGGGTGTGACCGAGATCAGCACCAGGCCCAGGGCGAAAAGGGTCGTGAACACGATGCCGATGGCGGCGTCCTCCTTCACCCGACTGGTCCCGCGGATCACGCCGATCAGCACCACCGCGAGCACCCCGAATACCAGGGCTCCGATGGCGAACGGGGCGCCGAAGATGTAGGCGAGCACCACACCGGGCAGGACCGCATGGGAGACGGCATCACCCATCAACGACCAGCCCACCAGGACCAGCCAGCAGGACAGCAGCGCGCAGACGAGAGCCGCGACCACGGTCGCGGCGAGGGCCCGGACCATGAAGTCGTACTGCAGAGGCTCAAGGAGGAGGTCCAGAGGGTTCACCGTGCGTCTCCCGTGGCAAGCGGGTCGAGACCGAAGGTGAGGGCCAGCCTCTCGGGGACCAGAGCGTCGGCGACAGGCCCGTGGAACAGCACCCGGCGCAGAAGCAGCACGGCGGAGTCGGCGAGCTGTGGCAATGCGTGCAGGTCATGGGTGGAGACCAGGATCGTGCGGCCGTCTGCCGCGAGATCGCGCAAGAGGCCGACGATAGTGGCTTCGCTGCGTTTGTCGACGCCGGCGAACGGTTCGTCCAGCAGCAGGATGCGAGCTTCCTGTGCGATGCCGCGGGCGACGAAGGCTCGCTTCTTCTGCCCGCCGGAGAGCTGACCGATCTGTCTGTCCGCGTAGTCGGTGAGCTCCACACGATCGAGGGCATCCGCCACAGCCACCCGGTCCGCTGCGCGGGGCCGTCTGGTGAGGCCCTGGTGTCCATAGCGGCCCATCATCACCACGTCCCGGACCGAGACGGGAAAGGACCAGTCCACCTCCTCGCTCTGGGGGACGTACCCGACCGTGCCGCGGCGCCGGGCGAGGGCAGGATCAGCCCCGTCGATGCGGATGCTGCCGGTCGTCGGGGGGACCATGCCCATGATCGCCTTGAACAGGCTCGACTTCCCCGAACCGTTCATACCGATCAGGCCAGTCACCTGCCCAGGGGCGACGTCGAGGGTTGCCCCGCTCAAGGCGGTGACCTCGCCGTACCGCACCACCAGTTCCTTCACCTCGATCACTGCGGTCACGAGCCATCACCCGTGAGTCCGGCGACGATGGTGTCCGCGTCGTAGCGGACCAGATCGAGATAGGTGGGAACGGGCCCGTCGGCCTCCGAGAGGGAGTCCACGTAGAGCGTGCCGCCGAACCGCGCATCGGTGGCGTCGACCACCTGCTGCATCGGCTTGTCCGACACGGTGGACTCGCAGAAGACGGCCGGGACGTCCTGCGTCTCCACTGTCTCGATCACACCGGCGATCTGCTGCGGCGTGGCCTGCTGCTCGGCGTTGACGGGCCAGATGTAGTGCTCGCTCAGGCCCGCATCACGCGCGAGGTAGGAGAAGGCTCCCTCGCACGTCACCAGCGCACGCTGGTTCTCGGGAAGCGTCTGGAGCTCCGTGACGAGATCGTCCTGGATGCCCTGCAGCTCCTCCTTATACGCCTCACCGTTGGCCTCGAAGTCCGCCGCGTGCTCGGGGTCCAGATCGCTGAACGCATCGACCATGTTGTCCACATAGATCTGCACGTTGACCGGACTCATCCAGGCGTGCGGATTGGGCTTGCCCGCGTAGGCGTCACCCGTGATGTCCAGAACCTCGACCCCCTCCGAGACCACCACGTGCGGCACGTCGACCGACTCGACGAACTGCTCGAACCAGAGCTCGAGATTCAGCCCGTTGTCGAGGATCAGATCCGCATCGGAGGCTTTGGCGATGTCTTTCGGGGTGGGTTCATAGCCGTGGATCTCCGCCCCGGTCTTCGTGATCGACTCCACCGCGAGGTGATCCCCCGCGACGTTCTGCCCGATGTCTTGGAGCACAGTGAAGGTCGTGAGGACCACCGGCCTGTCCTCGCCATCCCCGCCGACTGGGCCACCGGCACATCCGGCCAGCACCAAAGCGGCAGCCAACACCCCTGCCAGACATGCCATCAGCTGTCCCGCACCGCGCTTCATCCCGGGCCACTCCGTCTCTACGCATCTAAATGTTCGGGTAGTCGAACCTGATGATCGTACGCGCAACGCAGTACTCCCGGACACCGGGAGCGGCTACTGAGACGCCGCTAACTTCGCCACGCCAAACTTCAGGACGTCAGGACGACGTACTGGCATGCACATCGTGCTACTACTAGATATGGCCCCCAATCCAGGCAGGGGCACAAGATGTAGTAACTAGGCTCAAAGGGAGGGTGGAGGGTCATGCCAGCCGAGGTCAATCGCCACGAAGAACGGGGCGAACCCGAAGATGTGCTGACCGGTCAAGGGGTGGACCTGATCTACTTCTCCAGCGTCTCGGGCAACACCTTGCGCTTCGCCGAGAAGCTCAACCGTCCCGCGGCCCGGATCCCTCTGCGGCCTCGGCTCGAGGGGACGCTGCGCGCGGTCGCGCCGTTCGTGCTCGTCGTGCCGACCTACGGGGGCGGCCGCGCTTCCGGCGCAGTCCCCAAGCAGGTCATCCACTTCCTGAACAACCCCGATAACCGTCACCTGCTACGCGGAGTGATCGCAGCTGGGAACACGAACTTCGGCGCGGACTACTGCCTCGCCGGACCGGTGATCTCCGCGAAATGCCAGATCCCGGTGCTGTACCGGTTCGAGCTACTCGGCACCCCCCGCGACGTCGCCCAAGTCAACGAAGGCCTCACCCGGTTCTGGCAGCACACCAGCCTCGAACCCTCAGATGCTCACCGTCACTCATTCCACTGATCCGCACACTGCCCCGAAGGACCGCCATGACTGATCGCACTCCCACCGACACCTCGATTGATGACTCCGTGACACCCCCGTCGTACCGCCATGACCGCACGAAACGGCTCCGTCCGATCAACTGGAACCGCGTGCGAGACGAGAAGGACCTCGAGGTCTGGAACCGGCTAACCGCCAACTTCTGGCTACCGGAGAAGGTCCCACTGTCCAACGACCTCCAGGCATGGCAGCAGCTTCCCGAGCACGACCGCACGCTCACAATGCGAGTATTCACGGGGCTGACGATGCTGGACACCGTGCAGGCCACAGTCGGAGAGATCTGTCAGATCCAGGACGCTCAGACCGAGCATGAGGAAGCGGTCTACACGAACATCGCCTTCATGCAATCGGTGCACGCCCGGTCCTACTCTTCCGTCTTCTCAACGCTGACCAGTACCCCCGAGATCGACAGTGCCTATCGGTGGGCCGTCAACAACGATCTCCTCCAGGAACGCTGCAAGAAGGTCCTCCACCACTACTACGGTGACGATCCACTGAAGCGGAAGGTCTCCTCGACCCTGCTTTCCTCGCTGCTTCTCTACGCCGGGTTCTACCTCCCGCTGCACTTCTCTGTTCGCGCGACTCTGACGAATACTGCCGACATGATCCGCTTGATCCTCCGCGACAAAGCCGTGCACGGCTACTACTCCGGATACAAATACCAGCGCGGACTCGCAGCCGCCACCACCGCGAAGAAGGAGGAGATGCAGCAGTTCACCTTCGCCCTGCTCGAGGAGCTCTACACCCTCGAGCTGCAGTACTCAGGCGAACTGTACGAACCGCTGGGACTCATGGACGACGTCGCCGCGTTCGTCCGCTACAACGCGAATAAAGCACTCATGAACCTCGGATATCCAGCGAGATTCGACCCCGACGAGACGGCCGTGAACCCAGAGATCCTCGCCGCCCTCTCCCCTGGCGCCGACGAGAACCACGACTTTTTCAGCGGCTCAGGATCCTCCTACGTCATCGGCAAGGCGGAACACACCAGTGATGACGACTGGGACTTCTGACGATCCCGACCCGCAGACAGACAAGCGCCACGCGCCACGCGCCACGCGCCACGCGCCATCTTTCCGGACCGGTACCAGACTGGGGTGCCCCAGCAGGACAGTTACCGAACGGTCTGTTACGGTTCTAAATAGGGCCTAAAAGTGCATTTGTGCGACACATCTGTCGCACTGCGTATACCCCAAAAAGACATGCTTGCGGTTCGGGAAGCTTGCCTCGCCGGCAACTGATCGCGAAGGAGCTGCGTCGCCGCAGCGCGAGTTCGGAGATTCGGCGGGAACAAGACGGCACCTTGCAGAGCGCTCGAGTGGTCCGTGTGTGAGGAGGTCCGTAAGGGCTTACCTGATCACCGTATGCGTTCCGTTAGGAAGCGCCTTCTGTCCCTGCGGCGGCGGTTAGATCGGCTGGTGCGTCCAACGCGGACGCTCAGCACCTCCAGGTGCTGGCTTCCTCCGAATGGAGTCCTCCGTGTTTGATCTGCTCTATGTGGCCGGCGTCATCGCCCTCTTCGTGGCCATAGGTTTCGTGGGTAAGGCGGTGGAGAAGCTGTGATCGCGTTCGAGGTCATCGCGGCTGGGCTCGGGGTCCTCGCAGTCTTCTACCTGGTCGTCGCTCTCGTGAAGCCGGAGCGATTCTGATGACGTGGATACTTGCACTGGCGCCGCTGGCGGCCGTGGCTCTTGTGCTGGCGATGGTGCACCGCCCATTCGGGGACTACATGGCCCGCGTCTACACCTCATCGAAAGACCTTGCGTTGGAGAGGGGCGCCTACCGGTTGATGGGGGTGGATGCGAGCTCCGGTCAGAGCTGGCAGGCCTATCTCCGATCAGTGCTGGCGTTCTCAGCGGTAGGCGTCCTGCTCGTCTACGGCCTGCAGCGCCTCCAGCCCCTCCTGCCGTATTCACTGGGGCTGCCCTCGCCGAGTGAGCACCTCTCCTTCAACACCGCGAGCTCGTTCGTGGGGAACACGAATTGGCAGTCCTACTCTCCCGAGGTCACGCTGGGCTACTCGGTGCAGCTGGCCGGGCTGGCCGTCCAGAACTTCGCGTCCGCGGCGGTCGGGATGGCCGTGGCTGTCGCTCTCGTGCGGGGATTTGCCTCCCGCGGCTCCGCCACGATCGGTAACTTCTGGGTCGATCTCACGCGTGGAACCTTGAGGATCTTGCTGCCGTTCTCCATCATCGCGGCCATTGTCCTGATCATCGGCGGTGTCGTACAGAACTTCAACGGCTTCACGCAGATCGAGACCATCGCCGGCGCCACGCAGTCAATCCCCGGCGGTCCAGTCGCCTCGCAAGAGGCCATCAAGCTTCTCGGCACTAACGGTGGCGGGTTCTTCAATGTGAACTCTTCTCACCCCTTCGAGAACCCGAGCGCCTGGACGAACCTCCTGGAGATCGTCCTCATGCTCGTCATCCCGTTCAGCCTGCCGCGCACCTTCGGCACCATCATCGGTGACCGCCGCCAAGGCACCGCGATCCTCGCAGCCATGGCCACCTTGTTCCTCGCCTCCTACACCATCCTCTCCGCACTGGAATCGGCGGGGCTGGGCTCCGCACCGGAAGCAGCCGGCGCTGCCATGGAAGGCAAGGAGCAGCGGTTCGGGATCTTCGGATCCACGCTGTTCGCCACGACCAGCACCGGCACCTCAACCGGTGCCGTGAACTCCATGCACGACTCCTTCACCGCGCTCGGCGGAATGATGCCGATGCTCAACATGATGCTCGGCGAGGTCGCCCCCGGCGGCGTCGGATCCGGTCTCTACGGCATGCTCATCCTCGCGATGATCGCCGTGTTCGTCTCCGGGCTGCTGATCGGTCGCACGCCCGAGTACCTCGGCAAGAAAATCGGCCCGCGCGAGATCAAGCTCGCGGCGCTATACATCTTGGTGAGCCCCACTCTCGTGCTCGCTGGCACCGCCCTGAGCTTCGCCCTACCCGGGGTCCGTGACGATGTCGTGTCCACGTCCATCTGGAACCCCGGAACGCACGGGCTTTCCGAAGTGCTCTACGCGTTCACCTCGGCAGCGAACAACAACGGGTCCGCCTTTGCTGGGCTCACTGCCAACACGCCCTGGATGAACACGGCCCTGGGCGTCGCGATCCTGCTGGGTCGGTTCCTTCCCATCGTGCTCGTGCTCGCGCTGGCCGGTTCCCTCGCTACGCAAGGCAGAGTCCCTGAGACCGCCGGCACTCTGCCGACCCACCGGCCGTTGTTCGTCGGCCTGCTCGTCGTCATGACCATCCTCATCACGGCTCTCACCTACTTCCCCGTACTCGCGCTAGGTCCCCTGGCGGAAGGGTTGATGTAAGACATGTCCACCACTACCCCTGTCCGAACCCCTGCGTCGGCCCCTTCCACCGGCCGCCCGCAGCGGGCCTCCACCTGGACGACGCTGCGCACCGCCGTTCCTGGCGCGCTGCGCAAGCTCGACCCGCGCCAGCAATGGCGCAACCCAGTCATGTTCATCGTCTGGGTCGGGGCCGCCCTCACGACGCTGATCGCCATCGCGGAGCCTTTCCTCGGCGGTCCCTCCCCCTCGGGTGGCACCGCCGTGCCCGCGGCCTTCTCCTCGGCTATCGCCGTGTGGCTGTGGCTCACGGTGATCTTCGCGAACCTTGCCGAGTCGGTGGCCGAAGGCCGGGGCAAGGCCCAGGCGGAGTCACTTCGTAGGACCCGCACCAGCACCATGGCGCAGCGGATCGAGAACTACGACGACACGAACGACCCCGCCGCAGAGCGCGCCGATGTCCGCGAGATCGCCTCATCAGACCTCGCTCTGGGTGACGTCGTCGTGATCTCAGCGGGGCAGCTCATCCCTGGAGACGGCGACATCGTCCAGGGAATCGCGTCGGTCGACGAGTCCGCGATCACCGGAGAGTCCGCGCCCGTCCTCCGTGAGGCGGGTGGCGACCGATCCGCCGTCACCGGCGGCACCCGGGTGCTGTCGGATCGGATCGTCGTACGGATCACCTCGAAGCCCGGTGAGACCTTCGTGGATCGGATGATCTCCCTCGTCGAGGGCGCCTCTCGGCAGAAGACTCCCAACGAGATCGCCCTGGGAGTCCTGTTGGCGAGCTTGTCCATCGTCTTCGTCGTGGTCGCCCTGACGCTGCACCCGATAGCGTCCTATGCCGCCGCTCCGGTGAGCGTCCCGGTACTGGTCGCACTGCTCGTGTGCCTGATACCGACCACGATCGGTGCGCTGCTCTCCGCAATCGGTATTGCGGGTATGGACCGGCTGGTTCAGCACAACGTGCTAGCCATGTCCGGTCGCGCCGTGGAGGCGGCGGGCGATGTCACGACCCTGCTGCTCGATAAGACGGGAACCATCACCTACGGGAACCGGCGCGCGAGTGAGTTCCTGCCCGCCCCCGGGGTGGATCTGCCCGAGATGATCCGAACGGCTGCTGTCTGCTCTTTGGCGGATCCCACACCGGAAGGCGCCTCGATCGTGGAGCTCGCACGGGCCCGCGGCGTCGAGGTGGACCCCCACGCCGAGGGGGAGATCGTTCCCTTCACCGCGCAGACTCGCATGTCGGGTCTCGACACGCCGGATGGCCTGCAGATCCGCAAGGGTGCCACCACAGCGATCATCGCCTGGCTCGAAACAGACGGCAGTGACGTCGACGACGCCGCGCGATGGAGCGTCGACTCCGCGGTCCAACAGATCTCCCGTAGCGGCGGGACCCCTCTGGTCGTCGCCTCCCGCACCTGTGAGGGCCATGGCCGGCTGTTGGGCGTTGTGCATCTGAAGGACGTGGTCAAAGAGGGTTTGGCGGCAAAGTTCACGCAGATGCGATCCATGGGCATCCGCACCGTGATGATCACAGGCGATAACGCCCTCACAGCGGCCGCGATCGCCAACGAGGCCGGTATCGACGACTTCCTTGCCGAGGCGACGCCGGAGGACAAGCTCGCCTACATCCGCAAAGAGCAGGCCGGCGGGAAGCTCGTCGCGATGACGGGCGACGGGACGAACGACGCCCCAGCGCTCGCCCAGGCCGATGTCGGCGTGGCGATGAACTCCGGCACCTCCGCGGCAAAGGAGGCGGGGAACATGATCGACCTCGACTCCGACCCATCGAAGCTGATCGACGTCGTGCGCATCGGGAAGCAGCTCCTCATGACCCGCGGCGCGCTGACCACCTTCTCCATCGCCAACGATCTCGCCAAATATTTCGCGATCATCCCCGCCATGTTCATGGGCGTCTTCCCACAGCTCGGAGTCCTCAACATCATGGGCCTCAGCTCCCCGGCCTCCGCGGTGCTCTCCGCGATCATCTTCAACGCGATCGTGATCGTCTTCCTGATCCCGCTGGCTCTGCGAGGTGTGCCCTACCGGCCCGGCGACGCCTCTCAGGTGCTGGGCCGCAACCTGCTGATCTACGGCGTGGGCGGCGTCATCACGCCGTTCATCGGGATATGGCTGATCGACCTCGCCGTCCGATTGCTGCCGGGGTTCTGAAGTGTCGATACTCAAGCGCGGCCGCCCGCGGAGCGGATGGGAAGCGCTGCGCATCGCCGGTGTCGCCGTCGGCCTTTACGTGGCCGTCCTCGCCCTGCTCTATCTCCTCACGGGGGCGGTCTTCGTACTGCTCACTCTTTTCAGTGGCTCGTGAAAGGTCTCACCCATGCATACCTCTACCCGTTCCACCGTCCGCTCCGTCCAGGTTGCGGTGCGTTCCATGGTGCTGTTCACAGTCGCGCTGGGGGTCCTCTATACCCTCGTTCTGACCGGTGTCGGTCAGCTGCTCATTCCCGCCCGAGCCAACGGCTCGATCGTCTACGACGCCGAGGGGGCGCCCGCCGGGTCCTCTCTCCTCGGCCAAAGCTTCACCGACGCCGAAGGAGACCCGATCGCCGCGTACTTCCAATCGCGGCCCTCCGCGGCCGGTGACGGATATGACGGTGGAGCCTCATCGGGGTCGAACTTGGGTCCTGAGAACGAGGACCTTACGGCGTCGATCCAGGAGCGACGGATGCAGATCGCGCAGTTTAACGGCGTCGACGCCTCGGAGATCCCTGCCGACGCCCTCACGGCATCCGCATCGGGCTTGGACCCTCACATCAGCCCCCAGTACGCCACCCTTCAGATCGACAGAGTCGCCCGGGCGCGTGGAGTCTCCCCAGATGAGGTTCGAGACCTCGTTCAAGCCCACACTGAGCGGCCCGATCTTGGTGCCATTGGGATGCCCCGCGTGAACGTGCTGGAGCTTAACCTGGCCCTTGACGAGGAGGAGGACTGAGCATGAGCAGACGGGGGAAGCTTCGAGTGCTGCTCGGTGCCGCTCCCGGTGTCGGAAAGACCTACGACATGCTCGCAGAGGGCCACCGTCTGTTCGACGAGGGCAAGGACGTAGTCATCGCGATCGTCGAGACTCATGGGCGAAGCGCGACAACTCGCATGACCGAAGGCCTGCCGATACTTCCCCGCCGGAGCGTGGAACATCTCGGCGTCGTCCTTGAGGAGATGGACCTCGAGGGTGCGCTGGCACGCGCACCCGAGATCGCCCTCGTCGACGAACTCGCCCACACGAACGCACCCGCCTCCCGGCACCAGAAGCGCTGGCAGGATGTCGAGGACCTTCTCGACGCCGGTATCGACGTCATCTCGACGCTGAACATCCAACACATCGAGTCCCTGAACGACGTGGTCGAGCAGATCACCGGGGTCCCCCAGCAGGAAACCGTTCCCGATCGCTTCCTGCGCAGGGCTACGAACGTGGAGGTTGTCGACCTCGCACCTCAGGCCCTCCGCGACCGCCTGACCGGCGGTGACGTCTATCCTGCCGAACGGATCGATGCGGCGCTGTCGAACTACTTCCGTCTCGGCAACCTCACGGCTCTGCGGGAGCTGGCGCTACTGTGGCTGGCCGATGAGGTCGATCACGCTCTGAGGGACTACCGCACCGAACACGGGATCGCCTCGACCTGGGAAGCACGCGAGCGGGTGGTTGTCGCCCTCACCGGTGGCCCCGAAGGAATGACCCTGATGCGACGCGGTGCCCGCATCGCGGCCCGCTCCGGCGGAGGCGAGATCATCGCGGTACATGTCAGCAGCCACGACGGCCTGCGAGCGGCCGATCCCGCTTCCCTGGCCCAGCAACGTGCCCTGGTCGAGGAACTCGGCGGGACGTTCGCTCAGGTGATCGGGGAGGACGTCCCCTCGGCACTGGTGGAGTACGCGCGATCGGCCAACGCCACTCAACTCGTGCTCGGCGCGAGTCGGCGTGGTCGGCTCTCTGCCGCGGTGACCGGGCCCGGCATCGGGGCGACGGTGATCCGCGAGTCCGGAGACATCGACGTCCACATCGTCAACCATCCTGCAGCCGGCGGTAGGTACACCCTTCCCCGAATCGGGGGAGCGCTCACGAGGCGCCGCCGTTTCCTCGGTGGGGTCACCGCCCTAGTGGGCGGGCCCGCGTTGACCTGGGCACTTATCACCGTGCGCAATGAACAGTCCATCACGACTGAAGTCCTGGCGTATCAACTACTCGTCGTTATAGTGGCTCTCATCGGAGGGCTGTGGCCGGCTCTCTTCGCTGCCGTTCTCTCCGGCATCACGCTGGACTTCTTCTTCATCCAACCGTTCCTGACGATCACCATCGACGACGCGTCACACGCTCAGGCTCTCCTCCTCTACGTGATAATCGCCGTCCTGGTCTCCGTCGTCGTCGATCTCGCCGCGCGCCGCACCAGAGCCGCGCGGCGCGCCGCCGCCGAATCTGAGCTGATCCAGGCCATCGCGGGCAGTGTCCTACAAGGTAGTAATGCGATCCAAGCGTTGGTCGACCGCACCCGCGAAGCATTCCGACTGCGCGCCACCGTTGTGCGCTCCACGACGGCCATCATCGCTGCCGCGGGCGACACCGACGAGGCGCTCCCCTCGACCACTCTCGACCTTGGCGAGGGGGCCACACTTGAAATGTATGGCCCTGACTTGCGGGCCTCAGACCGCCGCCTTCTCTCGGTCGTCACCGCACAGATCTCCGCGGTCCTCGAGCATCAACGGCTGCAAGAAACCGCGGAGCAGATCGAACCGATAGCCGCTTCGGACCGTGTCCGCGGTGCTCTGCTGTCCGCGCTGAGCCACGACCTGCGACGCCCCCTGGCAGCTGCCACAGCGGCCGTGGGCGGCATGCGCGCGTCAGGACCCGCACTATCCCCCACCGACCGGCAGGAACTCCTCGAAACGGCCAGTGAGAGTCTGAGCGCGCTGTCCTCGCTGCTGACCGACCTACTCGACGTCAGCCGACTGCAAGCAAAAGCCCTGAGCATCACGACAAAACCGACGGATCCGGCCGACGCTATCGCCCCCGCCCTCGACGAGCTCCAACTCGGTCCTCTCGACGTCCAACTCGCGCTCGATCACGAGGGGGCGCACGTCTCCATCGACGTGGTTCTTCTCCAGCGCGTGCTCGTCAACTTATTGCTCAACGCGCAGCGCTTCAGTCCACCGAACGTTCCTGTGCGAGTAGCAACCAGCACCTTCGCGCACCGCGTCGAGATCCGGATCGTCGATCACGGCATCGGAGTGGACGATGAGCGCAAGGACGCAATCTTCACCCCATTCCAACGTC
>NZ_JBQSXM010000035.1:0-16022 GCF_052378285.1 Brachybacterium sp. AOP3-A1-3 | reverse complement strand
AGTACACCAAGCAGGCCGACCAGACCGAGGACCTTAAGGCTGTTTGGGGCCGGCAATACGACGGGTATTTGGACTATGTGACCGGGTGGTACAAGAAGGCTATCGACTACTTCAAGCCTGCCGCCGGTGGACGATTCGCATTCGTCTCGACGAACTCAATCACCCAGGGGCAGCCCGTCCCGGCGCTGTTCCGTCCCATCCTCGAGGAGGGGTGGCGCATCCGGTTCGCGCACCGCACGTTCGCCTGGAGCTCCGAGGCCCCCGACATGGCGCACGTGCACTGCGTCATCGTCGGCTTCGACAAGCACGAGAGGCAACCCGCTGCGCTCTACGACTACGAGACGGTGACGTCCGCTCCAACGCGCAAGCCTGCCCGCAGCATCAGCCCTTACCTCCTTGACGCTCCCACCTTCTACATTCAGAAGCGCTCTAAGCCGATCGCTGCTGCGTTGCCGCCTGTGGTCAAGGGGTCGCAACCAACGGACGACGGGAACCTTCTTCTCGACAGCGATGGGTACATTGCCGCGACTTCGGACCCCGTCGCCCGCAAGTACGTTCGTCGGTTTGTTGGTGCCCGTGAGCTCATCCACGATACTGGCCGATGGTGCTTGTGGATGGAGGAGCTCGACCCGAATGATCTGGCTCGATCACGCTTCCTACGTGAGCGAGTCGAAGCGTGCCGCGCGTTCAGGGCCGGCTCCAAGAAGCTCTCCACCCAAGCAAGCGCCGCCACGGCGCACCTGTTCACCGAACGCCGTCAGCCAGCCGTGCCGTACATCTGCATCCCTCGACACTTCTCCGAAACGCGCCGCTTCGCGACCGTTGCGTACTTCAGTCCGGAGGTCATCGCCGGGGACGCGAACTTCACTGCGGAGGACGCCACCGGCTACCTTTTCGCCCTGATCGGCAGCTCCATGTTCCTCGCCTGGCAGAAAGCTGTCGGAGGCCGCATCAAGTCCGACCTCCGATTCTCGGCAACGATCGTGTGGAACACCTTTCCGCTGCCCGAGCTCAGCGACAGCGCGCGCGACGCCATCATCGCCGCCGGTCAAGGGGTACTCGATGCCAGGGCGCTCCGTCCTGAACGTGCACTTGCGCAGCACTACAACAAGCTCGCCATGGACCCCCGTCTCATCAAGGCGCACGACGCGTTGGATCGGGTCGTCGATAAGGCCTTCGGCGCGAGGAAGGCCCTACAAACCGAGGAAGAACGTCAAGAGGTGCTGTTCAAGCGCTACGCCGACCTGGCAGATTCCTGAGGGGCATTGGGGACCTCGGCGGGTGGGGAAGGCTCGAGAGGTGCTGGTGGCACTGCCCGGCGCCGACGACACGGTCGCGGCGATGTACCCCAACAAGCCGTCCTGGTCCTTCCTCGAGAACCGTGGGGAGGGGGCGTGGTGGGCAGACAAGAACCTCGGGGTGTTTGAACAGCCCGCCCGAGGTGCTTGCGCCCTGACCAGTCGCGAGCTGCTGTGGATGCCACCCTGTCGTACAGGCTCGGCCCGGTGGCCGACGAGCATCGCGGATCCGCATAGCTTCGCCAGGAGACTTGCCTGTCGGTGCCGCCGTCCATACTCGCAACATGTGCAGTGATAAACGTCAGGCGTCGCTCTTATGAATAGCGTGGGGCCGGAGAGTCCCCTCCAGGATGCATCGTCCTGGGGCGACGATGATCGGAGAGACATGACGAACGAGGCGACTGGCGTACCTGGCCGCACAGGCATGGTCAGACGTGACCCGTACCTGCTGGCGCAGGTACGAGAGTCCTTCGGGCGCGTGGTCTACAGCCACAAGACCCATGAAAAGCAGGCGGACATCTGCTTCAACAAGCACCGGTGGCAGCAGGGCGTCCTCGTCGCCCTCACGGCCATCAGCTCCGGTACCTTCATTGTCGCGGTGGTCGGCCTGTTGGGTGAGCCGGTGCTGACCAGCCTCGCGACATCGTCCATCGCGCTCCTGGTGACCTGGGTCAGCCTCGGTGCAAAGACCTTCAGGTTCGCGGACGAATCCGACGCCCATCGCGGCATTGCGTCCCGGCTCTGGGATGTTCGCGAGTCCTACATCTCCCTGATCTCCGACCTGATGTCCAGCGACGTCTCCGACGAGCAGGCGAGAGCTCGTCGCGACGAGCTGCAGGACGTCACCCGCGCCGCCTACGCCGACGCGCCGAGGACGAGCCCGAAGGCGTTCACGCGGGCGCAGGAAGGGCTCAAGCACAACGAGGAGATGACTTTCACTCCTCCAGAGATAGATCTGTTCCTCCCCGAAGCGCTTCGGCTCCACGAAGGCGAGGCACGGTCGTGAAGACGTCCGAGATTTTCGACGCGCTGCTCACGAATCTCAAGGTCGGCGACACGGCGGACACGGTCGCGTCACGCAGGGATGAGATCACCAAGGCGCTGAACAAGGACTTCCGGTCCAAGGAGGGCAGCACCGACCACAAGCTCATGGTTGGCTCCTACGGGCGACACACCGCCATCGAGGGCGTGTCCGATCTCGACATGATCTTCATCCTCCCGCCCGGGATCCGGGCCAACTACAACGGCGACACTGGTCCGCGGAGAATGCTCGAGCGCGTCCGAGACGACCTAAAGGCTCGCTACTCGAACACCGACATCCGCGTAGACCAGTGCGTCGTGCGCGTGCAGTTCAAGAGCAACGCCTTCAAGTTCGAAGTGCAGCCAGCGTTCCAGAACTCCGACGGCAGCTTCGATTACCCTGACACGGTCTCGGAGAGCTGGAAGGTCACGAAGCCTCGCGCCGAGATCGAGGCGACCAAGGAGTGCAACGACCGCACCTCGACGAACATGCGCCACCTCGCGAGGATGGCTCGAGCGTGGAAGAACGCCAACGGCGTGAATGTGGGTGGCCTGCTCATTGACACCCTGGTTCACCGGTTCTTCGCCCAGACGAACGACTACGACTCCGCCGGGACTGGATCATTCGACCTGATGGTTCGTGACTTCTTCGGCTTCCTCAAGGACGAGCCGGATAAGGACTACTACTTGGCCTTGGGCAGCAACCAGCGCGTCAAGGTGAAAGCGCGGTTCCAGCCCAAGGCGAAGAAGGCGCACAACCGCTGCCTCGAGGCGATCGCCAACGAAAGCAAGGCCTCAGCGAATCAGAAGTGGCGCGAGGTGTTCGGAACCGCGGTGCCGCTCAACGCCACCGAGTCCGCTCGTTCCTTCGATAACACGGAGGAGTTCATCGAGCAGGAGTACCCCGTCGACATCCAGTACACCCTCGCGATCGACTGCGCCGTCACCCAAAATGGATGGCGTCCGGCGTCTTTGAGAGAGGTCCTCCAGGTCAAGAGTCTGCTCCTCCCCAACAAGGAACTGGACTTCGCCGTCACCGAATGCAACGTCCCCGGTCCGTACGACGTCCGCTGGAAGGTGCTCAATCAGGGCGACGAAGCCGAACGTCGCAACAAGATCCGCGGACAGATCGTCCGGTCGAACCGCGCGACGGGCAGGCACGAGCGCACCGAGTTCCGCGGCGACCACCTCGTCGAGTGCTACGTCGTGAAGGACGGCATCGTGGTTGCGCGAGACCGCATCGACGTGCCGATCAGCGCGAACTTGTAGATGCGTCACGGATGCAGCCGAGCGTCGGCCCGTTGCACGATGCGAAGGAGCAGATCGGCGAGCTGGATCACTTCGGCAGCCTCCACCGCGTCGTCGAACCGAACGGTGCGATGGCTGGCCGGGTTCTTGTAGGCGCCGATTGTGCCTGCGAACAGGTCGGCGATGGCCTGCTGTTCTCCACCCTCTGCACCCGGATCGCGGAGCACGCCATCTTTCGGACTGAAGGCCTTCCTCATTAGGGCCACGCCGAGGAGTTCGTTCGCCAGGCCGGCGACGCGACGAACCTCCACCTCGACGGCTTTCATTGCGGCGAAAGAAGCCGTCTCATAATCACCGAGTGCAAAGTTGGTTCGTGCCGATGACAGCGCCGGGTGGAGCTCGCCCGTGAGGCGGTCCTCCGCCCAGACTTTCGAGATTGCGTTGGGATCCTCCAATAGAGTCTTTCCCGCGTTCGTGACTCGGCTCCAGTTGCTGCCTTGGGGGTTCTTGGAAGAGTGGCCGATCAGGGCATGTGACTCGAGCCATGCCCATGCATCCGACAGCCGGGCCAGCATGTCCTCAAGGTCAGGTGGGGGCTGGTTGTAGCCGCCACGCTGCTTGAATCCCTGGATCAGACTGTTGAAGTTTGGGTCAGCGCCCAATGACCGGAGCAGATTCAGGCTGAGGTCGGGGAGAGGTAGGTTTCGAACCTCGTCGTATGAAAGTCCCATGTAACGAGGCTACGGCCGGATGTGCCTCTGCGCGTTCACGGCGCGGGCACCAATCTTCGCGCCGCGCCCTCGGTGTGCCTAACGACGCCTGAGTTCTTGCTGGGAATGACGTTGTGGTCACTGGCCGAGCGATGTACAAGCGGACCCTCGCTTGCGAAACGAGGGATCTCCAGGTAGCCGCCGACCTCCCGATCCCGTGAGCGTCTCGACATTGTCATCACCTCACCCAGCGAGTGCGCATAATAGAAGTTATGCACATTGCAACTACAGGTCGAGCAATGCCGAGGGCGGAGGGCGCGGTCAGCTGCGAAGCGGATGCGCTGTGCTGCGGCGCATAGCGCGGCTCGAGGGAGGGGCGTAGACTGGTCAGACAACGGGCCGGTTACCGGAACGTTGCCAGCCTAGGGCCCCGCTTCGGTGGGGCCCTAGTTTTATGGCCGCCAGACCCACCGGTGGACCGTAGCCGGGTAGATCAGCTTGGTGAGCCGGTCCGTCGTTGCCTGCGCCCTGGGGTGCTGGTTGATGACAGTCGAGGCGCGGCGGTGGATGTACGTGGCCATGTCGACGGCTTGCAGCCCTGGTGACAGGCGCGAGTCGGCGAAATTGATGGGTGATGAGATGTTCGCCAGGGTGCTGGATCGGTAGCCGTCGGTTCCGATCCTCTGGTAGTCCTCAAACTGTGCTTGGTGCTGTTCCTGGGTCGCGATTTGGTCGGCAACCACGATGGTCTGCTGACCGCCGCCGTGAGTCTTGCTGTAGTCGTTCAGGCGCTCCAGGAGGTGGCTCAGGACGACCGAATGCGGAGAGCGCGGGTAGGCGTAGCGAGCGTTCAGGCGGCGAACGTCGACGCCGCGGAAGAGGTAACGAACGCCCGCGTCGAGACTTGCTTGGAGGGCAGCTGCATAGATGCCAGCCGCCTCACGGTGCCGCCCTCGCAGGGCACGCCAGTCGCCGCGCCCACCCATGAGTTCGTGGCCGTGGAACTCGGCGTCGGCGGGCACCGAGTGCCGTGGAGTCGTGCGCTGACGCACCGCTTCGAAGCCTTCGGCAACGAGCTCCCAGGTTGCCTCGTCGGCCACGGCGGCACCGATGAAGTAGGTGTCGTGGTCGTAGGACTCATCGACGTAGGCGATCAACACACAGGCCATCCTGCCAGTGCTCCGGGACGTCGACGTACAGCCCGGCGTCCCGTTCAGCGCTTTCGTAGCCATCGCAGTTGGACGGTCAGCGTGGCCGCACACCATTCACGCCAGCTCGACCCTCCCGGGCTGGCTGCAGGAGAGGGAGGTGCCTAGCTCATCGAGGGCAAGGATGCGGAGCATTCGCGGCAGCTCAACGCCCGCGTTCCCGGTCTGAGCCTTCACGGGCCGGCTTCACCTGCTGCCGGTACGTCCTTGCTCCATCTCGCCGGCCGCGCTGATTCACGGTGTCCGGCTGTTGTACAGCTACTCGAGGCCGTACGTGTGCGCCAGGTACTCGTTCGGGGCGGGTCGTGCGCATGACGCCTTGTAGCTCCGGTTCCAGTGCATCCCATTGGTTCTGGGTGAACTGACGGACGCTGCGCCGCAGCCGGCGCTGCTCGGGTGACACTGCCGCAGCCTCACGATGTTCCGCACGCTGCTCGGTGATGGTCTTCTTCGACTGCACACGACGTCGAGGGGCCTGCTCTAACTCATGCTCTTTCTCGATCCGGGTACAAGCGACCTGTGCTTGTCGGCGGTCATTGCGTCCGTGCCAGACCTCGCCGGTGTCGTTGACGCGGGTGACGACCACGTGGATGTGGTCCTCGCCGTGACGGACGGCAACCCATGGATGCTCCCCCACCCCCATCTCGTCCATGAAGCGTGAGGCAATATCGGACCACTCACGGTCATCCATGCTCCGGTCCCCTGGAGCGGCGCGCAGTGATGCCTGCCAGATTGGCTTGGTGATGTCCGGGCGCTGCTTTTGCGTGTGCCGTAGGTCCGCGGCCCACTCTGCAGGGTCGGTCGCGCCCTCGGCGCCGATGTTCGAGGCGATCACCATTCCTCCGGAGTGCCGGCGCCCGTCGCGCAGGTACTGGTGCTCGTTCGCCTTGCCCGGCCCATGCAGGTACGCGGCGATGTCCCCCACGCGCTGCCCTCGGGTGATCTTCGCGATCACGACTGCCCCCTCGTCCACTCACGAATCGCCGCCAGCTGCTCCCGCGCAGCATCGACCGCCGCGAACACGTCAGCGTTGCCCGGCCCGTCAGCCCCGCCGCGTTCAGCAGTGTTCAGTGCGCGCGCGATCTGGTTGAGGTTGTTGCCCACCCGCCCCAGGTCCGCCCGCAGCCCGGCGACCTCTCCGCCTACATCGCTATGTCCGAGCTCATGCAGCGAAATTGAGCTCGTCACGCGCTCTCGTGCCCACCGCGCGACCGAGCCCCTGCCACTGGTCTGGGCCAAGTGCTGCCACGCCTCGAGCTCGTCTGCGCTTAGCGAGATGCCCACTCGATGCGTCCGCTTCGCATCGCCTCTCGCGGGGCGGCCCGCACTCTTGCGCAGCGAGGGATCCGCCTGCTCGCGCCGCGCCTCGCGGTTCGACTGCGCGATCGCATCACGCAACCAGTCCGGCAGCTCCTGCTCGCCAGATGCCGACTGCTCGCCTGTCGTCGACGCGTTGCCGCGCGCCAGTTCGGCGCGCTCGGGATGAGAGTCGGTCGGCACGATGGATCCCCTTTCGTCCGAGCCCTGGCGAGGACCGCGACCTCCGGTCGCTCGCTCTCCGCGTAGGAGCAAGGTCGATTGTGTGGGACACGACGGGGCAGTGAGGAACGAACGGTGCGCCCCGTTGTGTCACGCGCAATCATACCTTGCATCGGTTTTTAGCGCACCGACAGAGGAGGACACAGCGCGCTAGAAACCAGGGGCGGGTCTCGTGCCCGACGACTCCCCAAAGCGAACGCCGGGAGTCGGGCACGAGACCCGCCGTGATGCGCGAAGCGCGTCACAGGCGACCCCGTCCAGGGGTCGCACGACCAACCGGCAGCCGCTCAAGGAGCCGACTCTTTGATGGGCACTGCCCATGTGTAAACATTGTCTACATGTCGCTAAACCAGAACAGCTTCGACCCTCATCGCGATCACCGTAGCGGGGCCCCTCGCGTCGGCTACAAGGTTGTCTCTGCACGCATGGACGATGAGCTTGTGCACGAGCTTGATGCGCTCGCGCGCCATACGGGACGCTCACGTGGGTTCTACCTCCGCGCCGCTCTGCAGGAGATGTTGCCGGTACTGAAAGAGCGCTACTGGCATCACGACGTCGAGACCAGACAGGCAGAGCTCAACGAGTACAACCGCTTCATGGAAGAGCTAGGGAACAGTGACAGCTAGAACTCCTCCACGAGAGTGAAGAGCTCTCGGGTGCTCCTGAAGTACAAGTGGACAAGGGCCAGGACTCGAACCAAATGTAGTGGCTACTCGCGACCAGCCCGATCAGCGGACCCCTGCAGTAATCACAAGGATGAAGTTCGCGCGGGGACCGCGCGGGGGAACCGTATACCGCTTACGGCGTTTCCCTTTTCGGCGGGCGCCCCCGTTTCGCAGCCAGGCCAAGTTCATCGCGGAGCTGCCTGATGCGTCGCTCGCTGACTCCGTACTCCCCCGCTAGCTCTTTGGTTGAGGGGTCTCGCCCTGTTTGGACGCGTGTGGACAGGATGGTGCTCTGGACTTGGGCGCGAAGCGCAGTCCCCTGCCACTGACGCTTCTGGTTCGCAGTAGCCAGGTTGGTTCGCTGCTGTTCCGCGTACTCGCTCTCGGGATCTTTCCAGCGCTCGGCGGCGCGCTGGCCACCACGACGTCCGAGGGTCGCTAGAGCCTTGCGGCCTGCACTCGACATGCGTGAGTTGCCGCCTGTGCGCGTCGTGGGGTTGGTGACGCCTGCGGTGACGTAACCGCGGACGCGGCGGGCCATGGTGAGGCGGTCACGCATGGGGGGCAGATCTGGTTCGCGGTCGTCGCCTCCGACCGCTTGGGCGACGTTGTAGCCCCGCTCGTAAGCATCAATGAGCTTCGCGTCCTTGAGTGCGTCGCCGGCCTTTTTGAGGCGGTGTGCTGTCGCGAGGGCGTGTCGGAAGGCGGTCTCGT
The DNA here is from genome assembly GCF_052378285.1 of Brachybacterium sp. AOP3-A1-3. NCBI lineage: Bacteria > Bacillati > Actinomycetota > Actinomycetes > Micrococcales > Dermabacteraceae > Brachybacterium > Brachybacterium sp. AOP3-A1-3. Next base: position 7,620 of record NZ_JBQSXM010000035.1, on the reverse strand, counting down.
CGCGGGCAGCCCTTCCTGCACTGACCCACATCACCCGGACACCGTCGATCACGCCAGCTGCTGCTGGAGCAATCTGCGAGGTCTCTGGCAGCTGCTCAGCAAGAGCCCGCAGCGTCTGGGCTTCAGCCGTGGCTTTGCGTGCCGCTTCAATACGGTCGCGGCCGCTGGGGTACTGCTTCTCCCCTTCGCCTCTTTCGGGGGTCTGTGTGTTGGTCATTCTTCGCACCTCCGCCACCAGGTCTGTCAGACGAACGATCTGGTTGTGCTGGCAGTGCCAACGATATGCGGTGGGGTCGCTCGACTTATGGAGGGGCCACCTGGAGAAGCGGTGGCTGAAGGCGAGGTCGCCACCAAGTAGCTGGTTGAGTTCGGTCGTGGCGATGGACAGCAGACGAGTGTTCGGGCTCGTGCGCCCCTCCCCCGCATAGACCGGATCGATCAGCCAGATCACCTGAGCTTTGCCGTTGAGGGGGTTGATCCCCAGCCATGCTGGGCCGTATCCAGCGATAGCTAGGCGGTCCAAGGTGGTGTGGACCTTGGTGTGAAGGTCGGTGATCTGTCCGCCGGCTTTGTGGCTGGGGCGGTCGATGTCCAAAACGAGCGCTGCCGTGTACTGCGGGTGGGTCAGGACGGCGTACTGGCAACGCTCCAGTGCTGGCGTCCCGACGGGGAACATGCGGGGCTTGGTCTCCCCGGTCTCGATGTTCTTCTTCCAGGCTCTTGAGAAGTCTCGGTCTCGGCTGGCTTGGAAGGCGTCTCGTCCGAGGTGCTGAAGGAAGGTCAGTGCTTGCACGGCGTCCCACCCGCAAGTGCGGATTCCGGGTGCGCTCGGCGCCGCGAACAGGTCTGGGCTGTAGCTATGGATTGCCTGGCCGGTGGAAGGGTCGGTCCACTGTGACGGTCGCGGTCCCGGCTCGAGGTCGTCCCAGGGGCGCGAGGGTGGCGGCTGCTGTGCCGTGGGAAACACGCTGGGCGTGCCTGCTCCCCCACTGTCGGGAGACGACGGTATGGTCATAACCAGGCTTTCTCCCCGAAGTTTCGTGTTCGGGGTGAAGCGAGCGTCCAACTGGCTGCCACCGGTTGGGCGCTCATTTTTTCTGTCCTTACGACGACGCTACACGCCAGATGCTCGTGGGCGACGCTTTTTCGGCATCCCACTGCGTGTCGTTGACCTGCACCAACATCTGATTAGATGGCCATTACACCAGAACCCCATATGGGGTTACCCCCGTATGGGGGCATGGGGTTGCGCACAGTTGGGGGAGTGGTCTTATGGTGGTGCGCATGACCACTGTGATCACGTGCCTGAACCCGAAGGGCGGGGTGTCCAAGACAGTCACTTCGCTCTTCCTTGCGACGGCCCTTGCTGAGCATGGCGATGTCACCGTCGTCGATGCTGACCCTCAAGCCTCCGCCACTGAATGGGCCTACAACGCGCAAGACGGGGGAGAGGCGCTACATTTTGAGGTTGTCCCCGGGTCTGCCGCGACGATCCGCCGAGCTCTGCCTCGCACACAGTTCGTCGTCATCGACACCCCGCCCGGTGTCGCCGAGGTCCTCGATGCCGCCACTGCCGCGGCAGACCTCGTCCTCATCCCAACCTTGCAGTCCAGTCTCGAGCTCACTCGTGCATGGTCAGCGCTGGAAGCGGTTGGGGAGACACCAGCGGCACTGTTTCTCGCGCGAGCCGAAATCGGATCGACGACGTTCCGTCTTGCTCGGGCAGCGCTGCGCGAAGCATCGGGGGAGAGCGTGCACGCTCTCGAGACCTACATCCCCAAGCGTGAGGCTATCCGCCAAGTTGCCGGCATCTCTCGCCCCACCGAACTGCACGGCTACGACAAGCTGGCAGCCGAGATCCTGACGATCATCCAGGGAGCACAGGATGTCTAAGAACACCGACAAGCTCGGCGCCGCTATGGGCCGCAGCGCCCGCAGCTCCGGCAAGGGGTTTGCAAGTAGCTTCGCCGAGAAGCCCGTTGTCGAAACGGTGCGCCTCGCGATCGATCTCGACAAGGACTTCCATCGCCGACTCAAGATCGCGGCAGCCGAGCATGGCATCAGCCAGCGAGACCTCGTCCTGAACGCGATCAAGAAGGCCTATCCCGAACTGCGCGAAGAGTGAAGCCAAATGGGGGAATGGTGGAAGGCGCAAGTATTTGATTCGGGACTACGGGAAACATCACCCTCTCGGCGGCCGCCTACTCCCCTGGCATGTCATCCCCGACGCCCGGGAGATCCTCACCATCCAGATGAGAAATCGGCGTGAGTGGAATCTGTCCTCCCAGCCTCAGGTCGCGCCGCTGGGTCAGCGCTTCAGCATCTACCGCGCTCCAGGTGGGTACGTACACATCTTCCGGTATGTCACGGCACTAGGGGCCGTACTGCATCCCTGGGCAACCCTGGAAGGGCTGAACACAGGCCGCTGGCCAGTTGAGATGACGTTGAAGGACTACGTGGCGGAAGTAGTCGACGGCAGCGACGTTCAGCCACAACCGGCCATCATCATCAAGCAAGTACACGTTCCCTCTCCGCTCCAGCGCACGGGGCTAGCCACGACACTTCTTCGGGACATAGTGCGCCTGCTTTATCCGGACCGCTTCATCCACGGCGAGGCCCCGAGCAACGACGCGCTCGCCTGGCATCAGCACCTCAACACGATCTGGCCCTCTCGCATGCTCCACTTCCCGGAGCCCCAAGAGGATCGCCCCTCCCTGGTTCGCCGTGTATCTCCCGGCACCGAGATTGCCCCGCAAGAGCTCAAGCGCACATAACCCCATTCCCACAATTGGGGGACTGGGGGACTGGGGGACTCCTGGAATGAGAGCCCTCCGTGACAGCCGCCGAGGACTGCACCTGTCCCGGGCTTAGCAACTGGGCCGCCTGTCCCAGCTGCTTGCACAGAAGTTGACACGATCCGCCCACTTCAACGAGCACGACACAGCAGCTCGACCTACAAGCATCAGCGACGCATCAGACCCATCCAGAGCACGCAAAAAGCACCAACATGAACACGAAAGCAAGGACGACCACGAGCATCAATCAGGATGACGAAACAGCCCCAAGAGGACCCGAGATCCTAGAAGTCTAGAAGCAACAGCCCGACGGACCTCTGGCACCAATGCGTCCCCGGGGGGACATGTTGGACTAGCCAGCCCAATCAGTGGCGAACTTTCGGTCAACGAAAATCTCGCCCACCAGCGCGCCGGTGACGTCTCCAAGTAGATGCGCCGGCACCGCCCCTATGAGGTCGACAGTGACAGCGACGAGGACGAGGAGCCCGCCAGCTCAGCGTGGCCGATCCATACGAGAGGATGCGCTATGCATACCTACGAGAGCGGCAAGCGAGCGACACGACGGCTCACGCCGGAGCGTCGTGACGAGATCGCCGCCGACGCCGCCGCGCGCTACACGGCGGGGGAGTCCTGGCAGCAAATCGGTGCTGACTGCGGCATCACCGGTGAGCACGTCCGACGCCTCACCACCGCCCGCCACGACATCACCTACCGCCGCTGGGGCCGGCCACCGGTCGCCGACCCCCAGGAGGTCAGCCGGCGCCGGAGCGAGGGACAGACCCTCGACACGATCGCAGAAGCTCTCGGCTGCTCACGCCAAGCCGTCCGCACCGCCCTCGAGACGGCTGGTCAGGCCTCCGTCACCCGGTACCCGCGCCTGTCCCAGCGCCGCGTACCCACGACCGCCGAGGTCGAACAAATCATCGGCCTGTACGAGGCGTGCCCCCAAGCACCACGCAGCCGCCCCGGTGCCCATGACATGCGCGGCCCCGAAGGCCGCGCCGTCGCCGAAGCCTGCCACGAACTGGTCACCGACGGAGTCCCCATGCAGACACTCTCCAAAGCGCTCGGACGCGCCGCGACCTGGGTGCACTGGATCTTCGACATCCACGACCTCCGCCCCGCCACCCGCACCACCCAGAGCACAGCACGTCGCACCCGCACCCTGTAGGACACCACCCCTTCGGTGGGAAGGAGCCGCACGTCATGGACACTGCCGACCATCCCGCTCCGACGGGCAGCACCGTCTCTCGCGCGCTCGCCCTGCTCGTCCTTGCGCTCACCGCAGCAGCCTGCACACCCCTCGCCCAGACCCCGAGCCCGCCGCCGCAGCCGCAGCCGACCCAGGAGGTGGCCACCGTCGACTACGTCATCGACGGCGACACCATCGACGTCACCACCCCGACCGGCGAGACTCAACGCGTCCGGCTGCTCGGCATCAACACCCCCGAGGTCTCCCACGACGACGAACCAGGCCAATGCGGGGGAGAGGCGGCTACGGAGCAACTTCGTGCACTGCTTCCCGAGGGGACTAGCGTGCACCTCCAAGCCGACACGACGGCAGACGATCAGGACCGCTACGGCAGGCTCCTGCGCTACGTGGAGCTCGAGACCGGCGCCGACATCGGGCGCGAACTCATCAGCGCTGGCTACGCCCACGCCTGGGCACCAGCCTCCGCCCCCGACCCAGACCGCCTCGACGCCTACCAGGACGCCACCGACGAGGCCGAAGCCGCCAACACCGGCTCCTGGGCAACCTGCCCGAACCTCGGTCAGAGTCGGTAACCGCTGGCGTACCCCAGGGCGCAGCTCGGTACGCCGTGGCATGAAGGGAGGGGACGGCCTGCCGCCGTCCCCTCCCGTCACTTCCGGTGTCGCCCGCCGCGCACCCGAGGGCTCCGATCCCGCTCCTGCAACAGCCGTATCGCAGCCGTAGCGAGATTGAGCAGTGCCGTCACCAATGCCACCACCACCAGCGCCTCTGCGATCTCCCGACTCACCTCCTCCCACCGAGTGGGCGCGCCACACTACGCACCCGCCCCGACGCCCGACACCCCGCCGAAGTACCCGTGCATGTCGGCACGGCGAGTCATGACCGAGCACGCACCACCGCACGGTCAGGTATGCGAGCTGTACCTCGCCAGTTCGTGACCCAGTGCTGCCATTGCCCACTGTGGTGAGCGCTCCTCGCCCCGGTTCAGCAACTGGGCCACCAGCCCGTTCATGAAGGCGTGCAGATGATCCAGCGCAACCACGTCGCCCCTGATGCCGAGTGCGCGTAGAGCCTGTGCACACACGTCCCGGATGGTCCCGTCGACCTCACGCCAGGCCGGCTGCAGGCCAGGCTCCGTGAGTGCACACGCACTCAGAGCGACCAGTACAGACGACTCGAGCCAGCGCTCCTCATTGAGCGGCAGCAGCAAGGTGAGCAGGGCCCGCGCCCGCTCCGGCCCGACCTCAAGATCATCGGGCAGGGCGCTGACCCGATCCCGGATGCGGGGAGTGATTGCTTCCAGCGCTCGTTCGCGCACCACTGCCTGGCTGGGCATCGTGTAGAGCATCGAGCTCGGCGCCACACCAGCCTCATCAGCCAGAGCCTTCACCGTCAGCGACGCAACGCCCGCGCTCCCGATCAGACGCCACGCTGCAGCGATCACCTTGGCGTCGCGCGCACGGATTCTCTCAGCGTTGGTGGCCACACCCCATCATTCCACCAGCAGGGTGATGCCGCTGGCACGGTCGGGCGCGCCTCATCGCAGATGGAGCTCGGCAACCAGGCCGGCATCGCCATCGGCACCGGGCTCGCCGGTGCCCTGGTCGCCACCATGGGCGCCACTGCAGCCGGACTAAGCGGCGTCCTCGTCGTCGCTGGGGCCGGCGTCGTACTCGCTCTCCTCGCCTCCACGAGGTTCGCCGAAACCCACCCACCCTTGACTCCCCCCGAAAGATGATGCTGACTTGGACTCGAAGTCCGAGCACGAAAGGAGAACACAATGACCATCAACGACATCGGGCCCCGCCCGAACGCGTTCGACATCGAAGAGGCCACCCGGCGGAACGAGAACTACCGCAGCGTGGCGTGGACCGGGAAGTATTTGCAGGTCACGCTGATGTCTATCCCGGTCGGGGAGTCCATCGGCCTGGAGGTCCACCAGGACACCGATCAGTTCCTGCGCCTCGATGCCGGACAGGGCAGGGCCGTCATGGGCCCGGCCAAGGACCGGCTCGACTTCGAGCAAAACGTCTCGGATGGGTGGTCTGTCCAGGTCCCCGCCGGCACCTGGCATGACGTGATCAACACTGGCGACGAACCGCTGCGCCTCTACGCGATTTATGCCCCGGTGCACCACGCACCTGGCATCACCCAGGGAACCAGCGACAAGGCAGAACAAGACGAAGCGACCGGTAAGGACGAGCCTCCCGCATGGACCGTCCAGCCCGAGGACAGCGCGCCGGACGAGCACGCCAACTGACGTCTACTTGTGTCACCGCTCCGTAAGGATGTTGCGGACGAGGATCGTCTTGGTCCACCCCGGGCAGCGCGCCCCGCCGCCGCGTGAAGACATCGGCCGGTCTCGACCGGCCGATGTCTTCACGCTCCCGCCCCTCACGCTGGTAGGTCTGACGATCACGGATGTCGAGGACCTCGACTGGGCCTCGTGTCAGAGTGTCGGCAAGGCCGCATGGTTCCTCGGGCAGGCCAACACTGTGCCCTGTCTGCGACACCGTGCGATCACAGAACGCCGCCACAAAGCGTCAAACTCCACAGGGCTAGGACCGCGACTCGCTTGTCACTCTGGGGTATACCCAGTGCGACAGATGTGTCGCAGAAGTTCACTTTTGGGCCCTATTGGGAACCGTAAAAGACCCATGAGTAACTGTCCTGTTGGGGTACCCCAGTTTGGCACGTACCCTCGCGACGCCGCGAGTGACGACCTCCCCGCGCCACGGTACCGACTATTCGTCCGCAAGCTCTAGGCGGTATCCCATGCCTGGTTCGGTGAGGAGGAACTGTGGGGCTGAGGGTTCAGGTTCGATCTTCTTGCGGAGTTGGGAGATGTACAGACGGAGGTATCCGGTGTCCTCGATGTGTTCGGTTCCCCAGATGCTGCTCAGTAGTGTTTGTCGGGTAACGAGCTTCCCCGGGTTACGGGCAAGGAGGTCCAGGACTTGCCACTCGGTCGGGGTCAGCTTGATGTGGTGTGACCCTGTGGCGGTCGATCGGGTGATGCTGCGCGCGGCGAGGTCGACGGTGATGTTGCCCAGATGGATGCTCGGTTCGTGTTCGTCGGGGGAAGCTCTGCGGGTGAGTGCTCGGATGCGGGCGAGCAGTTCGTCGATGGAGAAGGGCTTGGTGACGAAGTCGTCCGCGCCGGCGTCGAGGGCCTCGACCTTGTCGTCGGAGCCGGTCCGTCCGGAGATGACGAGGATTGGAGTTTGTGACCAGCCGCGGATCGCGTGGATCACGTCTATGCCGTCGAGCTCGGGCATTCCGAGGTCCAGGAGCGTGAGGTCGGGGTGGTGGTCGATCGCGGCGGAGAGTGCTTGGGCCCCGTTGCTGGCGGTGATGACCTTATATCCGCGTGCGGTGAGCGTGATCCGGAGGGCCCTCAGCACCTGGGAGTCATCGTCGGCGATGAGGATTTTCATGAGCTGGTTTCCTTGCGCGCTGTGGGACTGTCGGTCATGGCTAGAGAGATGACCATTGTGAGTCCGCCTCCGGGGGTGTCCTCCGGGGTGAGTGTGCCGTGCATCGATTCGATGAAGCCTTTGGAGAGGGCGAGCCCTAGGCCTAGCCCGGCGGCGTTGTTGGTGTCTCCGAGAC
>NZ_JBQSXM010000034.1:0-16276 GCF_052378285.1 Brachybacterium sp. AOP3-A1-3 | reverse complement strand
ACCCCCGTCTGGGGCACAGGTGCATCTGACTCAGACATGACGCACCTCGTTCGTCTCATGCTTCTTCGTTCTCATGGCCTCTGGCCCTTCCGTCCTTGACTGCGTTCCCGTGGGAGGGGCCCCACAACACCGAACTCAGACATCAGTGTACGGGTTACAACGGATAGAGTAACCCATACATTCCCGTACGAGTTAGAGGTGGAAGATGCCGAACGTCAAGGGCACGACCGCAGCAGGTGAACGCGGCAAGAGCGGTCTGGGGGTCAATCAGCGTGCCGACGCACAGCGCAACCGGGCGAAGATCCTCGCCGCCGCGCCGGTCGCGCTGCGCAAGAACCCGGACGCTTCCGTCGCCGACATCGCCGCCGAAGCCGGCGTGGGCCGCATGACCCTGTACGGGCACTTCGCCAACCGTGCGGCACTGATCGATGCGACCCTCGCGGACAGCCTCGAGCAGGCCGAGGACGTCCTCGGGAACGTGCCCCTCGACGGGGACCCAGTGGCAGCGCTCGAAGCCCTCATCACGTCGAGCTGGTCTCTCCTGGAACGCGTCCGCTCTGTGCTCGTAGTGGCACAGCGCGAACTGCCGTCAGCGCGCATCCGTGAGATGCATGAGGTGGCCGAGGGGCGCATGCAGGGTCTCTTCGAACGCGGACAGCGTGAAGGGGTGTTCCGCGCAGAGCTTCCGGTCAGCTGGCTGCTCGCCGTCACCCATTTGGCCATGAACGCTGCCGCCGAAGAGGTGACCGCCGGCCGAATCGAGCTCAAGGACGCCGCCGACCTCATCATCGGAACCCTGCTCCCAGCCTTCACCGTTCCCGAGATGCGCTGAAGGCCATACGAGTGCAGCAGGAGGCTCTCGCTCCCGCTGCCCCATTAGTGCCCGCTTTCGTCTCCCTCGACGTCAGGGGCGTGACCGTACGTCGTCAGGACGCGGGGTCGGTGCCTCGACGACTCGGTACCCCGCTCGCTGCCACACGTCGCTGAGAACTGCTCCGTAGGAGCCAGTTCCTTCCACAACGATCAGTACACCGTCGAGATCTCCCTCGGTTCGGCGTGAGATCCAGTCTCGGGCGCGTCGCAGCTCTGCAGGGCTGATCGGGAAGACGTTCTGATCTATGAAAGCGCCGTTCGGGACTTCGATGATCGCGTAGGAGTGGGTTGCGGCGTGGGTGTCGACGCCGACGACTTATCGGTGGATGTCCCCTACAGTGGCAGGCAGCGTGTTCATGACGATGTTCCTCTCGAATCGCTGGGACGGGACGTCGTTGCTGGCGTCGGCCCAGGATGAGAGTTACTACGAGGTGGGCCTGTAATGAGCCACGCCGTCGGGATCGTGATCTCGACGGTGGACATGCTTCTGATCAAGCCATCGTAGTGGGCCAGGGCTGGCGCCGGCACCCGGTCCCTGCCGGACAGATCCCGGGAATGACACCCCGTAGGGGTCAGCCGATTCAGGAGTCACGACGGGCGCCGGACTACCAGCCCCAACCCTGCCAGCCAGCCCCCGGGCCGGCCACCACGAACACTTACAGCCGATTCACACGTGCCGCCACGAGGGGTTGGCGAAGCCGGGAGAGGCTCAACGTCTCGAGAATGCGCTGGGATAAGCCGTGCCCAAGTGGCCGAGAGGCCATACCGAGCGTGGCGCGTCAGACGCGAGGATCACGCCGACGGCAGCGATGGTGACGTCCATGCCGGCACCGTCTTTAGAACAGCAGGGGTCCTTCCAGAGCCGCCCACAGGAAACCGGCCAGGATGCCGAGCCCCAGGCTCGCGGTGGCAGCCACCCCGGCGGTGGCTGCCGGCCAGGTGGCCGCTCCGCCCGGGCGGGGGAAGCTAGCGCCGTTATCGGTAGGACGGGCGAATGCGGGCGCGAACCAGCGCAGGTAGTAGAACAGGCTGAGCACGCTGTTGAGCATCACGACCAGCGCCAACCAGCCGTGCCCGCCGTCCCAGGCTGCGGTGGCGGTGGTGAGCTTGCCGACGAACACGGCCAGCGGTGGGGTGCCCACCAGGCCCAGCAGCGCGACGAGCAGAGCCAGGGCCAGCCCGGGGCGGGACCGGGCCAGACCTCGGTAGTCACTCAGCTCGCGGTGGTGGGGCAGCGCTGCGGTGACGGCGAAGGCGGCGACGTTGGCCAGGGCATAGGCGGCGAGGTAGAACAAGAATGAGGGCAGTGCCAGATCACTGCGACCCGCCGCGGCCACCGGGACGAGCAGGAACCCGACCTGGGCCACGGTCGACCAGCCCAGCAGCCGGCGGGGATCGGTCTGCCAGTACGCGGCAAGGTTGCCCACGACCATGGAGGTCGTGGCCAGCACGCCTGCGACGACCAGCCAGGAGCCGTCGCCTTCGGAGATCGTGGCCACGAATCGGTAGACGGCTACCAGCGCTCCGATCTTGGGGACCGTGGTCAGGAACGTCGCGGCGGTGCCGCCGGTGCCCTGTGTGGCGTCGGGTACCCAGAAGTGCAGGGGCACGCCGCCGGCCTTGAACAGCAACCCGGCGAGCACGCCCAGCACGCCGACCCCCACGGCTGCGGCCGGGGCCCCGGGTAGCACGTCCCGCAGCAGGGCGTAGTCGGTGCCCCCGGCCACGGCGTAGAGCACGGTGACCCCGAGCATGAGCAGGATCCCGGACAACGCGCCCATGAGGTAGGTCTTCATCGCCGCTTCGGCCCCGGCCCGGCCGCCGGTCAGGCCGATAATCCCGTACAAGGGGATGCTGACCAGCAGGAATCCGGCTACGAGCACGAGCAGGTCGGTGGTTCCGGCTAGCACCATCACCCCGGTGGTGGCGAAGAGCAGCAGCGCGTAGGTGTCGGACTCTCGCGGCGAGCCGGCGAGTTCCCCGGAGGCCACCCCGAGGACCAACAGGGTCGTCAGGGCCGCGATTATCCGGGCGGCTCCGGTGGCGACGTCCACAGCGAAGGTGCCTGAGAACGCGCTCTGTTCGGGGCCGGTCATCGCCACGGCGGCGGCGACCGTGGCACCGAGCAGGGCTACCGCGGCGACGGCGCGGGCGATCCACTGCCGCTGGCGGGGCAGGAATGAGCCGCCCAGCAGCACCACCAGGCCGCCGATGAAGACGAGGATCTCCGGCAGCAGCAGGGCGGGCCGCATCTGCATCGAGGCCTCCACCGGTTACCTCCCGACCAAGGAGACCAGGGCCGCGGAGGCCGGCTCGATCACCTCGAGCAGGACTCGAGGCAGCACCCCGATGAGCACGGACAGGGCCAGCAGCGGACCGACCGACCACAGCTCCCGGACGCGCAGATCCGCGAACCCGGGCGATCGGCCCTCCGTGGGGCCGGTGAACACTTGCTGCAGCGCCCGCAGGAACAGGGCGGCCGTGACCAGGATGCCCGGCAGGGCGATGGCGGTGACCGGGGCGACCGCGATGCTGCCGGCGAAGATCTGGAACTCGGCGATGAATCCGGAGAACCCGGGCAGGCCCAGGGAGGCGAAGGCACCGACCGCGAACAGCGCCGCATACCGCGGCGCGGGACCGGCCAGGCCTCCGTAGGAACCCATGTCATAGGTGCCGGCCCGATCCTGCATCACCCCCGCCAGCAGGAACAGCGCGGCGGTGATCAACCCGTGGCTGACCATCTGCACCACCGCACCGGTGACCGCCACCGAGCGGGCCTGCTCGGCGCCCTCGGCGACCAGACCCGCCGCACCCAGGGCCAGGACGATGTAGCCCATATGATTGACGGAGGTGTAGGCCACCATCCGCTTGAGGTCCGTCTGAGCCAGCGCCACGAACGCTCCGTACAGCACCGAGACGATACCGATCGCCACGATCACCCAGGCCCAGGACCGCCACGCCTCCGGGAGCATCGGCATGGCGATGCGCACGAACCCATAGGTCCCCATCTTCAGCAACACCGCAGCCAGCACGGCCGAACCGGTCGCCGGGGCGTCGGTGTGGGCCGGTGGCAACCAGGTATGGAAGGGAACGGTGGGGGTCTTCACCGCGAGACCGACCACGATCGCCGCCAGCACCAGCCCCCCGGTCAGCGGGCTGTCATCGAGCGGGGTGGCCGCGACAAGCTCGGGGATGTCGAAGGTGTGCGGTGCGGCGGCCACGTAGAGCCCGATAAAGCCCAGCAGCAGGGCCAGTGATCCCAGAAACGTGTAGAGGAAGAACTTCAGGGCCGAGCGGGCAGCGTTGCCATGGCCCCATCCGGCGATCACGAAGTACATGCCCACGATCGAGAGATCGAAGAACACGAAGAACAGGATGAGGTCGGCTGCCACGAACACCCCCAGACTCACGCCCTGCAGGAACAGGAACAGGGCCGCCTGAATCCGGGGCCGGTCGGGCTGGCGCAGGGCGTAGACGGCACAGGCCAGGAACACGATCGTCGTCATGGCCACCAGCGGTAACGAGAGACCATCCACGCCCACGTGATAGCTGCTGTTCACCCCCGGGATCCACGGCACCTGCTGCTCGTACGCCAGTGCGTTTTGCCCCGGGTCCTCATAACCGACCCACAGCACTCCGACGAGCACCAGCTCGACCGCGCTCACGGCGACCCAGGTCCAGCGGGCGACCGCAGGGCCGACCGCCGGCATCGCCGCCAGGACGACGGCGCCGGCCAGGGGCAGGAAAACGATCAGACTCAGCATGCTCATCCCATCACGGCATAGACGGACCAGGCCACGACGCCGATCGCGAGGACCGCGACGGCCTGGAGGAAGTACTGGTGGATGGCTCCGGTCTGCGGGATCCGGGCCAGATGCCCGAGCCGGCGGACCCGACTGGCGAGGATCTCCACCCCACGGTCCACTCCGTCGTCATCGACCCTCGCCGCCAGGTGACCGGTCACGTCGACGGCGTGCGCGGTGGCGTCGAACCCGGCGTCGAGAAACCGGTCGTCGGCACGGGCGGCGATTCGCGCTAGCACAGGCACCGCCCCGGCGGCGGCCATCACGGTGCGGTCCAGGACGTGGTCATCGAACCGAGCCAGGGCGTGCGCCAGGGACAGGGACGGGCGGACGACGACGGCATGCGCGATCCTCTCCAGCCCCAGCCACTCACGGGCCCATCTCGGCTCGGGGGCGCGTAGCCGCAGCATCAGCAGCAGCACGGCCGCCGCGATCACGGCCGAGAGAGCCAGCTCGACGGCCGAGACCTCGCCGTGCCCGCCCAGGGCCTGGGCGAGGGCCCGGCTGAGCGGGGGCAGAGCGAGCACGACGAGCCCGGCCGCGCCGGTGGCCAGCACGACCAGCGGCGCCTGCGCCAGGGCCCCCACCTGGCCGGTGCCGCCCGCACGGACTCCCGCGCCGTCCCCGCGGCGCCAGATCGCCCACAGGGCCTTGCCGGCATAGGCGGCCGACAGGGCGGACGCCAGCAACCCGGCGGCATAGAGCCACGGGGAGGCCTCGAGCGCAGCAGCCAGCACGGCGTCCTTGGTCGCCCACAGGGACAGCGGGGCGATCCCCGCCAGGGCCAGCGCCCCCACGCTCGCGCAGACCCCGACAACCCGCCACCGACGCCCCACTCCGCGTAGTCTCGCGAGATCTTCGGTGCCCACCGCCGTCAACCATGCCCCGGCAGCCAGGAAGAGCAGGGCCTTGGTGGAGGCGTGCGCCACCAGATGGGCCGCGCCGCCACTGACCGCGCCGACGCCGGCAGCGAGAACGACGAACCCCAGCTGGGCGACCGTGGAGGCGGCCAGGAGCTGTTTGAGCTCCCGCTGGGCCAGCGCCACGATGCCCATCAGCACCGCGGTGAGCATCCCGAGCCAGGCGGCCACTGGCCCGGCCCACCCGGTCGCAGCCAACAACGGCTCCACGCGCAGAAGCAGAAAGCCGCCCATGGCCACCATCGCCGCTGAGTGCAGCAGCGCGCTCACCGGGCTGGGACCCTGCATCGCCCCGGAGAGCCAGAACGAGAAGGGCAGCTGTGCGGCCTTCCCCAGGGCAGCGACCAGGATCCCGGCCGCGACGACGTGGCGCCACGGGTCCGTCGCGGCGGGGAGGTCAGCCAGCGCCATTCCTGCTCCGCCGGCCAGGGCGGCGCCGGCGGCGACGTAGAGGCCCAGGTCGGCGGTGCGGGTGGTGAGGAAGGCGGTGAGCCCCGCCGAGACCCGGTGCGGTTCCCGCCACCAGAACCCGATCAGGGCGTAGGAGGTCGCGCCCATCACCTCCCAAGCGAACAGCAGCGCCGGGATACTGGCGGCGGAGGCCGTGACCAAGGCCGCGGCGGAGAAGATCAGCATCAGCCCGTGGAAGCGGGCCCGGGACTCCCGGATGCTCCCAGCCGCGAAGACCAGCACCAGGAAGGTCACCGCGGCGATCATCGGTGCGGTCAGCGCCGCAAGGGCATCCACCTCCAGTGCGAAGTCGGCGCCGGCCAGGAACGGGGACGACAGCGCCGGCCTGGCCAGGGCGACGACTCCCGCCAGTGCCGTGGTGAGCCCAGCGGTGGCCACCGCGATCGGTGTCGCAACGCGTTCCCACCGGCGGGTCAGGGCCAGCGCGGCGCCCATGCCCCCCGGGAGCAGCACCATGGCGAGCAACGCGCCCTCGGCCCCGCTCATCGGGACAGCTCCTCGGCCATGTCCGTCATGTCGGTCTGGCGCCGGCGGTGCAGCAACGTGGCCACGGCGAAGCCCATGGCCATCTCCACGGTCATCGCCGCCAGCACGACCAGCAGCAGCACCTGCCCGGAAGGGTCCGGGGCCAGGAACCACCAGAATCCGGCGGCGGCCAGCAACACCCCGTTGATCATCAGCTCCAGACCCATCATCACCATCACCACCACCTGCTGGGACAGCGCTCCGTAGAGGCCCACCGCGAACAGCGCGGCGGCCACCACCAGCACGGCTTCCAGGGTCATCGGCCCACACCCCCCGGCTGGGGATCGTCGGCCGGCCGGCGGCGTAGGTCGTCACCGAACCGGTCGTAGCGGGTGCGATGAGCGGCCAGCACCACCCCGGACACGATGGTTGCCACCAGGACCGCACCCACCACGACCATGACCAGCATCTTCTCGTCCATGATCGCCAAGCCGATCGCCTGCGTGAGGTCCTCGGGCGGGGCGCCGCGTCGCTCCGGCCAGGGGATGAGCAGGGCGCCGGCAGCCAGCAGCCCGAAAACGCCGGCCGAGGCGCCGATCGCCGTCTTCTTCCCGTGGGTCATGTCCATCGGCATCAGCGCCGGGTTCATGCCCATGAACATCACCATGTAAACAGCCATCACCGCCATCTCCATCACCATCATCAAGATCGTGATGACCCCGAGATAGCTCTGCTGCAAGAGGAGGATCTGCACTCCCACGGCGATGAACGACAGCGCCAGGGCGTAGGTGGCCCGGGCCATGGAGTCCACCACGAACACGGCTACGCCCGCGGCCACGGCCACCACGGCGAGTACCCAGAACACGATTGTGAACAGCACGGTTCAGCCCTTCCCGACGACGACGAGAGACACGACCAGGTCCTGGGCCACGGCCGCAGGCAGCAAGACCACCCACCCGATCTCCATGAACCGGTCCGGTCGGAACATCGGCAGCTTCCGCCGCAACCACACCAGCACGGTCAGCACCGCCACGGTCTTCACCAGCACCCACGCCCAGCCCGGCAGCACGGGCCCGGCGCCCCCGCCCAGGAACAGCGGTACCGCGAAGGCCGCCCCGGCAGCCAACAACGCGTAGCGCCCGGCCAGGAAAACAAGGCGGTCCACCCCGGAGAGTTCACTCAGCACACCACCGGCAATGTCCGCGGAAAGGGCCGGGGCGAACGGGCCCCACACCGAGAACCCGGTCACCCCGATCAGATAGACCAGGAACGCCACCGGCATCCACACCACGAACCACAGGCCCTCCTGCGCGGCAGCCACCTCCCCGACGCGAAGACTGCCAGCCGCGATCGCCGGGGCCACCAGCGCAAACATCAAGGGGAGCTCGTATGCCAGCCCATGGGCAAGGAACCGGTAGCCACCCACCAGGCTGTGCGTCGAATTGGCGCCCCACCCGGCCAACCACACCAGGGCCCAGACCATGACGTCCACGGCGTTGAACCACACCACCCCCACGTCCAGGTCCGCCAGCGTCCAGCGCCCCAACGGGATCACCGCGACCATTACGAACGCCCCGACCAGCAGGCCCGCGCCACCGATCCGCCACAGCAGCGTGTCCGCGGCCACGGTGGTCCGGCGCCGCTGCCGCAGCAGCCGCGCGGTGCGGGCCACGGGCGCCACCCAACCACCGGAGGCGCCGTGGGCGCGAGCGGACAATGCCGCCTCCAGAGCAACAGCGAAGAACGCGAGGCCGCCCAGAATGATGGCTGCCAGTACGGCCCATCCGGCAGAGACGGTCGTCACCACGGACTCAGACATGCCTCGCCTCCTGGACGGCCGGGAACGGAACAAGATCCAAGCTCGCCACCGCCAGCCGCACAGAGGCCACTTCCACCCCTGGCACCAGGTGCGGCACAATCTCCCAAGGCACCACACCTGTCTCGATCGGCGCCACGGGCTCCTCGTTGCGTGTCTCGGCCCGGATCACGTCGAGGCTCCACAGCAACCGGTCGTGGGCGTCCCCGAGACAACGGCTCGGCAAGCCATGACGCTCTAGATCAGCGGAGGTGAGAGGCAGAACGCTCCGCAGAGACCAACGCAGCAGCCGCGATTTCCGCACTGTGCGGTACAACCGCTCAACGGCGTCCTGGGCAGCATCTTGTTCGCCGTGCAGCAGTGTGTCCCGGGCATGGCGGGCACGGGCTGCCGCATCTTCCGCCCCCGCAAGTGCCAGCAACGCCAGGGCACTGTCACACCGCACCGCCGGGGACACGGGGCCGGGACGCTTCGCCTGCACCGGAGTCCCGTAGCCCCCACCATCGATCACAGCTGCCTCGGCGTCGACCACGACATCGCCCTGCAACGAGCAGCGAAGGACCAGCCCTGCCGGCCAGAACGGCAAGACAGGACCCAGCGCCAGATGCAGGACATCCATCTCCAGACCGTCACGGTCTTCCCCGCCCTGGGCCAACGGAATGCCCCCCGGAGCCATGTCCATTCCGCCGTGGCCGCCATGACCCTCGTGGCTCTCGTGGCCGCCATGACCCTCGTGGCCGCCATGGCCGTCGTGGTTCTCGTGGCCCGCCTGGTCATGTTCCATCTCGCCATGGTCTGGGTTCCTCATACCGGGGTTTTCTTCGGGGGGCGTCCCGTCGTGTTCACCATGGTCGAGGTCCCCGTCGTCCATGTCGTTGGAGTCGTCAGAAAGCTGAGGTTCCTGCAGTCGGCCCTGCGCATCTGCTCTATGACCGGGAGTGTCGAGAAGGAGGTCAGCGGCGGTGCGTAGAGCCAATGCCACAGCGTCGGGCGAGCTGATGCTGGTGCGTACCCGCGGACCGGGCATCTGCTCCCAGATGAGGTCCACCAGTTCCGCCAGTTCAGGGCCGGGCACGCCGCACACCGCAAGGACGTCCGCATCGGCTGGGGTCCACGCCCGTCGCCATCCACGGCGCAGCATCTGATGTTCGAGCTCCACACGTATCGACCACTGGCCCGGCGGCTCGACAACGAGGACGTGGGCAGCACGGACGGCGAGTCCGGCGAGGAGTTCGTTCAGACCCATCGAAACGCCCCTTCCCGCCAAGCCCAGGCCACAGCGACAAGCAGAGCGCCGAGAAAGAGGAACATCTCGACGACTGCGGAGAGCCCCTTCTCAATCACGACCACGGCCCAGGGGTACATGAACAGCATCTCGACGTCGAAGGCCAGGAAGATGATGGACGCAAGATACCAACGCACGTGGAAGCGCGATAGGGCGTGCTCCTGGGGCACCCATCCAGATTGGGCAGGCAACGAGGTCAACGGATCGACGTGAACCGTCAAGACACGATGCGCCGCGAACAGCGCCACGAGGGTCAGCATCGCCACCAAGGCCATGGCCACAATCCCGAAATACATCACGATCCGACCTTTCGGCAGGGCGGGGCATAGAGCTCTGGGCTCCATGATAGGGAGGAACCCACCGTAGCGAGATCTTCCCTCTCACTCTGAATCATCTGACTGAACCGGCCTCCTCGACTGCGCCGAGGACCGTGGTGTCGTCGATTTCGTTCTCGGAGGTGACGACGAGGCGAACCGTCTGGGCGCTCACCTGGAGGTCGGTCACCTCGGAGAGCCCCCGACAACGTCGGAGGGTCTCCCCTGGCGGGGGACAACGGGAAGGCACGCTCCATGCGGGCCTTCCGGCGAGCAGGTTGGTCGCTGGCACACGTCTGTTCGTGAACGCCGCGGACGATGAGGTGACGGTCGGTCGAATCGATCGCAGTGACGCAGCCGGTCTCACCGTGGCGCCCTCGGGGGCGTGGCCGTACGGCGTCAGGGCGCGTAGTCGATGCCGGTCATCATGCCGGCTTCCTGGTGGTACGCGTTGTGGCAGTGCGCTGCCCACCGGCCCGGATTGTCCGCATCGAAGTCGAGGGCGAACGATTCCATGGGCGCGAGCATCACCGTGTCCTTCCGAAGTCCCGACGGCAGGGCGAAGGTGTGGCCGTGGATGTGGAGGGGGTGGCTCATCATCGTCTCGTTGGTCGCGGTGATCCGCACCCGCTGCCCCTCGCGGATGCTCAGCGGAGTGTTCTGACCGTAGGGCGCTCCGTTGATGGCCCACTGGTACGGCTGCATCGAACCTTGGAACGCGAGTTCGAGCTCGGTGTCGACGGCGCGGTCCTCGAGTCGCGCGGCCTCGGCCGGTTCCAGGGTGGACCCGATGAGGACCTCCCCGTCGAGCTCTCTGACCTGGACGTCCGGAGCGGGAACGGAGCCAGCACCGGTCCTCAGCACCGCGAGCCCCTGGCCGCCGCTGGTCTTCCCGACAGGACGCGCCACCAGAGGGAACATGCCGTCTTTCACGGTGACCACCACGTCGTACCGTTCACCCATGCCGAGATAGAGCGCCTTGGCGGTGACCGGTTCGACGGAGAATCCATCCGAATGGGTGACCGAGAGATCGTGGTCTCCGAGCGCGAGGGCGAAGATGGTGTCGGCGGAGGCATTGATCAGACGGAGCCGAACACGCTGGCCGGGCTTCGCCTCGAAGATCTCCGGCGCTTCGGGAACCCGGCCGTTGAGGAGGAAGTGGGGGTAGGCCACGTCACCCGCGTCGCCCCAGGGCTCGCCACCCATCGGCATACCGCCGTGGTCCATGCTCCCGGATTCACCGTCGGCGGGTTCGTCGCCCATGGGCATGTCGCCGTGGTCCATGCCGCCGGCATCCGAGGGGCCGGCGCCGGTGAGCGCGGCCAGGACCTCGTCGGGGGTTTGCCCGGTGCCATCGATCCAGTCATCGAGGGTCACGATCCATTCTGCGTCGTAGTCACCGGGTTCGTCGGGATCGTCGATGATCAGCGGGGCGTAGAGCCCGCGGTCGAGCTGCAGGCCGACGTGGGAGTGGAGGAAGTAGGTGCCGGGGTCGGGGGCGACGAACTCGTAGGTGAAGGAGGTGTCCGGCTTGACCGGGTCCTGCGTCATCCCCGGCACCCCGTCGGCTGCATTGTGCAGCCGGATGCCGTGCCAGTGAATTGTGGAGGTCTCGGGCAGGCGGTTCTCGAGCGTGATGCGCAGCAGATCGCCGGCTGTGGCGCGGATCAGCGGCCCGGGGAGGCTCTCGCCGTATGCCCAGGTCGAGACCGTCCTCCCTCCGAGGTCCACAATCGTCGGTGCCGCGGTGAGGGTCTGGGTGACGACGTTCTGACCGGCTTTCGGCGTCAGGGCAGGAGGCGGTGCGAAGGTCCCCGCCTCAGTCGGGGTGGTGCGGTTACCGCATGCCGCGAGTGTCAGCGCTGCCGCGCCGAGGCCTCCGGTGAACACGGTGCGGCGGGAAAAGGTCTTCAAAGGTGCAGTCCTTCTGGAGTGAGGGGGTGGTGTCATGGCCGAAAGGCATTCAAGACCAGTCGTTGCCGTTGCTCGAACTCTTCGGCCGTGATCTCTCCTCGAGCCAGGCGCAGGGAGAGTTCCCCGATCGCCTCGTTCTCGTCCCGAGCGCGTCGGGGGCGCCCGGGCAACACGGTGCGTGCCAGCAGCAGTGCCGAGGCCCAGAGGAGAACGAGGAGACCGGCGACCATCGCCCACATCAGCCACGACATCGCATCGGTCGGCATCATCGGGGGTCTCCCTTGGTCGAGTACGTACGCGGCACGGTCCCCACCAGGTTCCCCGGGGCGGGCGAAGTTCCCGTTGAGAGTTCCTCAAGATCTGGTCCAGATAGTCCGCCCGCACCTCCGAAAACGCTCGGTGTCCAGGAACGGGGACCAGACTGGAGCCATGAGGAGTGAAACGGATCGAGCAGCGGCGATGGTTCTGGTCGTCGAGGACGAGGTCGCGCTGTCGGACGTGGTCCAGGCGTATCTCGCGAAGGCCGGCTACGCGACTGCGAGCGCGCGAAGCGGTCCCGAAGCGGTGGAGGCAGCCCGCACCATGTCGCCGGACGTGATCGTCCTCGACCTCGGCCTGCCTGGTCTCGATGGCTTGGAGGTGATGCGCAGGATCCGCGCCTTCTCGGACTGCTACGTGCTGATCACGACGGCGCGATCCGAGGAGGTGGACCGCCTGGTGGGGCTGTCGGTGGGGGCGGATGACTACCTCACCAAGCCGTTCAGCGTGCGTGAGCTCGTCGCCCGGGTCCATGCCGTGCTGCGGCGGCCTCGCGTCGAGTCAGGGAATGCTTCAGGCATGGTGCGTACGTTCGGCGAGCTGGAGATCGACACGGCTGCGCAGGAAGTGCGCCTCGCTGGCCGGGTGGTCCCGTTGACCCCTACCGAGAGGGGGCTCCTGATGACCCTGGCGCACCGGCCGGGCCAGGCTTTCAGCCGCGGCCAGCTGATGGAAGCCGTCTGGGGCGACAGCTGGATCGGCGACGACCATCTCGTCGATGTGCACATCGCCAACCTGCGACGAAAACTCGACGAGTCGGCTGAATCTGCACGGTTCGTGACCACCGTGCGCGGTATCGGATACCGGATGGGGAAGGGATGAGCTCGTGACCGCCCGCAGTACCTCTCCTCGAACGGTTCGCCCTGGCACCAGCTTGGCCTCGCGCCTGATGATCGGCCAGCTCATCGTGCTGCTCGCCGGCGCACTCACCATTACGGTGCTGACGGTGATCATCGGGCCTGCCGTCTTCCACTACCACCTGCTCCAGACCGATCTCCCGGTGGGCAGCGACGAGCTCGTCCATATCGAGCGCGCCTACCGTGACGCGCTCGCACTTGCCCTCGGGGTCGGACTGGTGGTCTCCCTCCTGGCCGCGGGACTGGTCACCTGGAACCTGGCACGACGACTCCGCCAGACGCTTCACGGCCTCACCTCGGCTGTCGACGAGCTGTCCCGTGGCCACTACTCCACACGCGTGCCGTCCGTCGGGGCCGGGACCGAACTCGACTCTCTAGCTGCCACGCTCAACGACATGGCTGCACGCCTGGATGCCGTCGAAGAGACCCGACGCCAACTGCTCTCCGACCTCGCCCATGAGCTACGCACCCCCATCGCCACCCTCTCGGCACATCACGAGGCGATGGCCGATGGTGTCATCGAACCGGAGACGGCCATGCCCATCCTCGCCGGCCAGACCGTGCGCCTGTCCCGGTTGGCTGACGACATTAGTGAGGTGTCCCGGGCTGAAGAGGGCCAGCTCGCAGTTGAGCTGCGGCCCTTCGCCGTCCACGACTTGCTGGAGTCGATACTCCGGGAGTGGGAGGAGAGGTTCGAGACCGCGGAGGTGGCTCTGCACCTAGAAATGGCGGCGCGTCGATCGCCGATGCTGGATGCGGACCCGCACCGTCTCGCCCAGGTTCTCGGAAGTCTTCTGAGCAACGCCCTGCGGCACACCTCACCCGGAGGCACCGTCACGCTCTCGGCCACGATGGAGAGCAGCACCGTGGTGATCTCCGTGGCGGACGACGGCGAGGGTTTCACCGCTGAGGACCAATCACGCCTGTTCGAACGCTTCTTCCGCGCCGACAGCGCTCGCACCCGTGAGAACTCCGGGTCAGGTATCGGCCTGACGATCAGTCGAGCCCTCGTCGATGCGCACGGCGGGACCATGGACGCGGCCAGTGAGGGCCCAGGATGGGGAGCCACCTTCACCATCCGGTTGCCCCGAGCGATCGCTGATCGCTGAGCCCGCCGCACATGGCAAGCTCAGCTCTCAGACGATCGTGGTGAAATTGCCGATCCGCACCTGCAGCAGTGCCATCCACTGCTCCCACAGTCCGGAGACCAGTAGGAGTCCGATGGCGATGAGCACGGAGCCGCCGATGATCTGGAGCGTGCGGCGATGCCGGGACAGCACCCTGGAGATTCCGAGGGCGCGCCGGAAGACGAGGGCGAAGAGGATGAACGGGATCCCGAGCCCAATGGCATAGCCGAAGGCGAGGAGTGCGCCGCGGCTCGCGGATGCCTCTCCGAGGCTGAGCGCCGCGACTGCGGCGAACGTCGGGCCGATGCACGGGGTCCAAGAGAAGCCGAACGTGATCCCGAGCAGTGGCGCGCCGGCGAGTCCGGCATCGGGGCGCTTCCGGATCCGTTTCTCACCGGAGAGGCGGGGGAAGATGCCTACGAACACCAGGCCCATGAGGATGACCAGTACTCCGGAGATCCGATTGATCGCGCTCGTGTACTGGATCATCAATGACCCGAGTGCACCGACGAAACCGCCGATGACCAGGAATACCGCCGTGAAGCCCGCGACGAACAGGACAGCACCGGTGACCAGGCGCCATGGCCGTTCCCCAGGATCGCCGGTGCGGCGTGGCCCGGCGCTTCGTTCTGTGAGCCCGGTGATGTAACCGAGATAGCCGGGGACGACAGGAAGCACGCACGGGGAGAGGAACGCGACCAGACCGGCCACCATCGACAGGAGCAGGGCTGCGGCCAGGGGTCCGCTTAGCACGGTGGTGGCGAACAGTTCACCCATCAGGCGGCCTCCGCCAACACGGTATCCAGGAGGCTCTCGAGAGTGCTCTGATCGGCCGCACCCGCGATCCGGGCGGCTACTCGTCCCTCAGCATCCAGGATCAAAGTCGTGGGGACGGCGTTGGGCGAGACGCTGCCGTCCATGGACGCGATCACCGCGCCGTCGGGGTCGGGGATCGAGGGGTAGGTGATGCCGAAGGTCTCCTCGAACGCAGCGGCCGGCCCAGCCTCGTCCCGAGTGTTCACGCCCACGAATCCCACTCCCAGGGCGCCGTACTCGGAGTACACGGCCTTCAGCGCCGGTGCTTCGACCCGACACGGCGGACACGACGCGTACCAGACGTTGATCAGCAAGGGCGCACCGCGCAGCGCCGTGGAGGCGAAGTCGTCGCCGTCGTAGGTGGTCCCCTGGATCGCCAGAGGATCGACGCGTCCCTCCGGGGGGATCTCGACGACGACACCATCGCCGGAGACGTACCCGGCGTTCGCCTCACTCGCCACATCCGAGGAACCGCTGCACGCCGCAAGGAGAGGAACGAGGACGAGCAGGCTCCCGCCCAGCCGCAGCGCGGTCCGACGACTCAGGCCTGGTGTCACGCTCCGCCCCGCGGGGCTGACCATCGAGTGCCAGAAGGCGGGGCGGGTGCTTCGCCTGCTCACGTCAGCTGGAGACTGGTCAGACAAGTCAGATCATCCTCCGCCTGGGTCGAGATGGACGCGGCACCCGTGTAGTCCTCGAGGGTGCACGTGAGCTCCGTGGTGATGCCACGTGGCAACCAGAGACCGAGGAACCCGTTGTCATGAGAGGTGCGAGTGCCCTCCTCAAGGACCTCGCCCGAGCCACTGTCGACCACCCTCACGGCGACCTCGCGGCTGCGCAGTTCCCCGCGGCATGTCGTCAGGCTGTGGAAGGCGCACTCGTGGGTGGTCTCCACGAACGGGGCCACAGACAAATAGAACTGGTCCTCGGGAAGAGGCAGCTCGGCCTCGCGCCCCGAATCGTCACGGAGCTGGAGAGACGTCGGAGTGACGCTGGCGATAAGGTCCTGCGGTCGCTCAGCCACCGGGAGCGCTTCGAGCCGGTCGATGATCTCGTGCGCGCCCGCGTCCGCGAAACCATGTTCCAGGAGCAGGTCTTCATTACTTGAGACGGAGGCGCGCTTGGAGCCACGGGTCCCGCAACCGGCGATCACGAGCGGGAACAGGCCGGCACCGATCAAGAGTGATCGTCGCGGCAACCGGCCGATGCGGCGACGGGGTCCACCGCCGGAGGAGGCGAACGAGCCGCGAGGGCTCGACGGGGTGATCACTGGATGGGCTCGATCTCGCTCTCAATG
>NZ_JBQSXM010000033.1:0-17052 GCF_052378285.1 Brachybacterium sp. AOP3-A1-3 | reverse complement strand
GGGAGGCCAAGACGATTCAGCGCCTGAAGGAACTGGGCCGTCTTGGGAACACGGGGATCGTCCAGGTGGGCGAAGTCCTCAACAAGCAGGAGGCTGACCTGGAAGACCTCTTCACTGGTGCCGTCTATCTGAAGTTGGTCAACGAGTCATACCAAGGAGTTTTGAAGGGCCGTAAGGTTGTCGCCTCCGATATCCCCAAGGGAGACCGGCTCACCAGTCGAGTCCAGGAGTACTTTGCAGCGGAAGGCATCAACGGTGGACAGTTCAACCACTACGCCCCTGCGGGTGCCCTGATGCGCGGGGCGCTTGGCAAGGCGTCCCTGGCCACTTCGACGCTGGACCGGGCCGAGGAGTTGATGCGGCGACTCAACGCCTTCCTCCCCGTGGTTTGACGGCTCTTCGCCGATCCGGTGGGGATCAGGTCTTGAGGCCGCCGGCGGCGAGGAGCATGCGGAGGCGGTAGTTGTCGCGGTTGCGGTAGCCGCGTGCGAGGCGTCGGTGGAGTTCGATGATGCCGTTGATCGCCTCCGTGCCGCCGTTGTTTGCACGTTCGGTGCTGAAGTAGGCCAGGAACGCCTCGCGCCAGCGGCGAAGGGTCCTTCCCAGGCGGGCGACCTCGGGGATCGGGCAGGTGTGGAACGACTCGAGGATCTTCTCGGCTCGAGCCCTGCCCTCAAGGGTGCTCTTTGCGCGGTAGGCGGCTCGCAGGTCTTGGGCGCAGCGCCAGGCCACGTAGACGGCTTCGTGTGCTTCGTCGGCCTCGATCGCGGTGGCGAGCCGGGCGAGCTGGCGGTCGGTGAGGTTCTCCGCACCGGCGCGCAGGATGGTCTGGATCCCGAACAGCGGCTCGCCCTTGCGGCCGCGATGCCCGCGGGTGTCCTGCTGGATGCGGCGACGGACTTCGTCGACGACCTGGGTGCCGAGCTTGACGACGTGGAACGCATCCAGGACCGCGGTCGCGTCAGCGAGCTCGGCGTCGATCGCGGCCTTGTAGCCGCCGAACGGGTCCAGGGCGGCGACCTCGATCCCGGCGCGGAAGTCGGCGCCGCGCTCGGTGAGCCAGTCTGCGTAGGCCTTCTTCGAGCGGCCCGGGACCAGGTCCAGCAGCCGGGCGTGGGTGCGTCCGTGCTGGTCACGGGTCAGGTCGACCATCCCGGTCAGTTCCTTCGGTCCGCGCGTGCGCGGGTCACGGTGGTGCCAGATGTGCTCATCGACGCCCAGCGAGGTGACACCCTCGAAGCGGGACTCCTCGCTGGCGAGGTGCTCGAGCTGCGGCTTGACCGCGCGCCACAGCGTCCACCACCCGACCCCGAGCTGGCGGGCCAGGCCGGCGATCGTGGCGTGCTCGCGGCGCAGCTGCCCGATCGCCCAAGCCACCGCCCGGACCGTGAGAGACCCTCGCGCGGCGACCAAGGTCGGGACCTGCTCGGCGAACGTCCCGCGCGCGCAGACCTGCTCCGGACAGCGCCACACCCGTTGGCGCCACACGACCTGGACGCGCACATCACCGTGCGGCACGTCGTGCAGCACCCGAGCGCGCCGCCCACGACTGGGGGCCACGACCCCGCAGTCCGGGCACCCCATCAGCTGCCACGTCGTCGAGACCGTCACCGTCATCAAGGCTGCATCCCGCTCGACCGTCTCGACATGCACCCCGTCCAGGCCGACCAAGACGTCGCAACGCGAGCAGGGATCAGCGGTGGTGGGCGCATCGGTGCACCCCGTAGCGTGAGACACGTCGAGGTCCTCGAAATCGATCAGGCAGCTTGGTCGCTCCTGATCCTCGGGGACCTCGACCCCTACCCACCGCTCACCGCGCCGAGCCCCTCACTCCCTACCGGATCGGCGAAGAGCCGGTTTGACCCCTCGCGCGGAGTCGCGCCACAGGAACGGTCAGCGAGAAGCCGTCACGCTGCCACCGAAGCCGTAGGTCCTGAGCTCGCGTGCAGGCTTCTTCGCGGGTGGGAGACCGAACACTCGTCGTGCCTCGTCCATCTCTCGCTCCCGCTTCGCGCGTGGACCCGCCACCTGTTCGGCATGCCCGCCGGGGCGGCCTGCGGCGAGGCGACTTTCCCTAATGGCGTCGCAACCTTCATCGACGCCTACCGCGCCGCTCTGGACTTCGGGCCAGCCTAGGTCAGACGAAGTATCCCCGTGCGTCCGACGCCGTCAATCAACGTCCCCGGTCAGTACACCTAGAACTCGAGAACACCACGAGTTCGAGCTGAACTGTCACACGAGGGGCACTCAGCCGCGGTAGAGGGACGGGGGACGCCATCCGGATGTCTCCTCTTACCGCGAGCTGATCGGAGATCCGATGTGCCAGTTCCAAGCCGAAGGTGGCCGACGTTGCCATGCGCATCAACGCCTGCGGGTCGACAAGCTCGAGCAGCAGCTCGTCGAGACCTCGCCCGACACCGCCGAGCACGAGGAGATCTCCTCGCGCCTGGAGGCTGCTCGGGCTGATCTGATCCAGACCCGCACCGGGCTCCAGGAGCACATCACCGAGCGAACTGCCGCTGGCGGTTCCTATGACGCCGAGCAGCTGACCGCGGACATCAACCGCTACGTCGCCAACTCCCCCACCGGGAAGCCGCTCACGCTGCCCGGAGGGTCCTTCCGCGTCACGCACGCGCACACCTCGCATGGCCACACCGTTCTCGAGGTCACCGGGCCGACGTCGGCCCGGTCCTATAGCAGCGGCCTCGCGGAGCGATACTCCCAGGACGCTGCCGGGAAGCAGGTCACGCGGGCCACCCCCACCGAGCTCCAACGTGACTTCCCCACGATGCTCGTGCTTGCCGACGGCCGCGCCGGCGCGGCCGTCCGCCACAGCGGCGAGATCTCGGCGGTGTACTCCGACGGCAGCAGTCGCGGTGCGTCGCGTGCACTGCTGCCCGTCGCAGCGGAGCGCGGCGGGACACACCTCGAGTGCTTCGACACGTTCCTGCCGAAGATCTACGCCCGCAGCGGCTTCGTGAAAGTCGCCTCGATCCCCTTCAACCGGGACTTCGCACCCGATGGCTGGGATTATTCGGCGATGAGCAGGGTCGCCCCACCTCGCGGAGAACCCGATATCACCTTCATGGTGACGCAAAACCAATACGAAGAGCTCGGCCGTCCCAAACCGAGATCGTTCCAGGACTACGATGAAGCCGACGAGTACACCAGAACAGGACACACGTCATGAGCGCTGCTGACCGGACCACCACCTACCCCGACTTCGTGACCGACGCTGATCGCCACGCCTGGGACGAGCTCACCCGCGAGCGGAGGCAGCAGTATCTCGATGCCGTCGACTACGTCCGCGCGGAGTACCCCGACGAGGAGCTGTCCGTTGCTCTCATTGGCACGGTCCTCTCCTTCGGCGGCTGACCGCCCCACGATTGTTCGGGCCCCGCGGTTCCCCCTGACCGCGGGGCCCGGCTCTGCCTACCCGAGTAAGTCGGCTGTACCTTCAGCCGACTGGTGCAACCCGAGACTGCGAAGCCTCACGCCGGGAGCGATTCGTCCATCTCATGCAGGAACATCCGGGCTAGATCCATCCACTCCTGAGGAGTCGCGCCCTCAACCCAGGCCTCGAGATACTCCTCCGGAGTCAGCCCCATAGGCTCTTGGTTCAACGGCATAGTGCTGAACTCTGCGAAGGGTGAGGTCCCCTTGACAGAGAACAAGATGTCTCGCCCCTGCGATGCCCTTCCGTCCGCGGACCCACCGACCTTGAAGGTCCGGAAGACATCGGAGCGCGTCGACGGTGGCCACGATCGCCATGCCCGATAGAAGGCACCTTCCCACCGGTGATGCGGCCAACCCCAAGGGCCCTCGAAACCAATAGCTGAAAGCCCGCCGAGCAATCCTTCCGCGATATTTCTGAGTCTCTGCTGCTTGTTCATGGGGGATCCTCTTGTGGTGGCGGTGGAGAGTACCGTAAGCGTATTCGCTGACCCTCTACCCCGAACGCAGTATCTACGCAGGAGGACTCCCAGAATGGCCCGCAAGACCCGCATCATCCTGTCCGACGACCTCGACGGCTCCGCAGCCACATCGACGATCGGCTTCACCCTCGACGGCGTCACCTACGAGATCGATCTCAACGACAAGAACGCCCAGAAGCTCCGCGACGACTTCGCGGCGTGGATGGAGCATGCCCGTCGCGTCGGCGGCCGCGCCCGACGAGGCGCCTCTCGCGGGCGCAGCGACGAGACGAAGCGGATCCGCGAGTGGGCTCGGGTCAACGGGTACGAGATCGCCGACCGAGGCCGCGTGTCCTCAGAGATCCGTGCGGCCTACGCCGCCAGCTGAGCCCGTCCTTCGCGCCCGCTGATTAGCACCGGTCGGCCCCGAGGACCAGCAAGAGTGTCCCCATCGGTCACACGAACCCGCCTCCGCCGCGGTAACAGGGTGATCACCCACCGGACGAAGGACACGACCATGCCCAGCCCTCGCAGCCCTCAGGAGCGGTAGCGCCGATGTACCTCCTCACTCCTCAGCTCTGGCCTGCCTTCGCCCTCTTTGTGCTGCTCGCGCTGCCGATGGTTGTCACCGATGCACGTGAGTCCCGGTTGCCGCTGCCGCTGAACCTTGGCCTGTTCGGCGCCGGCGCCGTTGCGCTCCCGATCGCCGCGGTCTGGGTCGGATTCGAGCACCTGGTGTGGGCTGCCATCTCCTGCGGCATCGCCACCGCATTGATGCTGCTCCTGTTCGTCATCGCCCGCGGCGGCCTCGGCTTCGGCGACGTCATCCTGGTCGCTGCCCTCGCGCTCTACACCGGCTTCATATCCCCGTTGATGATGCTCGCGGGCATCTGGCTGGGCTGCATTGCCACCCTGGGGTGGAGCCTGGTGCGGAGACGACGAGGCATCCGCGGCCACGTCCCATTCGGCCCCGGCCTGATACTGGCCACGCTGTTGGTCCTCGTCATCCCTGTGGCCACGACCTGACCTACGAACCTACGAGGTTCCGAACCTAAGAGGTTCCGAACCTACGAGGTCCGCAGATCCGACCAAAAGTACCGCTCTGACCAGCAGTTTTTGCAGACCCCTTCTCTATTGTTGTCAATGGGAACAGTTAGTGTTACGCTGTTCCCGTTGACAACAATATAGAGAGGAGGTGATCCCGATCGACAAGGATCTGAAGAAGCTCCGCAAGACCCTGCTGGCACAGGGCGCGCGGATCGACGAGAAGAAGTCCGGATGGATGATCTACCCGCCCGACAAGGAACGGGACCCAGTGATGATTCACCTGACGAACTCCGACTGGCGATCGATCAAGAACGCCAGGGCGATGCTCCGAAGGAGCGGCTTCGACGTCTAGACGACGAGGGGGTCGGGTGGCCACCCGACCCCCTCACCCTAGCCGCGGATCCCAACACTCACCAGCACCTCCTCTACCCGCACCACCAATACGAAGGAGAACAACATGCCCACCACCTGGCACGCCCGCCTCGATTGGGCGAGCACCGCCACCACCGCAGACGACGCCCTCGAAGCCCTCCTGGACGAGCTCGCCGACCACTCCCCTGCCGGGTCCCTCAGCCGCGACGGACTCCACGGATCGGTCATGCTCTTCCTTGAGTCGACCCACCTGGAGGATGCCCTCGCGCACGCGATCGCCATCGTTCGGGCCGCGCTCCAGAAGAGCGTGCCCACGGCTGACGTCGTCGGCATGGAGGTGCGTGATGGCGACGCCCTGGACCGCGAGCTTGAGCAGCCCGTGTTCCCGGGGGTTGTCGGCTACGCAGAGATCGCCGAGATGGCGAGCGTCTCGCGGCAGCGCGCCCGCGCGTTTACGAAGATCGACGGCTTCCCGGCCCCGGTCATCGTGACCGCTCAGGGGCCGCTGATGGCCAAAGCAGCCGTCGAACGGTGGCTCGAGACCCGCAACACCCGCCCGGGCAGGCCCGCCACCTCCTGAGGCCAACGAGTCCGGTCCGGAGGCCTGCCCGACGACTCACCGAGGACACGCCATGTGGCCTCGCGAGCTCCCTCAACCGTCGGTCGAACCCGGTACCGTCAATGCGCTCCGGAGGCGAACCCGGGGTGGGAAGGAGCAGACGACGGGCGAAGCAGCGGGCATCATCGTGGCCGTGATTGCGCTGGTCACCGCAAGCATCAACCTGGCGACGGCGCTCATCAGGGCGAAGCGTGAGGTCGGCGCAAACACGCACCGCACGGCCGCAGGTCGGCATCGGCAAGGGTGACCCAGAGGGCCGCTCACCGCGCACCAGCGTGGTGGGCGGCCCTCCTGGATACCGAGAGCGATCTACCCGCGCCGTCCCCGGGGGCGGGCTCTTCGCGACTCTAGATCGATGACCCCCGGCACCTCTCCCTGTCGCGCCCTCTGGATGCGATCTGCGCGCTCATCCGCGAGGCGCACCAGGCGGCGCCGCAGCCGGCCATAGGACCAGCCCAGCCCCTCGGCCATCCGCGTGCGCGGATACCCTTTGTCATCAAGCTCGATCAGCAGCCGGTCCCGCAGACCCTCGCACGTGCGCCGCGCAGTCGCGAGAGCCTCCCACAGACCCCAGACCTCCTCGGCGCGGACCAGTGGGTTTGGCGGACATGCTCCCAGCACCTCGCTCGCCCATCGTGCAGCGTCGCTCCCCTCCCTCACCGGCTGCCCATCCCGTGCCAGCCGGCGGATCCACTCGGTGGACTCGCGCAGCGCCTCCGCCGTCGCCGCGAAACCACCCTCCCGAGCCGCCTCGAGCACCTCACGGGCGTGTACATCCCACACCACCCGCTGCGACCTCTTGATCTCTTCCCCGGTGCGCGCGATCCAGGCCAGGTCAGCCACCGTGCCGACTTCGTCGACTCCGCCGTGCTCGCAATAGAGCTGGGAACTGTAGTCAGCGGTCGCCTGGAAGCGGCGTCCAGAGGGCGCGTGCACCCTCCTCCACTCGTCGAGCTCCCCAAGCCATTGTGCGAACCTTGGTGAAGGCTCACGCGGCCACAGTCCGGAAGTCATGCCACCATCATGCCGACCTGCACATTTGCTTCTACTGCGCCACGCCATAGGACCGCAAACTACAGGCTTCGTAACCTCGTAGTCTCGTAGCTTCGTTTCCTTGTACCCTCGGCACCTCGTGCGCGTGCACCTTCGTAGTCTCGTAACTTCGCTACCTCGTAATCTCGTAACCTCGTAACCTTGTACCCCGGCGATTTGGGGCGCATTCAGTCATGGATCCGTCTCCACAGAGGTTCGAGCGCTGCGGTATCACCACGAAGGACCTGGGCGATGTCTTTCGTGGCGAGCCAACACATCTGCGTGGACCACGGGTTGCTTTGATCGTTCTGCCAGATAACGAGGGCCTGAGTGGCCGTCCACCTGTTCGCCCTTGCGGGCCGCCACATCTCCGTGCCGTCCTCAAGCACGAGCCGCACCAGAACGGGGATGTTACCCATCGGGCGCGCACCCGGGGTACCCACCGCGGGCAGCCGGTTGGTCACCGTCAGCTCGGGTGGCCTGCGATCGCTCATCCGCTCACCTTCCCACGGGGGGACGACACGCCGGAGCGCGACATTCCTCGACGGGGGAGAGGTGGCGGGCGGGGCCTATCTGCGCACCTCCGCTCAGCCGGCCGAGGTTCTCCCGAGCGAGACCCCTCAACCGCAGATTCTCCGCGCACATCCCCCAGATTCCCCCGCGCGAGAGTAGGGGTGAGGCGTGTCTTTTGCGGCGCTCACACCCTGCTCGCACCCCCTGCTCGCACCCTGCTCGCACCCATCGGTGCGAGCAGTTTTAGAGCCTTGACCAGCACATCTAGCACTGCTCGCACCGCTCGCACCCTTTTCGGGCCAAGAGGTCGTATGTGTACGCGTAACGCGCTCGCGAGCGCGAGGGAGCTGGAGGTTACGAGGTTACGAGTCTGCTCGGGTATGTCACAGCAGGGCCTCACAATCGCGGTAACCGGGCATGAAGGCTCACCGGCACACCCAGAGGAACGGCGACACGCCCAAGCTGAATCATGTTCAGATTCCTAGTTACACGGCTGTAGTTTGGTCCGCACAGGCACTGCTAGCAGACGAGGAGATGCCATGCCCCAGCCGCATAGAGGCGACCGCAAACCGGTCAGCTTCCTCACTCCGAGCTCCATTCGGGACGAGGTCGATCGCCGAGCACATCGCGACGGTCTCACCCGTGGTGACTACCTCACCCGTCTGCTGGCCATCGAACACGGGTTCCCTGTGCCTTCGTACATCCCCGACGGACAGCCGGGCGACGCTCAGCTGCGGCTCCCCGATTCGGAGGCCCGAATGTCTGCCTGACATGCAGGAAGCCCCTCACTTGCAGGTGAGGGGCTTCCGAAGCTTGAGTCCTCCGAGCTTGGCGGCGAACGAGGACTACTGAGATACCCAATGAGCAGACCATGTCTGCTCCCAAAGCACTTTCGAGGATACTCGATGACCCTGCCTATGCAAGGACCTCCGGCCGAGGACACGCCGCAGCCCCAGGCATCACTGCACCGCGTGAGGGACGCGCTGGCGCAGCGTGGTGACCCAATGAAGGGCACCGCCACCGACTTCAAGGCCCGTTGCCCGATCCACGACGACAACGAGGCGTCTCTGCACGTCAGCTACGTGCCTGGCGATGACGGGCGCGTTCTGCTGCGGTGCTTCGGTTGCCAGGGCGAGGTTCGCGACATCGCTGCCGCTCTCGGCCTCGAGGTCACCGACCTGTTCGATCGGCCGCTCCCGCCCCGCGAAGACCGCGTCGGGCGGTCGACGACGCGACGCCGCAGCGGCAAGCGCTGGGGGAAGATCGGCCCGCTGCCCGCCCCGATCGCCGCTCCAGAGCGCGAAGCCGAGGAGGAGCTCAACTGGCAGGTCACCGCGACGTACGACTATGCCCAGCCCGACGGCGAGGTGATCCAGCAGGTCATCCGTAAGGAAGCCACCAACGCAGCGGGGGAGCGGCGGAAGACCTTCACCCAGACGTACTTCACGTCCAAGGGGCAGGTGTCAAAGAAGCCGCAGGGGTTCGAGCCCACCTGGTACCGCTGCCCTGAGCTGGTCGACGCTCTGGCCGACGACGAGACGGTCTGGATCCTCGAGGGGGAGAAGGACGTCCACACCGCCGAGGAGCGCCTCGGCGTCGTCGCCGCCACTAACGCGGGCGGCGCAGGTTCCCTCTCCGATGCCATGCTCGACATGCTCGAGGGCGGTGCTATCCGCGTCGTCGTCGACCGCGACGGCGCCGGCTACAAGCGCGGCGCGCAGCTGCTCGAGGCCCTCGAGGGTCGTGCTGACGTGCGTGCGTTCCTGCCCCGCACCCTCGAGGCGAAGACCGACCTGACAGACCATGTCGCCGATGAGGGCACTCTCGAGGACCTGATCGAGACGTCCCTGGCCGAACTGCACACTTGGGCCGCAGCTTCCCAGCTCGAGGGTGCCCTCTCCCGCGTCGAGGAGGCCGACCGTGAGGCCCGGGCCCACCTCGAGGCTGCCAAGGAGCGGGCCGAGTCGGCCCCCAAGGCGGCCGAGACCCACCGCAAGCGAGCGACCCGCTGGACGATCGAGTCCGAGGTCCGCCTCGAGAAGCTCACCGAGACCACGACGACCGTCGAGCGCTACGCCACGGTCGCCAAGACGGGCTGGGCCGAGGAGGCCGTGCGCCTTGCCCACACCACCCGCGAGCGGGGCATCCGTCTCGCCCGCACTCTCCACGAGCACATCGGCCGCGATATCCCACCTGCGCTCCAGCTGCCCACCGAGGCCCCACAGCCGATCACTGAGGCCCCTACCTCTGCGGCAGTGCCCGCGGTTGGTCCCGCACCAGAGCTGGTGCAGGACGCCAATGCGGGTCGTACCTCTCGACAGTTCGACGTGGAGATCTCCGCCCCGACGTACGTGCTGATCAACGGGCAGATCTGCAAGGAGGAGTGGAAGCCCGCGAAGGGCGGCGAGGGCGAGTACGTCCGCAACCTCAAGCGCATCCTGGACCTGGACGCACGCATCATCGCTCGCGACGCGAACGAGGAGCTGGATGACGCAGACTTCGTCGACCAGATCCGCGTCAACGATGTGACGGCAGCCGCCGTCGACGGGATCCAGGAAACCCGCACCGGCACAGGTGACCTCAAGCAGTACCTGGTCGCCTACACCCACCCCCTGTCCGGCGAGCAGATCATCACCAAGGTCGATGCCGACGACTTCACCTCCAGCAAGTGGCTCGAGAGGCTCGACTTCGCCGTTGACTACGCCGCCACGACCAACGGCCGCGCCGAGGTCGCACGAGCCATCACCCAGGTCAGCGTCGGCTACAAGGCCCGCACCATGTACCGCGGCGTCGGCTGGCGGCGCCGCAAGGCAGATGACGGATCCGCCGACTGGGGCTTCGTCCACGCTGGCGGCATCCTCACCCGTGACGGCAACGAACACGCCCCCGTCGCCCTCGACGCTCCGCTGAACCGCGTCCAGCTGCCGCCGCCGAGCACCAACGCCGATGAGTTGCGCACCGCGTTCTCGACAGCCATCGAGCCAATGGTCGAGAACTGCCCGCCGCGCGTGATCCTTCCGCTGCTGGGCTTCATGATGCGCTCCGTCATCGGCCACAACCCGATGATCACCGTGCTCGTCGGCGTTCCCGGCACCCTCAAGAGCTCGCTGGCCTCGTGGGCGATGAGCTTCTTCGGAGAGACCTGGGAGCGCAACAAGCCCTGCATGAGCCTCGCCGGCACCGGCGACACCTCCAACGCGGCACGCATCGGGATGTCCCGCGCGAAGGACTGCGTGTGGTGGGCCGATGATGCCGCCCCCGACCGCGGTATCTCCTACGCCCAGCGCGCCTTGAAGGAGAACGCGCGCATGATCGCCGAGCGCATCGGCCGTTCCCGCGCCACCCGCGACGGCAACGACGTCAACCCCGGTGCTCGTCCCAACGCCTCGGGACTGTTCACCTCCGAGTTCGCCCCCGAGGCCGGCAGCGGTCAGCAGCGCACCTTCCCCCTGCCGCTGCGCGCCGGCGACGTCTCCGTGGACCTCATGAAGCAGCAGTCCAAGGCGGATCCCCGATTCCAGCGGACGCTGCTGATGAGCAGCTTCATCCACTGGCTCGCCAAGAACGACCCCCAGCTCGTTCGCGAGCAGGCCAACCTCGACGCCGACGAGGAGCTCCACCGGCTGCGCCAGCACTACCTCACTCGCGGCGTCGCTGATGAGCGCCCCGGCGCCGCCATCACGCAGATGTGGGTCGGTTTCAAGCTCTTCCTGGAGTTCCTCCGCGACGTCGGCGTGCTCGACGACGACAGCGCGCAGAGCTGGATGACGACCCTCAACGAAAGCATCTTCGAGGCCTGGCAGGCCACCGTCGATCCCGACATCCCCACCTCCACCGGCGGCCGCGTCCGGGAGATGCTCCAGTACGCGTTGCACTCCGGCATCGCCTACCTCAGCCATGTCCACGACGGATCCGCCCCGCCCTTCCCCCTGGCTGCTCGCTTGGGCTGGAAGCGCCAGGGCGGAGCGATGTCCGAACGTGTCGAGGCACGCGGGATCCCGCTGGGTTGGATCAACCCCGACAGCGATAACGGCCCCGAGATCTACCTCGAGCCCCGGGCCCTGCCACACGTGCTCGCACAGGCACGCACCGCGATGGACGTCGCGATCGAGCTCGACGAGGCCACCGCCAAGCGTGCCCTGTATGACGAGGGGATCCTCGTCACCGACGCCACCCAGCCCGGCAAGGCACCGAAGATGACCAAGACCCGCAACCTGCCCTGCATCGGGGCCAGGACCCGCGTTCTCGTCATCCCCTTCGGGAAGCTGTTCCCCGACGACGACGAGGGCGGTGACCCCCGCCTGTTCGGCAAGAGCGCGCCCACGGGCCCCACGCCCCTGACGCGTCGCAGCACAACCCCCGCCAGCCCGTCGCCGGCCCCCGTGCAGCAGCAGCCCGCGGCGACCGCCCCTGCTGCCACCGCACAGGCCCATGCCGCCGTGGCACTGGCCCCGCAGCGCGATGCGCAGCCAGCTACGCAGCCCCCGGCACCGGCACCGGCACCGGCCGAGCAGCCGCAGACCCAGGAACGTCCCTTCCACGTCGTCCGCACCCAGAAGGCCCCCGGCACCCTGATCGGCCCGGCAGCCGTGCTCGACGTCGACTCGATCTACACCCCCGACGGAAAGCGGCACGCCTGGCCCGAGCTCACGCACGTCGGACAGCTCGCCGAGCTCGTCCCTGCACTCGGCATCGGTCACGTTCAAGGTGAGCTGAGCGAGGTGGGTCAGCTGTGGATCACCCCCGCTGCTGCCCTCAAGCTCGGCCTGCCCGTCGACCAGCTCGGAGACGACCCCACGAAGGTCCGTTCCGAGCTGAGCAAGCTCACCACCGGGCATGAGCTGATCACCCGCGCCGAGCGCCAGGGGTACCGCGTCGGTGGGAAGGGCACCTCACTGAGCAACTGGACCCGCGTCTTCCGGGCCCCCCAGAACCACGACGACAACAACCCCCCGATCGCGATGCTCGTGATGATGAGCGCGCTGCCGGAGGACTACCCCATGCTCGGAGACAACCCACACCCGAGCGAGCTCGTCGAGCGGATCCGCGATGCCGCCACAGCGGTTGGAATCCCGCTGTACATGCACCCCGGACAGACCGGCATCGACCTTGCTAAGGCACTTCGCCGTAAGGGCATGTACATCAACGCGCCGGGGAGCGAGAAGCCAGTCCTCCGCAAGGCCCGAGAGCTGTTCGCTCCCTACACGCCGGTCCCTCCCGCCGAAGCCTCCAATACCGAGCGCGATCTCGACTGGTCCCGCGTCCCCAGCGAGCAGGAGCGCCAGCTGCCTTACCTGCACGCCTATGACCGCGGCGGCTCGTATATGGCCGGCGCCGCATCGCTCGAGCTCAGCATCGGGGAGCCGGTCCACCACCCGAGCGGCCGGCCCTTCGACAAGCGACTGCCCGGGTACTGGCTGATCGATGTCCCTGAGAGCGGCGACTGGAGGATGCCCAACCCCCTGGCCCCCGGCGGCACCAAGGCCCCCGATCACCCGATCTGGGTCACCACCCCCACCCTCGAGCTCGCCCAGGCCGAGGGCTATGCCCCCGAGATCCACGAGGCCTACACCTGGCCCGAACACGGCCGCGTACTCCAGCCGTTCTACGAGCAGATCAAGATCGGCCGCACCGCCCTGCTCCAGAAGCTCGACCGACTCGCGCACCCCACCGACGAGGCCGGCATCATCGACCTCACCAACACCGAGCACGCCCTCGAAGCCCTCAAGGCGGTCTACACCCGCATGATCGGCATGATGGGCTCCGCCTCCTGGATGGAGGGCAAGCAGGGCTTCGCCCCCGAACGCCGCCACCACATCATCGCCAAGTCCCGCGCGAACATCCTGCGCATGGCAATGACCAACGGCATCAAGTACGGCAAGCAGTGGCCGATCGCGATCGGCACCGACACGATCTGCTACCTCTCCGCCGAACCCGACCCGATTGCTTCCTGGCCTGGTGACCCCGCCAAGCTCGGCCGCGGCTTCGGCCAGTACAAGCACGAGGGATCAGCACAGCTCGCCGATCACCTCGACTTCCTCAACGGACGCGACTGGCGCGGCAAGTCGAGCCTGATCGTCCCCGCCGACTGGGACCCCACGAAGGAGTGATCGAGCATGCCTAACCTGTCCATCTTCCAGGGCCTCACCGGTCGCAAGGGCTCACCCACCGGCGGCAACGTCCGCGACATGATCATCGGCGCGTTCGGCACCACCAAGCGCGGCGGCCCGAACACCAGGGCCGCCGCCGAGTCCCTCGGCGTCTCCCAGCGCAGCGTGCAGCGTTGGATCGCGGGAGAGGACCGCAAGCAGCGCAACGCCCCTCGCAGCGATCACCTGTCCAACCTGCGCGTCAAGGCCCGCCAGGCTGTGAGCACGAAGAAGGGCCGCAAGGCCTCCCTGGACCAGTCCCGCTCGAGGTTCTCCGGCCGTAAGAGCACCAAGCTCACCACCCATGGCCTCCAGGGCCCCGAGGGCGGGGGGAAGGGCTACTCACGCGTCCGCACGGTCAGTGTCGAGCTCTCCGGCACCGACGTCGACGCGATGTTCGACGCCTACGAGCGCGGCGGTGACAACGCCGTCACCGACTGGCTCCAGCAGCACCACTCCGCGAACTACGTGCCCGGCTGGACGTTCGAGAACATCGACCACATCAAACTCGACTGAGCGATCACACCAGCGCCGCCTCTAGGATCAAGAACATGATCAAGCTTCTGCACACAGACAATCCCGACGGCGGATCCGTCCCCGTCATCGTGGACAGCAACCACGGCGGTCTACGGGTTTCCCGTTTCGAGCTCTCACGGGGCAGCGTCGAGGGGGCGTCGGGAGCGTTCAAGGCCAAAGCTTTCTTCGACACCTCAGACGTCAGCCTTGAGGAGGCCGAGGAGCACGAGGTCTACGTCTGGGTCAACGTCCTCACCGAGAAGTGGAATGCACGGATGATGGACTTCAGGCCCATTCGCCGGATCGAGGATCTCGCCCCTTCCTGGGACTTCGCGACTCCGTCGGCAGGAGACGGCCCGGTTCATGCAGTCCTCGTGCAGACGTCAGTTCAGCCGAACCTGTAGGCGTACGGACTGAGCGAGCCTGTCAGCTCCGTAGCAGGAACGACAGCAGCCGTCGATCGACCGTGGTGGCCTGCTCCTCGTCCTCGCTGAACCACGCCCCGAGCTCCTCGATGAGCTCGCGGGCCGTCACCAGACGCACCACCCCGTCGGACCTGTCGTTGAGCAGCTCGAGGTCCTCCGCGACCGACTTCGGGTGCACCACGATGTATCCACGGACCTCAGCCCCGAGGCGGCGACCTCCGAGGCTGGCTCGGTACCTCTCCACCGCGGTCCGCATGTGCGTCGGAAAGTAGCTCCACTCCTCAGGGCCGCCGACCCGGATCGCGTCCTGTCCCGCGACCAGGGCGTAGGTGGCCGGCTTCCACGCCTTCGAGTCGATCAGAGCCACGCGTCGACCGCAGAGCACCGCGTGGTCGACATCAGCAGTCTCGGAGCCAGGGAATGCGAGCCCGTTCACCAGCCTCACCCCTGGGATGGAGCCCAGGAAGTAGCCGATCTCCGCGGCCGTCAGGCGTTCACCCTCGACACCGTCCATGGTGCGGTCCAGGCCGAAGACCTCCTTCGCGTGCGAGAGGGTTTCCCCGGGCTCTCCCCAGTAGAACCCCTTCCGGGATGTCCTTTCGCGGCACCCGCTCGCGTTCTCGCACCGCGAGCTCGTACACCGCCCACCAGACGCCCCCGATCAGGATGAGGACCCCACCCAGGCCGAGGACCGGGGGCTGCCAGCTCGAGGGTCCGATCGAGCTGTAGAAGACGCTCACGGCCGCGAGAGCCACCGTGGTCAGCACGAGGATGGCCGTCAGCCTCCGAGGGAACCTGCGCGTCATCCAGATCCGCAGTGCGCCCAGAATGCCGACCATCACCGGCATGAGCGCGACCGTCATCAGCTGCGTCAGCACGATCGCTCCCGCAGCCGCTGCGGCGCCGATGAGCACCCATTGCCATCTGCGCAGCCCCGCCCCGGTGATCCTCACGCTCGAGCGCTCCATGCCCTCGAACTGATCGATCCAGGGCATCCGTCCCAGATCGTGCCCTTCACGCGGCAGAGGGCCGCTGTAGAGCTCCCCAGGCACCTGTTCGCCGGGCACCCATCCTCTAGGCGGAGGATCAGTCGGGGTCGGCGGTGGCCGGGCAGCCGGCGCCGCATAGCCACCGCTCATGGTGCGGTCGTACTGCGCGCGCTGAGCAGGGTCGGAGAGCACCTCGTGCGCGTGTTGGACGAGGACGAACAGCCCGTTCATCTCGGCTCCTGCAACGTCAGGATGCGTCTTCCGAGCTCGCTTGCGGTAGGCGGCCTTGATCTCGCTCGGTGAGGCATTCGAGGGGACCCCGAGGATCTCGTACAAGGTCGATCCGGTGGTAGCCATCATCTGATCCTCACGCCCTCCCCGGCCCGTGGGAGCTCTTCCTCCGGATCTCGTCATGCAACACCTCGAGCGGGCGCAGCTTCGCTCCGCTGATCCACCGCTCGGATCCACCAGCCATCCCAGCCAGCCTCACCCGCCACGGGGAGACCTCACGCAACACTGCCGCCTTCACCAGCTGCGCCTCGAACCTGTTGGCCACGACCACCGAGCGCACGTTCTGCGACCCCGCTTCGGCGTGATCCCTGCGCGTGCCCACCCTCGTCAGACGCACCACAGAGGTCCCGTTGACCTGGTCCTCTACCCACACGCGGTGAGCGGACAGCCAGTCCTGCTCGCGCCAGGCCGTCATCGGAACCCGGCGAGCTCGCAGCCGTTCCAGAGCCTTCTGGGCGTTGTCCTCCTGGAACTGTTCACGCTCGAGATCCGCACCGGTGGGCGAAACCTCTCGCAGTAGTTCCTCGAGACGGCGAGCCGGGATCGCCGCTGCGGACCCCTTCCAGGTCCCACGTCGAGCCAACCAACGCCGCACCGTCGAGGGATGCACCTTGAGCGCCGCAGCCAGGTCCTTTCTCGTGCGGGCCGGTGTCTCCCTGCGCAGGGCCACGAGGCGGAGCAGTACCTCGAGCCGAGCGGGGGTCCACACAGGACGGTTCCCCCGGGCCCCGCCGATGCTCACGCGGCCGGCGGAGTCCGCTCCTCTCACCGCTATCCAAGCCTCCAGACGCTCCTCGGTGAGGCCCCAACTCCGCCCCACCTGAGTCACTTGAGGGAAGGCCGGATCTTGACTCCGCCACCACCGGACCGTCTCGGGCTTCACCTCGAGTCGATCCGCGATCTCCTGCACGGAGTAGACCTTCATCAGGCACCCCCAGTTTCCGGTTAACAGTTACGGTCCATCCTATCGAGATTCGGAAGGAATCACCACCGAACCAACGAGATTACGAGACTACGAAGTAACGAGCTAACGAGCTAACGAGGTTCACAATGAAGCCAGCAGACCGCCTCGAACATAGGCTCGGCCCGGATCATCAATGCACGTCAGAGACTAATCCGAGGGTGACCGGTCCGAGATCACTTAGTGCGGCCAGACGGGCGGCACAGCCGCCCGATGGACTCGAA
>NZ_JBQSXM010000032.1:0-18838 GCF_052378285.1 Brachybacterium sp. AOP3-A1-3 | reverse complement strand
CACCCCTGTGACCTGGCGTTCTGGCACCTCGATCCGCGGGGACCATCCCTCCAGGAGAGGCAACAAGGTCCTCAAACGGGCCCTGTTCCTCTCCGCCTTCGCTGCTCTGAAGGACCCGGTCTCCCGGGCCTACTACGACCGGAAACGAGCCGAGAAGAAGCGACACAACCAAGCCCTCATCGCCCTCGCCAGACGCCGCTGCGACGTGCTCTTCGCGATGCTCCGGGACGGCACGTTCTACTCCCCGCCAGCTACG
The DNA here is from genome assembly GCF_052378285.1 of Brachybacterium sp. AOP3-A1-3. Classification (NCBI taxonomy): domain Bacteria; kingdom Bacillati; phylum Actinomycetota; class Actinomycetes; order Micrococcales; family Dermabacteraceae; genus Brachybacterium; species Brachybacterium sp. AOP3-A1-3. Next base: position 18,582 of record NZ_JBQSXM010000032.1, on the reverse strand, counting down.
CCGGAGGCATCCATCGCGACAGCAGCCTGACGCCCCACGCGCACCCAGGAACCGGCAGCACCGCCACCCTGCCGGCCACTCCAACGCGGCACCAGGCCCAGAACTTAGAACCCGATCAGGAAGTCCCATCCCTCTTGACGAGGAACATAGGGACACCCCCCCCGACAGCGGTCACTTCGTCGGAAGGCCCGCCAGTTCACGCAGGCTCAATGGGATGCGCTCGACCCCGGCGTACAGGGGGTTGTTCGCACGAACTCACCGCACCGCGTCCCTAGTGCCCACGTGCCCAAGCCCAAGGCCACGCGAGTCCCCGGCCCGGGTCGGACACCTGCGCCGCCAGAGAGCCCGTACAGACAGCGGGCGCGCAGGACAGTCGAGCGCCCGCAGAATCGGGGTTACGGAAGATGAGGCTGCCGCGGGGCTCCGCCCCTTGCCATCGAGGCAGACGGGAGCGCCCCAGCGCAGTAGGTCAGTAGACCGATCGGCTAAAGACGTGCCCTGCTGCTCGCCACGTGGAGCAGGGCACGTCGGATGAACCGCTAAGAAGCCATCTCAGACACCGTCATACACTAGAAGAATTTGCACAGCAGTGACACGTTCGTCTGAACTTAGATCACGATCGCGTGCATCCAGAACAAAGCCCTTCCACTGTGCCCCCTCACCCCCAAAAATTGTAGCCCAATGCGCAGCTTCCGTCCTGGAATCAAATTTCATATAAACTCCATACCGGGTTTCCCACGCCTCCTGGCAATCTATCTCGCTGGCGCAATAATCCGCCGTAATATCTTTCGCATCACCGAGGCCCGGCTGGTTTGTTACAAGATCTTCGACGGCTATGCCCGGGAAAAAATACGACCTAATTCCAAGGGTTGCCGCAACTATTGCGATGACTGCCACGGCGACCACGAGAAGTATCTTCGCACTAGCCCCGCGATTTCGCTTAGCTGATTCCATTACGCTAGCCTCCTGCAGTTATTTCTAATTATGAATGTGTGGCAACCACTGGAGGGCTGTCAATCTGTAACGACTACGCCGGAGCTCAGGCCTTATTGGCCGTCTTCCAATTGCAGCGATGGATGCCTGAGGCATAGGTCCAGTGTGACGTCCTGTTGACTCGGAAGGTTTCCAGCTCCCAGGTGCCCGCCGCGATCGCCCCAAGGGCGTGGCAAGAGAACTGCTGTCGCATGCTCTTCTTCGAGAGGAGCTGAGTCTTGACCTTGCCGCCCTTGGCAAGAGCTTCGTTCCAGCCGTTAATATTGAGGATGGCCTGGCCTGCCGCGAGCCCGCCTACGCCTGCGCCTGCGCCTGTGTAGACCGCCCACCCCCAGGTGCTTAGGTTCAAGGTGACAACGTTTGTGTATACCCCATAGTACTTCCCGTACTTAGTACCTATGGACTTGAATAAATTCTTGCCGAGGAATGGATCGGCAACCACGGGGAATTGTGTGCCTTCAGTGAATTCGACGACCTGGGTTACAGTCTTGCCTTCGATTTCAAAGTGCGTGGGGATAGATTGGCCAGTGGCGTCTACCGCCCAGGCCGGAGCCAGTCCGGCGATCATGTTTCCGTCGGCATCCAAGAAGAGATGCGCCCCTCCTTGCTCTTCCACGCTTGCATAGTCCGGAATACTTAGGTCGTAAGCATACCGTTGAGGGGCGTCGGCGTCTGGGATGATTGTGTTGATCTGCACATCCCCCTCGGGCGTAACGAGCGGAGTGAAGGTCACACCGTCGCCGTCCTCCCATGAGGTCGGTTCGGAACTCCCCCTAGAATCTTGCATGCCCGAGTGCGCCACAGGAAGGCTAATTCTGAGATCTTTCTCTGCCATCTCGACGCTGAGGAGTCCGTCTGGGTTTTCTCCGATAGAGACTGTCCGGTCGTCATTCCAGAGGTCGCCAGCCTCCGAGTCGAAAGTGAGAGGTACGGCCTCGTCTACTATGGCCTCGGGAATTTCGGAAAGGATGGCGTCGACAGATTGCAGTGGCGGCTCCGCGGATGCAGGAGCCCAGAAAGTGACGGCCAATGCGGCCGCGGCCATCAAACCTAGCCCTTTACGCCAGATCCCCTTGCTCATAATGCACTCTTCTCTCTACGCGGGAATACCAGAGCAATGTTCTTGACCCGGCACTGATGTGTGAGCTAACCAGCGCGCGTCAGGTCGGACCCGGACGGCGGCGTTCGTGTCCTTGCCTGGCTACTATCTGGTACCCGAAGAGCGAAGATACCTCTCCACTTGAGCCGATCGAGCCTAGTTGAACGAGGATGTTACGTAACTGTTGCGCCTGCAGACGACGTGACCAGGCTTCTTGGGAAGATGGTCAGCACGCAAACGATGAAGAGGGGGAAGGTCTGACTGGCTGCTACCGACGGTCCATCACGCGGCCGCGCGACTAGTTACCGGCCCAAAATGCGTCGCCACCAACCACGCCGGGGCGGTTCAGGTGACCCACCCTGACCCAGGGCTGAACTGACCCAGGTTCGCTGCCGCTGCCTTTCGCCTTCTCAAGAGGCTGCCCGCTCGCGGCCTCGTCGAGCCAGGGCCAAACAGGGGCACCCCAGCGGAACAGTTACGGGGCAGTAGTTTGTGGTTGCCAATAGGCTCGGTCTCGGCATTTTTGCGACACATCTGTCGCACTGGGTATACCTCAACAGGACAGATCCTGCTTTGGGTCGCCACGGTTCCCGGTAGGGCCCGAGGAGACGGTTTAGTGACACATCTGCGCACCAACCCCGCCGACCACCCTTGTGCGACAGAATTCGCCCATGCCCACCAAGCAGCGCATCGCGTACGTCCGAGTGCCCTCGGTCGGCCAGAAGCTTGGCCGGCAGATCGAGGCCATCGGTGACGTCGACAAGACCTACCGCGAGTAAGAGTCCGGAGCGACTGCCAGCCAGCGTCCCGTCCTCCGCGAGGCATTGGACTACGTCCGGGAGGGCGACATCCTTGCCGGCGAGCACGTTCTGCAATCGGATCGCACCCCGTCTTGGCGGAGATCCCGCATAACGTCGCGCCCAAGAAGTTACTGGGGGCACCGACCGTTACTAAGGTGCTACTTGCTGACAGTGACAGCCTGAAATGCTGGAAAGGTTGGCGCTGGGCCGTTCATCCAGTCGGTCAGTGTCGCCTCGAGTTTGAGTCTTCTGACTGCACCTGGGGCACGAGTAACCTCAAATACTCCCTTAACTACGCGAGTAATATCGGGAACCGAGTAAGAGATAGTCAGCGAATACACTCTTCGCAATAGCGGAATTAATGATAGGTCGTCCTTCTGTAGCAGTGGGAGGCCAATAGTTGCTACTGTGTACATGAGATCACTCGGCGTTACAATAGCTTTTCCATTAACCATACATTCGGAGCGGAATACGACCAAAGCCATCACTTGGTGGACGGGCTCGAGAGCTGCATCGTGAGCAGCGTGGAATCGTTCGTAAGCAGCAAAAGGGACGATCAGTGAAGTGTGTGAACTAGGGGTACGCACGGACACCGCTGCCACGTCTTCCGGAAGTTTCTGTGCGAAGGTAAGGGCCATTGGTGCAACTTCGCGTTGGTCTATCGCCATTGTAAATTCCCAAGTCGTCGCAGTTTCCTTAGCGTCGACAAGGTTGGAGGAATCACTTTCCAGCCAGAGTGTTGCCAGTCGGAAAGGTGTCAGGTTCATATACGCGGCATCGTTAGCCTTCAAAGGCACCTCGATGTCCAGTCGGGCCAAGGCGTTCCGCAATGACCAGCTCATCGCAAGAATAGATTCCACGAACGAGAAAATTCGGTCGATTACTTCTGCTCGCGAGAGGGTGCCGTCATAGGACCTCAACTTGAAGATGACCTCGTCTCCATCTAAAGTGAAACTGTTGCCATGCTGAGAGGCATTCCGAAGGGAGGCGCCGTCGTCCTGGAGAAGGAAGGCCGTCCGCTCCTGACGCGAAAGGCTGCGGGCTAGTTCCGTAGTGTCCAGCTGGATAAGCTTTGCGTACGGCTTCTCCTTTATGCCTGCCACGAGGTTGTACCAGGCAAGAAACGCGCCGGCGACGTCTTCATAGAAATCACCGTAAAACTTGATGGTTCGCCGCATTAGGGTGTCGTCATCCCTGATCCGTAGGAGGGTGGATTCAAAAACCTCCCAAGCTTCGTAGACGAGGCGCGAACTCGTCGCCAAGCCTTCCAGGGCACTTGACTGCGACGCGACAACGGAAAGCCGTGAGTCGTCCGAGCACAGCCTAGACGTCTCTCGGAGCAAAGTGTGAAAACGTTCTGGGTCGAAATGTGCCGAGCTAACAGAATCCAGGATGAGGAAGTGCGCTCCCAAGCCGACTTCAGCGGGTATGCCAATCAATCGTTCGGCTTCCCGGGCGCCCAGTCGGTCTAAACTTCGCAAGTCCAGCCCGGGGAAGGACAAGGTTAGGGCATTGATAGAGCGTTCGAGGAGGTCGGGGGTGGCTGCATCTTCGTAAGCTCGCGTAGCCTCAACCATACGTGCATGTTTCGCTACGACTTCGGAAGCGGCATCAATTTGAGATTGCCCCTGATCTGCGAGGCGTTGAGCCTGGCCCAAATCCGGCGCTTGCAATGCCTTAGCGTAAGTCGGCCAAAGTTCCGAGAAATGCGCGAGTATCTTGGCGACTGCCTCGTGTTGGGCGATATTTGGCCGGAGACGAGGTTGAGTAGAGCTTCTGTGTCTCAGGTCCTGAAGTTGTTGTTCCGTCTTCACTATAGCGGCAATCGATTCCTGGGAGACTGGCGCCTCGGTTATTCCGCCTAGTGCTATGGCGAAGTTTTCGAGATACTCTACGAGCTCCTCATGGGAGGGAATCCCCAGCTCCGTTTGATTCGGTACCGTAGATGGCCTCGTTAAGGCCTCTTGGATGCGCGCGACAGTCGTGCAGCGCTGTACGACTAGGGCATTGACTTCACCCGAGCGCGGTTTCAATGAACATTCAGCGCAAGGCTGGCCCAAGACGCGGCGTGCTCCGCATCGGGCACAATCGATAACTTGAAAGCCGATCGACTTCTGAAGTTGTTGCCGAGTTCCCATTGCGCTCCAATTTGAGGATTGTCTGCTGTTGTGCGTTAGATTGCAGGTCGCGGTACGGCAAAGAGGTCGATCGCGTCGCTTGTGGGCAAGTACAATTGTGCCATACGTATAAAATGGAAGGCTACGCCACGGGTGTCATAATTGGTATGCGCGGGTGCCAGACTAGTTCGGCCCTGTCTGTTTGCGGACCGTCACTGGTGATGTCCATGAGGGAGGCGAGGGGCCTCCGGCGTGTGGGGCAGGCGTTCCGCTGAGAGGCGTCGGGTGACCCAGTCAGTGGCAGTGCCCCGCGGGACACCCCCTGGATAGGTACCCAGCTAAAGGTTCGATTCGATGCGATGAACCTGTCGCAACAACCTACAGCTTTATGAGACGCGCGGTCGGGTCATGGTGGATTCGTCTCGAGTTGGGCCGATAGCGGGCCGGAGTGTCTCGCGAAGTCTTCGCACCGTATTGCGTCTCAGAGCTTCCGGCTCGGGTAGTTTGTGAGGCACTATGAATCGGCCCAGCTTCTCTGCCGCTACTTTGTGGGTGCGGGCTCTCGGGTGAGGGCCTCGTTGTGCAGCGTCTCGAACTCTATCGGGGTGAGCATCCCGAGGGAGCCGTGGAGGCGTCGGTTGTTGTACCAGTCGACCCAGCCGGCGGTCGCGAACTCGACGTCCGCGAGGGTCCGGTAGGGGCCGGCGTGGAAGACGGTGGTGCGGATGCACTCGGTCTTGTAGAGCCCGTTGATCGTCTCCATCAGCGCGTTGTCCAAGGCGTCGCCGACGGTCCCGATCGACGGGGCGATGCCCTCGAGGGCGAGATGCTCGGTCAGTCGAATGGCGGTGTACTGAGTCCCAGCGTCGCTGTGATGGATCAAGTTCCCTGGTGAGACCGGGTTTCCTTCCCTCTCGCGGTGCCACAGCGCGATGCGCAGCGGGGTCATGACCAGGTCGACCTGCTTCGAGGTGGAGGCGTGCCAGCCCACGATTCGCTGGGCGAAGACGTCGACGACGAACGCGACGTAGACGAACCCCGCCCAGGTGCGGACGTAGGTGAAGTCGGTGACCCAGACCCGGTTCGGAGCAGGGGCGGTGAAGTCACGATTCAGCAGGTCACCGGCCCGTTTCCCGTCCGGGCCGGGGATCGTGGTGCGGACCTTCTTCACTCGCCGGATACCCTCAAGACCGAGGGTCCGCATCGCCCGGTCCACCGCCCCGCGGGAGGTGCCGGCCAGGCCTTCCTGGCGGCGGAGCAGCGCGACCCACTTCCTACGTCCGTAGAGTCCCTCGGGCGTCATCTGGACCTGCCCGGTGGCGGGGTTGATGGTCCAGGCGAGGTCGCGGATCTAGTCTTCGACCAGGGCGTCTGTGACGGTGGGGGCAGCGATGCGGGCCGGCTGCTTCCAGGACCGGTAGGTGCGTGCAGCGATCGCAAGGCCCTGCCGGCGCAGGACGCGGAGGATCGACTCGCCTGCATAACCCTCGGCGCGCATCTCGTCGATGAACGCGCAGATCAGCGGTTTCGGGGGTCGAGATCCCCCGCGAAGAAAATCGAGGCCCGACGCAGGATCTCATTGTCCTCCCGCAGCCGCTTGTTCTCGGCCTTCAACCGTTTGACCTCGACAGACTCCTCGCTCGTGATGCCGGGACGGGTCCCGTCGTCGACCTCGGCCTGCGCCAGCCAGCGCCGCACGGACTCCCGCGAGACGCCTTCCTGGCGAGCCACCGCGGTGACTGCGGCGGTCAGGGTGGGGTACTCCTGGAGGTGCTCCCTGACAAGCCGCACGCACCTCGCACGCAGCTGGGGATCGATCTTCTTCGGCATACTGTCCATCCTTCCGGACTCAAACAGCAGCGGCCTCAAACCTGGGCCGATTCACCCCGTCCCGCGCCGCACTGCTGACCGGGAAGCACCCCGCCCACGCGGGCGTGGAGACGATCCTCGGCGGCAGCCGACGCACCCCCGGCCTGGCCCCGCAGCCCACCCTCGCCTCCCGCCTGCGCGAGCGCGGGTATCGCACGGGCCGGTTCGGCAAGTGGCACCTGGGCGCGGCCGACGAGTACGTCCCCACCCGGTACGGCTTCGAGGAGGTCTTCGGGTTCCGGGCCGGCTGCGTGGACTACTACTCCCACATCTTCTACTGGGGCGGGCACGACCCCGTCTACGACCTGTGGGACGGGGAGGAGGAGGTCTGGCGCAACGGCGAGTACCTCACCACCGTGCTCGGCGAGCGGGCGAGCGAGTTCATCAGTCGCCACGCCGGCACGGACCCGTTTTTCTGCTACGTGCCGTTCAACGCCCCGCACTACCCGATGCACGCCCCCGCCGAGCACATGGAACGCGTCGCGCACCTCCCGCCCGGCCGGCGCGAGACCGCCGCGATGATCACGGCGCTGGACGACGCGGTCGGCAGGATCCTCGCCGCGCTCGAGGACACCGGGGCGCGAGAGGACACCATTGTGCTGTTCCCCTCCGACAACGGCCCCTCCCGCGAGAGCCGCAACTGGCTGGGCGGCGAAGAGATCTCCTACGAGGGAGGCTCCGCGGGCGGCCTGCGCGGCGCGAAGGGTAGCGTGTTCGAAGGAGGGGTCCGCGTTCCCGGCATCCTCTCCTGGCCCGCGCAGCTGCCCGCCGGGACGCAATCGACGCTGGTGGGGCTCATGATGCATCTGCTGCCCACGCTCCTGCACGGCGCGGACTGGGCGGCGCCGGAGCTGCCGGAGGTCGACGGGATCCCCCTGCTGGATACGCTGCGCGACCCGCGCCGGGAGGTGCCGGAGCGGACCGTCGCGTGGGCGTACGAGGGGCAGGTCGCCGTGCGGCGCGGCCGGTTCAAGCTCGTCGCGGGCGCCCGGGAGGGGATGGAGCCGCCGGCCGTGGTGGAGCGGGCGCTGTACGACCTCGAGGCGGACCCCGCGGAGGCGGCCGACGTCGCAGCGCAGGAGCCCGAGGTGGCGCGGGCGCTGGGGGAGGAGCTGGCGGCGTATCGGGCGCAGGTCTCGCAGTGGGGGAGAACGGACTGACGTCGTCGGCCTTCCTCAACGGGCCGGATCTTCGGGCCGAGGACGTCGGAGCGATTGCTTGACAGATCTCTGATATCCGTTATCTACTGTGGCGCATGACACACCGTGGTGACGAGGGGCGGCTCCCGCTGTCCCACCAGGCGCAGCAGGCGATCCGACAGCACATCGTCGATCACGGACTGCATCCCGGCGACCCCCTCCCCAGCGAGGGTGAGTTCAGCCGGCTGCTCGACATGAGCAAGTCCTCGGTCCGAGAAGGGATCCGCCGACTGGAGATGCTCGGCATCGTCGACGTGCGTCGGGGACGCGGTCTCTACGTGGGCGCTTTCAGCCTGCGGCCCGTCGTCGACGCGCTGCCCTACCAGCTGACCGTCAACGACACCTCGCTGCGCGAGATCCTGCAGGTCCGGGCCGCGATCGAGGAGGCGCTCATCGTCCAGGCCGGCAAGGAGCTCAGCGACGCCCAGCTCGACGACCTCGACGAGCTCGTGGCGCAGATGCGCGAGAAGTCCACGGAGGGTGAAGTGCCGCGGGGCTTCGACCGGACCTTCCATCTGGCCCTGTTTGAGCCGCTCAAGAATCAGATGTTGAACCAGCTCATCGAGACGTTCTGGGAGGTCCACGCACGGTTCGCCGCGATCGCTCCGGCACCGATCAACCATCACGCGGTCGAGGACCACCAGGAGATCATCGACGCGATCCGCAGCGGAGACGCTCAGCGGATGACCAGAGCGGTGGCCGTGCACTTCGCACCGATCCAGAGCACTGTCGAGGTCGCCCCGACCTCCGCGCCCGAGGGGAGGCCTGCATGAGACTCGCCGGAATCCATGCAGCGCTGCTGGCCGCCTACGACGACCACGGCGAGCTCAGCCTCGAGCGTCAGGCGCGCCTGATCGACCACGTGCTCGGCCAGGGCGTGGACGGGGTCTTCGTCTCCGGATCCACCGTCGAGGCATACTTGCAGAGCACCGACGAACGACGAGCCACCATCACCGCCGCCGTCGAGCAGGTGGCAGGCCGCGGCCCCGTGATCGCCCACACCGGCTGCCTGGACACTCGCACGTCGCTGGCCCTCACCGAGCACGCCGTCCAGGCGGGCGCCGACGCGGTCAGTGCCGTGACCCCGGTCTACTACAGCTACGACGAGGCCCAGTTCGCCGCCTACTTCCGCGAACTCTCCGCAGCAGCCGGGCCGACGCCCCTGATCGCGTACCACATCCCCGGTCGCAGCCATGTCGACCTCTCCCCGGACTTCTTCCTCGAGCTCGCCCACGACGGGGTCCTGCAGGGCCTGAAGTACACGGCGACCGACATCCTCCCGCTCGCCGAAGTCATCCGCCAGGCGCCCCCGGGCTTCGTGGTCTTCAACGGCTCCGACGAGGTGCTGCTGGGCGGTCTCGCCCTCGGCGCCCACGGTGGGATCGGGTCCACCTACAACGCGATCGGCGGCGCCTACCGACAGCTCGCGAACCACGTCAAGAACGGCGACCTCGACGCCGCCCGCCGCATGCAGGGCATCGCCAACGAGTTCATCTCCCAGATGGGCCGCTACGACTTCCTGCTCTTCCTCCGCCAGGCACTGCGGCGCGCGGGCATCGAGACCGGTCATGGCCGAGCACCGCTTCCCACCATCACCGACGACCAGCAGCACGAGATCGACGACGTCCTGTCCACCCTTCTCACCCAGGAGCAATGTTCGTGACCACGACCGACGACATCGCCCAGCCGCTCCAGGTCTCCGGCGTATTCCCCTCCCTCGCCCAGATCGCCGACTTCGGCCCCCCGCGCACAGAGATCGGGGTCGGTGCGCTCATGCCGTGGAACGGGGCGCTCTACGTCCAGAACTACACCTCGCACAAGGCCCGCAGCGGCTCCGGGGTGAGCCTCCGCCGCATCCACCCGGACATGAGCATGGAGGTGGTGCCCGAGACCGTCGGCGTCGACGGCACCTACACCAACCGCTTCGTGCACTACCCGACGGGTCGGCTGGTCATCGGGCCCCAGGTGATCGAGCAGGACCACACCATCCATGTGGTGGCCGAGCTGCAGGAGCACCGGCTCTGCGGCACCGCCCATCACCTGGAGTCCCCTGAGACCCACGTCTACGTGCTGACGATGGAGGGGCTGGTCTTCGAGCTGAACGTGCTCACCCTGGAGACCGCCCTGGTGTGGGACCTGAACGAAGAGCTGACCACCGAGGGCGAATGGAAGGTCCACTACAAGGACTGCTACACCGCCTACGGGCGCTTCCTCGTCTGCTCGAACGAGTACGGCGAGGCGGAGTGGGCGGGCGAGCGAGCCCGCGGTCGCCTCGCCGAGTTCGACGGCGAGGACTGGCGGATCCTGGAGCACAAGCCCTTCACCGCCATCGCCGGCCGCGGCGAGTTCGCCGGGACGATCTTCGCCTCCGGCTGGGATCGCGCCTCCGCCATCCTCCAGGTGTTCAGCGAAGCCGACCAGCAGTGGACCCGCTACCGGCTGCCAAAGGCCTCGCACACCTTCGATCACAAATGGCAGACGGAGTGGCCGCGGATCCGCGAGACCGAGCATGAACGCCTGCTGATGGACCACCACGGGATGTACTACGAGCTCTCACCCTGGGCCTACGGCGGGCGGATCTGGGGGGTGCGACCGATCTCCACCCACCTGTGGGTGCTGGGCGACTTCTGCTCCTGGCGCGGCATGCTCGTGATGGGGGCGGACAACGCCTCCCCGAGCACCGGCCACAACGTGACCACCGCGGAACCGCAGTCCGGCCTCTGGTTCGGGAAGACCGACGACCTGTGGTCCTACGGAAAGGCGACCGGCTGGGGCGGGCCCTGGTGGGAGGACGAAGTGACGGCCGGAGAGCCGTCGGACCCCTATCTGATGACCGGCTTCGACCAGAAGGTGCTGCACCTGCAGAACCATGGCGACACCGAGGTCGCCGTCACGGTCCAGGTCGACCCGCGCGGCGACGCCGCTTTCGGCACGCACGAGGTCCTCACCATCACCCCGGGCGCGCTCGAGTCCTACGTCTTCCCCGCGGGGTTCTCCGCTCATTGGCTGCGGCTGATCAGCGACCAGGACTCCGTGCTCACCGCGCAGCTGTTCTACACCTGAGGCACCATCATGACGAGCACCGCTGTCAGCCCTGATGCATCGTTCGCACGACGTCGCCGTCGGGTGATGGATCGGCGCGCTGCCACCGGCTGGTGGTTCCTCGCGCCGTTCCTCATCGTCTTCCTGATCAGCTTCATCGCGCCCATCATCTATGCGCTCTACCTCAGCGTGTTCCGCAGCCAGCTGATCGGCGGAACGGTGTTCGTGGGGCTCGAGAACTATGCCCGCGCCCTGCAGGACCCTCAGTTCTGGTCGGGCGTCAGCCGGGTGACCATGCTGCTGGTGTTGCAGGTCCCGCTGCTGCTGATCATCGCACTGGCCGCGGCGCTGGCACTGGACAGCAGGAAGCTGCACGGGATGGCGTTCTTCCGGATCTCGATCTTCATGCCATACGCCGTCCCTGCCGTCGTCGCAACGCTCATTTGGGGGTTCATGTACGGCACGAACTTCGGGCTGATCGCCAACCTCAACGACCTGTTCAGCACCACCCTGCCGAACCCGCTCTCCCCGAAGCACGTGCTCGCCGCGATCGCGAACATCCTGATCTGGGGCAACGTCGGCTACAACATGCTCATCTTCTACGCCGCGCTCCGGGTCATCCCCACGGAGCTGTACGAGGCGGCGGCGATCGACGGCGCCGGGCAGCTCCGGATCATCACCGCGATCAAGCTCCCTGCCATCCGCGGGGCCCTGGTGATCGCCGCGATCTTCTCGATCATCGGCAGCTTCCAGCTCTTCAACGAGCCGCAGATCCTGCAAGCGATGGCGCCGAACGCGGTCACCACCTACTTCAGTCCCAACCTCTACTCCTACAACCTGGCCTTCAGCGGCGGCCAGCAGAACTACTCCGCGACCGTCGCCATCATCATGGGCGTCGCCACGATGATCGTCGCCTATGCCGTGCAGCTGCGCGGCATGCGGAAGGAGGACTGACCATGGCTGTCGTGACCGCACAGGCCCGCCGTCAGCGCGGCCGCCTGCGCAGCGGGAGGGGCATCCAGCGCAGCTGGACCCTGACCCTGGGGACTGCCGTGCTCCTGCTCTACAGCCTCCTTCCGCTCGCGTGGCTCCTGGTCAACGCCACCAAGACGCAGGAGGGGCTGCGGGATTCCTTCGGCCTCTGGTTCGCGTCCGACTTCGCCCTCGTCGACAACATCGTCCGGGTGCTGACCTATGACGACGGCGTCTTCATCCGCTGGCTGCTCAACACCCTGCTGTATGTCGTGGCCGGGGCCGGGGGAGCCACCCTCATCTCCACCATCGGCGGCTACGGCCTGGCGAAGTTCCACTTCGCCGGCAAGAAGATCGTGTTCGCCGTGATCATCGGTGCCGTGGCGGTGCCCGGAACGGCGCTCGCCGTGCCGACCTTCCTGCTTTTCAGCTCGGTGCAGCTGACGAACAACCCGCTCGCGGTCATCATCCCCTCGCTGGTCGCCCCCTTCGGCCTCTATCTCATGTGGGTCTACAGCACCGATGCGATACCGGACGATCTGCTGGACGCGGCGCGGGTGGACGGGGCCTCGGAGGTGCGAACCTTCCGCACTATCGGCCTGCCATTGCTGGGCCCCGGAGTCGTCACGGTCCTCCTGTTCACCACGGTGTCGAACTGGAACAACTACTTCCTGCCGCTGATCATGATTCGAGATCCCAACTGGTATCCGCTCACGGTCGGGATCAATTCGTGGAACATGCAGGCCTCCACGGCCGGCGGCGAAGCCATCTTCGACCTGGTCATCACCGGGTCGTTGCTGATGATCATCCCGATCATCGTGATCTTCCTCGTCCTGCAGCGGTACTGGCAATCAGGGTTGGCCGCAGGGGGTGTGAAGCAGTAAACCCGGACTCGTCCGTCCGATCTCGAGATCACAACGCAGTGAAGGGAACGAGACAATGCATCACACGACCACACGACGAAGCACGCTCGCAGCCGCAGGCCTCGGAGCCTCCGCGCTCCTGCTGGCCGCCTGCGGCTCCGGCTCAGGCTCAGGCTCCGGCGGTGATTCCTCTTCCGACGCCCAGCCCATCGACGCCGACGCCGTCGCCAGCGAGGGCGGCAAGCTCCTGGTCTGGGGGTGGGGCGGCGCCATGGAGCCGATGGTCGAGGGCTTCAAGAAGGCCTATTCGAATGTCGAGGTCGAGCTGGTCAACGTCGGCACCGGCATTGACCACTACACGGCGGTCGAGAACGCCATCCAGGCCGGTTCGGGGATCCCCGATGTCATCGTCATGGAGTACCAGGCGGTGAACCAGTATGCGCTGGACGGCACTCTCGCCGACCTCTCCGGCTACGGCGCGGACGAGCACGCCGCGAGCTTCACCACCGGCACCTGGGACGCGGTGCAGTTCGACGGCGGCATCTACAGCATGCCGATGAGCTCGGGTCCGATGGCGCTGTTCTACAACAAGAAGGTGTTCGACGAGCACGAGCTCGAGGTCCCCGAGACCTGGGAGCAGTTCCTCGAGACCGGCCGCGCCCTGAAGGAGGCGGACCCGAAGGCATACATCGCCAATGACACCGGTTCGGCCAATCTGCTGCAGGGACTGCTGTGGCAGCAGGGCTACAAGCCCTACACGGTGGACGGCGAGTCGGTCCGCATCGCCCTCGACCGTCCCGAGGTCGAGACGTACACCGACCTGTGGCAGCAGCTGATCGACGAAGAGCTGCTGGCCCCGATCGAGGACTGGAGCGACGAGTGGTACCAGGGCCTCGCGAACGGCACTATCGCGTCCCTGGTCTCCGGCGCCTGGATGCCGGGGAACTTCGAATCCGGTGTCGAAGGCGCTGCGGGCGATTGGCGTGTGGCGCCGATGCCGCAGTGGGAGGCCGGGGCGGAGAGCTCCGCGGAGAACGGCGGATCCGGTCTGGGCGTCGTCGATGCGTCGCAGAACAAGGACCTCGCCTACGCCTTCGTCGAGTGGGCCACCACCGGCGACGGGATCGCCACCCGCATCAATGCGACGTTCCCCGCCACCGTCGCTGACCTGGAGTCGGAGGAGTTCCTGGGCCTGGAGTCGGACTACTTCGGCGGCCAGCGCATCAACGAGGTGTTCGCCGAGTCCGCTGCGAACGTTCCGGAGAACTGGTCCTTCTTGCCGTACCAGGTGTACGCCAACTCGATCCTGCACGACAACATCGGCGGCGCGTTCGCGGGCGATGAGTCCCTCGCCGATGGCCTGGCGAGCTGGCAGCAGGCCCTGGTGGCGTACGGCAAGGACCAGGGCTTCACGGTCGAGGAGGGGTGAGCCATGAGTGCATCGGAACTGCCTCATCTCGCACCGCAGCGGTGGCCGGAGGGCGCCCGCAGAGTACTCGCCGCGCTGACCGTCGGGATCCTGGCCCTCGCGCTGGGACTCGTCCCGACGGCCGCCGCTCACGCCGCCCCGTCGGCCCCCGTCGAGGCCGACGCGGAGCCCCGGTTCGACGAGAGCACCATCTTCGAGCGAGAGCAGGCGGGATACTTCTGCTTCCGCATCCCGGCCGTCGTGGAGACGCAGGAGGGGACCCTGCTCGCCTTCGCCGAAGGGCGAAAGGACAGCGGCTGCGGCGACTCGGGCAACATCGACACCGTTCTGCGCCGATCGGAGGACGGCGGGAAGACCTGGGGGCCGGTCGAGCTCGTCGACGATGCCGGCGTCGACACCATCGGAGGCCCGCTGCCGATCGTGGACCAGGAGACCGGACGCATCGTGCTGATCACGACGCACAACCCGGCGACGAACCACAACCTGCGCACCCCGTACGTCCAGTACTCCGACGACGACGGCAGGACCTGGAGCACGCGGGAGAACATCAAGGACGACATCATGGGCTCGTCCTGGCAGAAGTGGTTCGCCACCGGGCCCGGCCACGGACTCCAGCTGAAGCACGGTCCGCACGCCGGCCGCATGCTGATCGGGCTGAACCACGAGGGCTACATCTTCGGCTCCTCCTCCCACGACACCGGCGCCGCCCTCGCCTACAGCGACGACGGCGGAGAGACCTGGCAGCTCGGGGCCGATGCAGGCTTCGTCCCAGAGGAGCTGAAGCCTCAGGAGCTGAGCCTCGCCGAGCTGCCCGACGGGAAGCTCCTCGTCTCGGCCCGGGAGCAGCATGGCTCGGCCGAGGGCAACCGGGCCTTCGCCACCAGCTCCGACAGCGGGGAGACCTACGACGGCACCTTCGAGACCGACCCCGAGCTGGCGACGCCCGTCTCGCAGGGCGCTATCGAGACGTACGTCGACGACCAGGGGCGGGACCGGGTGCTCTACGCCGGCGAATCCCACCCGCGGGCACGCAAGGTGCTCTCGATCAGGTCCTCCTTCGACCAGGGGAAGACCTGGGAGTCCTGGGAGGAGGGCAAGGTCATCAACTGGGGCAATGCCGCCTACTCGGACATCCTGCCGCTCACGGACGACGATCTCGCCCTCGTCTACGAGACCGGCGATGAGGACGCGTACCAGGAGATCCGCTTCGCCCGCTTCGACAACGCGTACCTCGACTCCCCGAATGACGAGGCGCCGGGCGTGATCCAGCACCCGGCCGGACCGACTACCCCGGACGTCTCCTCACGCGAGAACACGGCCTACGTGCGAGGCGACCCGCACCTGATCGACGGCGTGCGCGGCAAGGCCCTCGAGCTCGATATGAAGCCCGCCGACGACGGCGAGCACGACAGGGTGGATGTGCCCTACGGGGAGGACGTGGACCTCGACGACTCCGACTTCACGATCTCGACGTGGTTCCGCTACGGCGAGGAACCCCATGACCAGGTCCTCTTCTGGGGCTACACCATGGGCAGCGGCCTGCCCGGCCTCTGGATCCGCGGCGAACCGGGATCGGACCGGATACGGGCGATGATCGGCACCGAGACGGGAGACCTCACGCTGACCACGAAGGGTGCCTACGACGACGAGGAGTGGCACCACCTCGCGATGACCCGGACGGACGATGCCGTCCAGCTGTGGGTCGACGGGGAGAACGTGGTTGAAGGGGAGACCCCGGCCGGGTCGATCACCCGTGGCGGCGAGTTGCTGGGGATCGACGGCATCTTCCTAGGCCAGCGGCTCGACGGGAACAACAAGCTCGCCGGCGCACTGGACGACGTGCGCCTCTACGACAGCGCTCTCGGCGGGGATGAGATCGGCGCTCTGGCCGACGGGGAGTCGCGAATAGAGGCTGACTCGGGCCTGCGCCTCCACCTGCCGCTGGATGAGATCACCGACGAGGACGGAGCGACCGAACCGCCCAGCGCCGCCCAGAGGCTCTCCGACCTCTCGGCCTCCCTCCAGGAGTATGCGGAGGCAGGGGAGGTAGCCGGGCCCATCGTCGAACGGCTGACCCGCGATCTCGAGAGGGCGGAGGGGCACCTCGAGGGACGAGCGAAGCCCGGGAAGGAAGCCCTCAAGAGGTTCGTTCGCGACCTGGGCACCGTCAGGAAGGGAGATTCGGTGACCGATGCTGCCCGCGAGGGCCTGACCCAGGATGCGGAGGACGTGATCGCCGCCTGGTAGGGCCGGACTGCCCGCTCGTCCCGCGTGGTCGACGACGAGACGAAGCGGCGTCATCCAGGCCCTTCCCGTGAGCGCTCCCCTGAGTGCGGGGCAGGATCCCCAGGCGAGGTCGTCAGCTCGGGCCAGAGCATCGCGGAGATCGTCGAGCCCTGAGGAGGGCGGGGGGCGGCGGGTCCGGCGCAGTGCCGCCCGCTCACCGCCCCCGCCGCTGCGCGAACACCTCCGGCTCCAGCATCGCACGGCTCTCCTTGAGCTGGCACCGCGCCTGCGCGGCGATCAGGTCGCCGAACTCCTGCGCGACGCGGTCGCGGGGTTGATATCCGTATCGCGCTGACTCACCCGTCTCGCACATCGCGGTGAGGAAGGCCAGGGTGTCGTCGGTGTTCATCGCTGCGGGTCCTTCCACAAAGTGCTCGAACAGCTGGCGGAGGAAGACGTGCTGGTCCGGGTGCTGTTGCATCCACTTCTGGTCACGGGAAACGTGTGTGCGAAGTGCGCTGAGGAACTCGGCGTAGGTGACGACGGCGGCGTTCCGCCAGCCGCCGCGCTGGAGATGCGGGACATGCCGTTGGCACAACAGCACGACCACAGCATCTCGGCCGCCGGTCGTGCCGAGTGCGAGGTATCGGTAGTAGTCGTGCCCGTGCCCGTCGGAGGTCCCGAAGTTCTCCACGACGACGGCCGCCTCCGGTGAGGACAGCAGGATGTCGGAGATGTCCGCGGACTCCGGATCAGGGTTCCCCTCGTTCCCGGGGGTGACGACTTCCTGCCCAACCTCGTAGCCGGTACGGGGGAGCCGGACTTCCGCGGGAAGCGCGGCGTTGACGAGGTCGAGGAACAGGCCCTGAGGTGCGTCACCGAGCTCGTGGGTCCCCTCCTTCGTGAGCAGCCACGCGAACACGTTCGAGAGCTGCTTCTCGTGGGTCCCGTGATGCATCACGCGGAATACGTTGAACTGCTCGGCGAGACTCCGCGAGAGAGACGGAACCAGAGCGGTCACGAGCGGGGGGCAATGGCGGGATGGTGAGTCATGATTCGAGCTTACTTCGGTGCTTCATCCACAATCATCGGGGAGCGCGGAAAATGAGTTCCGGGCACCGAAGGGCAATAGATCAGGGGCGTGCATATCGTCTGCTGACATTGATGAGGTTGACCTCGAGTCCCATCGCGTCGAGCTCGCAGACCATTGAGCCGTCAGCTCCTACGACCAAGGGATGGAAGGTCGCCGGAGACCGGGATTCCATATCCGCGATACATAGCTTGGTGCGAGGACAGGGGCAACCGGGCAGCGGTGTCGATGTTGCGAGACTTGGCGGAAGCTGCGGCCTCCCTTTCGGCTTTCTCCAGCTGCGCACGGACGGCGGGCTGGAGCGATGCACCGGTCATCGCGAGCCCTCCTTTGAGCTTTCGCTTCGCCTTCTTCTTCGACGATGTCGTCGCCTTGTTGACGGGGGAGGTGAGCTGCATGCGCTCGATGCCCTTGATGATCGCGCAGGCGCGATCACCTGCGGGCCGCGCCACCTTTGTCGGATGCGCCCCCTTGTGGAGCTCGCTCAACGCGGCACGGGCAGTCGTGGTCATCTGCGCTCGCGCAGGCGCCGACTTCCCTCGCGCTTCCTTGAGCACGAGAGAGGGACGCCGACGAAGCATCAGGGGGAGCCCCTCTGTGTCAGGCAGCAGTTCCTCGTCCTGCATCCGCGGATGGGGCTTCTTCCGAGCCGTCGCAGGAGCAGGCCTGGATATCGTCGACGGGGCGCGGCGAAGCGCGGGAGCCACAGCGACAGCGCGTGTTCGGAGAATCTGAACGGGCGGGGCGGAATCGGGAAGCGCCTTCGGCGATGGCTGGTGGGCGCTCGAGGATCTCTTCGAACTCTTCGACGGAGTCTTCCCAGATTTCGGTGAAGGCTTCTGAGGTCTCTGCTTCGGTGCCACCCGGGCGGCGATCGGGGCGG
>NZ_JBQSXM010000031.1:0-20587 GCF_052378285.1 Brachybacterium sp. AOP3-A1-3 | reverse complement strand
ACCAGCAGCGTCGACCACACCATTCCCAGGCCCATGCCGATGTCGAGCGCCCGCTCGTACGCCGGATGGAACCGAGAGACGCCGGCATGACCCTGATCAGCCTCCGGCGCGGACGGCTCCGCACGGCGGGGCAGCACGACGAGCGCCAGCACGAGGCACGCAATGGTGACGGCGCCGACCACGTCACCAATAGCGTCGACGATCGGCAACCCCCACCGCACCACCGGGCCCGCATCGACGAGCTCCATCGAGACCGGCGCTCCCGCCATGGCGGCCGCGATCACTGTCCACAGAACAGCCCACGGCGCCGCCGCACAAACAACCAGGGCCCTGGTGCGCATCGCACTCACCAGGTCGCCCCCCAACGAATCCCGGGAACCGCTGCGCGAACCGGCGAGACGACCGCCCCGGCATCATCGTCTGCCATTCCGTTCACCACACGGGAAGCCCTCGGGTACGTACCGATCATCAACATGCTTCCAGTCTCCCGTTCACCGTTGCGCCAGCTACTCCACTAGCCCGGCCAGGCTAGCCATCGACCGGCGCGCCCTTGAACTCAGACGCGCTCACCATGAGCAAGCCCTCCCCGAGTGAACGGCAGGAGCTCGGCGGGACCCAGGCCCGGTCCACGCTCAGACGACGCCGACGTGACGAAGCGTCCCGAGTCCAAGATCCGACACTGATCTGTCGAACCCGGGACCTGTGTTCGCTTGGGCTGAGTCAGAGGCCGAAGGCTCCACCGCTGACGAGGATGACGATGCCGAGACCGATGAGAACGATGGGGAAGAGGATGTGCTCCCAGCGTTCGAGGACTTCGGCGATCGGTGGACGGGTGGCGACGAATCTGGCCAGCACCACCAAGACTGCAACGAGTGCAAGGAAGACGATGCAGTAGGCGGCCACCGCGAGAGGCTCCACGCTCAGGAAGACCGGGGTGTAGACGCCGATGTTGTCACCGCCGTTGGCGAAGGTGACGCCTGCGACCGTCAAAGCGCCGACCTTCTTGCCGGCAACCTTGGCGTCGTCGTCATCGTCGTCATCGCCTCCGCGCCATGCCTGCCACGCGGCCCAGAGACCGAGGCCCAGAGGGATGAGTCCGAAGTACGGGATGGCGGCCGACGGCAGGAACGCTCCGGCGCCGATGGTCACCAGAACAGCAGCACCGAGGATGCCGACGAACCCGAGGTACTGCCCGACCAGAATGCGGGCGGTGGTGCCGCGTTGGCCCGCACCTCGGGCGAAGAAGAGGGAAAGCACGATGATGTCGTCGATGTTGGTCGCTACGAACAGACCCGTCGCCTGCAGCACCGAGGCGAGGATCATGCGCGCTCCCCTGATGCATCGCATCCGGGAACGGAGCAGGCAGAATCGATGCACGGGGCGTGTTCGTCCACCGCGAGGGTCGCATCAACCAGTGCGGTAAGGGCCTGCGCCAGGTGGGAATCGGCAATCTCATAACGCGTCCGACGACCCTCGGGCTCGGCGACCACGATCCCGCAATCCCGAAGGCACGCGAGGTGATTGGACACGTTGGGCCGGGTCAGATCCAGATCTCGGGCCAGTTCCGCCGGGTAAGCGGGACCCACGAGGAGAGTCAGGATGATCCGGGACCGAGTCGGGTCGGCCAGCGCGCGACCCAGCCGGTTCATCACGTCGAGACGGGAAGCAATAGTCAGCATGCACTGAACTATATACTACCTACTGAACAGTGTGACGCTGGCGGCTAGGTGAGCGCGAACCCGCTACCCCGACGATTCAGGCCTCGTTCCGCCACGCCGAACATCATGGGCTCCGGCGAGCACTCGACCGAGTCCTGTCCTGGCTGCGACGACGCGTTCACCAAGCGTGATCGGTCGATCCAGGAAGGAACCCGCCCAACGTGCCCTCACACTCGCCGCTACCGATTACTGCCGCGCACAGCCCGAAAGCAGCGCCGCCTATCAGGCAACGCCACGGCGAGCTCGGGCGCGTTCGGGCCTGGTTCACACGACCAAGGACGATAAGGACCGGCTCTCAACGGGACGATCAGCAATCGCCGTTCGGCAGTTGAGTCATAGCCCGGTAGAAACTTCGATCAGTTCCGGGCTGCTACAGCAGGCACCGACAGCTGGCACGGGGTCGTCGCAGCAGCCGCCAAGGTCGGTGGTGCACACGCCGGTCTCGGGCAGTTCCAAATGGACGGCGTCTGCTGCTTCGCGGTCGCCGGCAAGGGCTGCCGCGATGGAGCGGACCTGTTCGTATCCGGTGGCCATGAGGAAGGTGGGGGCGCGGCCGTAGCTCTTCATGCCGACGATGTAGAAGTTCTTCTCCGGGTGGGCCAGAACGAGCTCACCATGGGGCTCGACGGATCCGCAGGAGTGGAACTCGGGGTCGATGAACGGTCCCAGCTGTGCGGGTGCCTCGACAGCTGGGTCCAGGTTCAGGCGGAGCTCGGAGAGCATTCCGAGATCGGGGCGGAACCCGGTGGCCGGCACCAGCACGTCGACGCTTACCTCTCGTTCCCCGTCCGGAGTCACAGCGTGAACGGTCAGTGCGTTCTCGAGGCCGAAGCGGGTGATGGTGAAGGAGGTGAGGACTTCGATGCGTCCGGAGTCAACCAGCTGGCGCAGCCTGGAGCCGAGTGCCCCGCGCGCTGCGAGCTCGTCCTGCTCCCCGCCGCCATAGACGCGACTGAGGTCCGCGGTGCGGACGGCCCAGATGATCGTGGTGGCGGCGTCCAGTTCTGCGAGGTCCAGCAGGGTATTGGCGGCCGAGTGGCCGGCACCGGTCACCATGACGCGCTTGCCGGCGACGCGTACGCGATCACGGCCCTGCACGTCGGGCAGCGGCGGCGTGATGAGACCTGCGGCGAGGGCCTGTCGTTCACCGGGAGCGAGGAGGCCGGCCTGGCCCAGCGGGTTGGGGATCGACCAGGTGCCGGAGGCATCGATGACAGCAGAGGCGAGCACGTCGTCGCTGCGCCCGTCAGTGGTCTCGATCCGGACGAGGAAGGGGGTTTCCTCGCGGCGTGCGGTGCGGGTCTTGTCGATGTCGGCGCGGGAGACAGCGGTGACACGTGCGTTGTAGCGGATCGACTGGGCGAGCTGGGGAAGCTGCGCGAGCGGTTCGAGGTACTGCTCGCGCAGTTCGTGACCGGTCGGCAGAGCCTCGGCGTCAGGGGCGGTCCAGCCGCTGGCTTCGAGGACGCGCTGTGCGGCGGCGTCGAGGTTGTACTGCCACGGGGAGAACAGACGGGTGTGTCCCCAGTCGGCGATCGCCGCCGCTGCCGTGGACCCGGACTCGAGGACGACGAAGGACAGACCGCGTTCGGCGAGATGGGCGGCGGCGGCCAGGCCGATGGGTCCGGCGCCGATGATGACTACGGGATGCGAGGTCGTCGCGGCGGTGAGCACGCTAGGTCTCCTTGCTGCGGGTGATGTCAGTTCGAGGACTGGGTGAGGTCGGCCAGAAGTGCACGGACGTTAGCGTCGATGTCGTCGCGCACCAGTCGCATGCGTTCCATCCCCTCGATGCCGCGCTTCGAGGGTTCATCGGTGTGCCAGGTGGTCACCGGAGCGGTCATGCCCTCGACGGGTTCGATGACAGCTTCACCGCCGATGATGATCACCTGATCGACGCCGCGCAACAGCTCCGGGGTGACCGGCTGCGGGACGGAGGAGGACATGTCCGCACCGACCTCGGCGATCGCCTCCACAGACTGGGCATTGATCGCGCTGCCGGGCCGAGTGCCGGCGGAGTGAACCTCGACGGCCTCTCCGGCGTGATGCCGCATGAGGGCGGCGGCCATCTGAGACTTGCCGCCGTTCTTCACGCACACGAACAGGACTGCGGGGCGCTTCGTGGTCATCGCGAGGCCATCCTTCTGCTGGGTCATCGGGTGGGGACGGTGGAGTCGCCGGGGAAGAGCCGGCGGCCCATCGCGAGGGCGACGTAGACGAGGGCGACGAGGACGGGGACCTCGATCAGGGGGCCGACGACACCCGCAAGGGCTTGACCGGAGGTCACGCCGAAGGTGCCGATCGCGACGGCGATCGCGAGCTCGAAGTTGTTGCCCGACGCGGTGAAGGCGACAGTCGTGGACTTCGCGTAGTTCAACCCAATCGCCCGTCCGAGCAGGAATGAGCCGAGGAACATGACCACGAAGTAGACCAGCAGCGGCAGGGCGATGCGGGCCACGTCCCCCGGTGCGGAGAGGATCGCGTCGCCCTGGAGGGAGAACAGCAGCACGATCGTGAACAGCAGGCCGTACAGCGCCCACGGGCCGATCTTCGGGAGGAACCGCTCCTCGTACCAGGTGCGGCCCCTGACGCGCTCCCCGACCACGCGGGTGATGAACCCTGCGACGAGGGGGATGCCGAGGAAGATCAGCACGCTGAGGACGATCGCGCCGATCGAGAACTCGGCCGAGGTGGTCGGCAGGCCCAACCACGAGGGGAGCGCCTGGAGGTAGAACCAGCCCAGGGCGCCGAAGGCGATGACCTGGAACACGGAGTTGATCGCGACCAGGACCGCGGCGGCTTCACGATCTCCGCAGGCGAGGTCGTTCCAGATCAGCACCATGGCGATGCAGCGCGCGAGCCCCACGATGATCAACCCGGTGCGGTACTCCGGGAGGTCGGCCAGGAAGATCCACGCCAAGGCGAACATCAGGGCTGGGCCGATCAGCCAGTTCAGCACCAGTGAGGTAACCAGCAGACGCCTGTCCGCGCCGATGCGGCGGGTCTCGTCGTAGCGGACCTTCGCGAGGACCGGATACATCATCACCAGCAGCCCGATCGCGATCGGGAGGGAGACGGAGCCGATCTTCACCGCCTCCAGGGCGGTGTTCAGGCCAGGGATGAACCGTCCCAGCAGGAGCCCTACGACCATCGCGGCCAGGATCCACACCGGCAACCAGCGATCCAGGAAGGACATCTCCTTCATCACGCGTGGCTGCTCCACGTCCTTGGTGGTCGTACTCATCAGTGTTCGGCACCTTCCATCGACGGATATCGATCCGAACGCTATGCTTTACATCGATGACTGTCAATGTAAGGTGAGGCCATGCCAACGCCAACTGAGATCGCTCGTGCCGGACTCGACGCCGGTCGCGAGACCGAGGAGTGCTGCACGCTGTCCGCGGGGCCCGTCGACACGGTCGACGCCGAGAGGATCGCCTCACTGCTCAAAGCGCTCTCCGACCCCACCCGCCTCCGGCTCCTCTCCCACGTCGCAGCCCAGGGCTGCGATTCAGTCTGTGCGTGCGACCTCACCGAACCGCTCGGGATCAGCCAGCCGACCGTCAGCCATCACATGAAGAAGCTCGTCGACGCCGGCCTGCTCACGCGCGAGCAGAAGGGCCGCTGGGCCCATTACTCCGTCGTCCCGTCGACCTTCGCCGAACTCCGCGCCTTCCTCGATATCGCCTGATTCCCTACTGCCTGCTTTGGAGATCCTCATGACCGCACGCCCCAGTGTCCTGTTCGTCTGTGTCCACAACGCCGGCCGCTCCCAGATGGCGGCAGGATGGCTGCGTGAACTCGCCGGTGACCGCATCGAGGTGCGCTCCGCCGGTTCCGCGCCCGCCGACTCGATCAACCCCGCGGCAGCAGAAGCGATGGCCGAGGTTGGCATCGACATCTCCCACCAGTCCCCGAAGATCCTCACCCCCGAATCCGTCCAGGCCTCCGACGTCGTCATCACCATGGGCTGCGGCGACGCCTGCCCGATCTACCCCGGCAAGCGGTACGAGGATTGGAAGCTCGACGATCCGGCCGGAAAGGGTGTCGCGGAGGTCCGCCCGGTGCGCGATGAGATCCGCGTACGCATCGAGGAACTCATCGCCAGCCTGCTCCCGCAGGACGCTACGACCGCCTCGGTTCAGAGCTGAGGGTCAAGTGGCATCGCAGCGGGAGACCCTCTCGCTCCTGAGCGCTGAGCAGGTCCTCCACCGACCTCGTTCGCCGCTTCACCGGAGTGTTCGCCGCCGAAACGGCCGACCGGTACGTCTTCGAGTCCTACACCGCTCTGGCTCGCACCTCTAAGATCACCTCGCACCTGCCCTCACTCACCGAGCGCTTCGCCCGCGACCGATTGACCGCGCTCGCCCAGTCCAAGGGCGCCGCCCCGCATGATGTCCCCGAAGTGCTGCTGGTGTGCGTCCAGAACGCAGGCCGTTCCCAGATGACTGCCGCACTGCTGGACCACCACGCGGCCGGTCGAGTACACGTCCGCTCCGCCGGCTCCACACCCAGCGACGCGCTACACCCACGCGCCGTGGAAGTCATGCGAGAAATCGGGATCGATCTGACCTCGGCTTTCCCCAAGCCCCTCACCGACGATGTCGTCCGCGCAGCCGACGTCGTCATCGCCATGGGCTGCGGAGACACCTGCCCCGTCTACCCCAGCAAACGCTACGAAGACTGGGACCTCCGCGACCTAGCAGACAGCACACTCGAGCAAGCACGCGAAGTCCGCGACGAGATCGACGCCTGCGTCCGGCACTTACTGACCGAAATTCTCCCTGCACCCGTAACACCCCACTGACCGACCCTCCGAGAAACATCGCATCAGAGTGGCCCGGACATCGGGGGCGGCACCGTGCGCCTAAGCACTATTCCCCAATGAGTGAGGCTCGTAGTTCCGGGCACCTGCCCCATCTCAAGCTGGTGCGCGCGGCGTGCCTGGAGGCGGTGTTGATGTTGGGCCTGGGCGACAGCCCGAGGGGTGGGCCGGTAGACGCTTCGGATTGAACGAGCCGAGGACCCGAACGGAACTGAGCGCCATAGGAAGAGGTCGCTCAGCCTTCCCTCCCCTGCCTGCTCGCTCCGGCGGTTGTCCTCGCTGGCGCTCGTCCGTCCTTGGTGCTCGCTGTCCGGTCCGGTCGGTTCGCTCCCTGTCGGAGCTTCGCCCCTCGGTGGTGCTCGTTGCGCGGCGTCGTTGCGGTGTCGGTGCGCTGCGCGCGCGTGTCGCAGCCGTCGCGCCCACTGGTCGCTGCACCTCGGTACGCATCCTGTACGCCGTCTGGTCGGAGTCCGCGGTGCGCAACTATTGCGTCTACAGGATGCGGCTCTCGCTATGCTCCCGTCGCTTCAGCTGTCCGCTGCGCGCAGCGCTGATCATGCACGCTCTGCCCCGTAATCTCCTCGTGCTCTGTGGATCCTCTGGTCCATGCGTTCCGCACTGCGTGCGTCAGTGCTGGCCGTGGCGCTGCGGCTGCTCGTACTTCGTCCATCGCAATGCTTCGCGACTACTGCACTTCGGACGTCGTAGCGCTCCGCGTCTCGTGGTCGTCGCGGTGTCGGTGCGTCTGCTCGTGCTTCGCACTTCGCAACGCTGCGCGTCCCCGCCCACTTCGCGGAGCGTCCATCCCTTCGGAGGGGATCCGGGAGCCTCGGATGCGCTCACGGTGTGGTCGGATTCCCGCTGCGCTGCGCATGCGCTACGCGCTCGTGATGTTGCGCGAGACGCGAAAGGCGGTGAGGTCGGAGCAAGACGGCATGGACGGGGTCCTCGCGGATCGATCCGTTGCGCGTAGCGCAGCGAGCGTTGCGCAAAGCGCATTTGGTCCGCTCGCGGAGCGATTACCGGACGCAGTCCGTTACGAAGCGCGCAGCGCGAGTTGCCGGACGCAGTCCGTGGTGAGTGCGGAGCACGATTGGGCGCGCAGCGGCCGTCCCCGCCGGATCGGATGACCTCAGAAGGAACGCTGAATCGACCACCCCGGAAGGCGAAGCCGTAGGAACACAGGGGTCGATACACGGACGAGGTCATACGACTGGACGCATCACGATTCCCGCGGCGAAGCCGCATCGTGGACACAGCGCGTACAGGGCGGGGACTCGTCCTGGGCGGCGCGGTTGATTCTTCAAGGTCAGGTGGAGTCCAAAACTTGAGATTCGACGGCCACCTCATGAGACGCGCTGGTCCGGGTGCGATTCCGCGGCTCCTTCGCATATGAGGGGGCATGAGCACTTCCGTCGTGATCCGCCGGGTGGCCCGAGCATCCGGTGGCCAAAACAGTCCCGAGCTCGTCGCCACCCGCATGCGCTCATTCGCCTCGTCGCTCAGCCCCCGCACCGCGGCTACGTTCCTGGCCGTGATGACCGACGACGGGCTGGAGAACTACCTCATCTCTCCGGACACCGACAGCATGAACAAAGCCGCCCTATCCGCTGCGCACGCGGTCACGGGTCGCCTGTCCTATGCCAACAAGCTGCCCAACCTGCGCGCCGCTGACCAGGTCGGTCACCTGTTCTTCCGGCCCGGCGGGATTCGGGCTTCTACGACGCAGAGCGGGCGTGATCCGTTCTCGATGGCGGCGTCGCTGGCGGACATGCCGGTCGGGTCCTGGGTGGCGATCACGATGCGGGCTCCGCACCGCGGTCTGCTGTTGCACGAGGACCGGTTGTGGGATCGGTGGATCAAGGGACGCATCGTCGGCGGGACCCACCATTCTCTCGAACCGAACGGCGTGATCGCGCATGTCGCCGCGGCATCCACATCCCGCTCGAGCGTCGACTCTCTGCTGCGTCAGGTCACCGGCGATATGCACGGCTTTGACCTCGAGACGCGGACCGTCCGCTTCCCCCGGCTATGGGTGCTCGCACAGCTGATCGCAGTGACCCTCGCGTTCGTCGCTGCGGGGATCGGCGTGCACCTCGCCGCTCCGAGTATCGCGACGCTCGTGCCGGGCGAGGTCTCCTCGATGATCACCACCACGCTGTTCACCCTCGCCCTGCTGCCACTGCTCGCGATGGTCGTTTACCTGCTGTGGGGGCGCCGGTACGAGAAGCGTTTCCGCACCGGGCGGTTCCCGCTGCCGCCCAGGCGCTGGGCGCTACGCACCCGGCCCCCGACACAGGGCAATGATCAGGGTCGGGCCGAGTCCGCGCAGGACTTCCAGAGCGGACCATCGAAGCGCCGCGGCGATCCGGGTGACTACCCCCTGAACCGGGGCGCGTTCAAGCTCGGTGCGATCCTTCCCGTCGGTGCCCTCGCCCCCGCGTCCGGTTCCGCATCGGGGACGTCCGAGACGGGTGACCGCAGTGCGCCGGCGTCGCTGCTGCGCCGCATCGGACCGGTCATCGGACTGGATGCGATCGGCCGAATGGTGCGCCTGTCCGCGCAGGATCTGTG
Source organism: Brachybacterium sp. AOP3-A1-3 (assembly GCF_052378285.1). Lineage (NCBI taxonomy): Bacteria > Bacillati > Actinomycetota > Actinomycetes > Micrococcales > Dermabacteraceae > Brachybacterium > Brachybacterium sp. AOP3-A1-3. The sequence goes on along the minus strand of NZ_JBQSXM010000031.1, from coordinate 11,470 downwards.
GGCCGGGATCGCGGTGTTCGGCAAGCCCCGCTCCGGCAAGTCCTACCTGCTCCGATCCCTGTTCGCGTTCCTGCTGATGGACCAGCAACCTCTCCCCCGCGACGCCGCCACGGCACCGGAGCAGTCGGCGTCGTTGCTTGGTGATCAGGGCGCGATCGTCGCGTTCGAATCGAAGTCCGGACAGGACGCCGCCGAATACCAGGCGTGGGCCGCAAGCCTCGGCAAACGCAAGGTCCACGTGTTCGACCTGGCCGACCCCGACGGCGCCCGCATCGACATGTTCTCCGGCGGCGACGGCATCCTCGACAGCGCCGCGAAGTTCGTCGAGAAGATGATCTACCACTGGGGCCCGGATTCCATCGGCGCGGCCTCCGCGAAGACACTCCGCGGAGTATTCACCACCGCTCTCGGTATCCCGGCCGATGTACTCGACGACGCCGTCAGTACGCATCCCGAGGCGCCGACACCGGCGCCGGTGGCGACTCCGATGTCGATCGCGCACACACTGCTCGGCGGGTACGGGGACGAGTTCGGTGTGCACCTGGCCGAAACGATCCGCCGCCGACTCGCCGACGTGAAAGCCGGCCGCTCTAAGGGCGAGAAGGAGGCGCTCGAGATCGCGGTCGGTGGACTATCCGAGCTCTACGGTGCCACCGTGAAGCCGACCAGCCGCGCCGCGCTGCAGAAGGCCCCGTCCTCGAAAGTCGAGGTGCTGATGCTCGCCCCCCACTGGTGGCGCCGAGATGGCCGGATCACTAGCATCGAAGAGATCCTCCGCCGGCACCTGCGCGTGGTGATCAACTCCGGTGCGACGTCCACGCACACCGGTGCCAGCCGCGAGAACCTCCGCCTACCGGCCGCCGTCGGGAACGCACTCAGCGGCATGCTGCTGTATTCGCTGAAGGAAGCGATCCAAGACGTGTGCGCCGGGTGGGAGGAACAGGGTCGGTACGTGGCGATCATCTGCGACGAGCTCGCCCGGGTCGCCACAAACTCCCCCGAGGTGATCGAGTGGACGCGCATGCAGGGCCGCTCCTTCGGCGTCATCCCGATCTACGCCACCCAGGAACCCGACCAGCTACCCGACGCCGTACGACGCACCATGTTCTCCCTCTCGACGGTCATCTCCTACGCCCAGGAGAACTCGGACGTCGCCACCCAGATCGCCAAGGACTTCACCGGCGGCGCAAGCGAGGGCTTCGAAGTCGTCCACCCCAAAGAAGTGATGGACCTGCCCCGGTACATGACCCTCGTGCGCACCGTCGTGGAGCAGCAGCGTCAGAACGTGTTCACCGCGAAGGTTCACCCCTTCGAGGACGACCGCGACTCTTTCCGCGACGTCGTCTACCCAGTCGAGTCGGAGGCCTGAACCGCCATGAGCACACGGCACCTCGCAGACCTGCCCAGCCGGATCGAGTCAGACCCCTTCTGCGCCGCCCGACGCGTGGACCCGTACTGGGAGGGCATGTTCGCCACCGGCAGCTCCGACGGCTGGGTCAGCGCATCCCAGCACCGCCGCGCCCCCGCATCCCAGATGCGATGGTCCGGCATCCCCACCCGCTACGTCACCGGGCAGGAGGAGGCGCTGAAGGAGATGCGGACCAATCGTCACCGTCCCTCGATCCTCGCCGCGCTCGGCGCCGTGTCCTCCTGGCGCACCGTCACCCGCGAACAGCTCGCCTGCATCGCCGGATCCCGCGTCATGGGCAACACCTACCCCGCCGCGCTCTCGGCCCCGTTCAGTGCCGGCCTTCTCGCCCACGGCTACGTCTCGGCGGGCATGAATCGCCTCGCCCCCGCCAGCCAGCGGATGAGCATGTGGACCGTCGGCGACCAGATCGACGCCTACGCCCAGTACCGCAAGTCCCTCACCTTCGCCGAGCACATCGCCATCACCGGCGGCCAGGACTGGAACAGCGAGCACCGCTTCGACCGCCACAACGTGCTGACCACCGAGCTGGCCCTACGCGTCGCGGAGTTCTGCGACGTCGCCACTGTGCTCGGGGAGAAGCAGGTCTCCCTGGCATCCCTCCTCGCGGCATCGGGGCTGCAGGCGCAACAGGCAGATCTCGGTCGCAGGGCGGACGCCGGAATCGTGCGCCGCGATGGACTGGTGATCGCTCTCGAGACCACCGCCTCGGTCGGTGAAGCCTTCCGCCGCAAAATGGCCAAGTGGGTGCAGATCCTCCAGCGCCACCCCACCTACGAGCTCCCGCTGGTGGTACTCGTCGTTGACGTGTCCACCCCGTCGCAGGCGACCAGCGCCGCTGCAAAGAACACCGCCAACTTCGAGATCCAGGCCGCGATCCGCGAAGCGGTGCGCGACTACCCGGGCACCTCGCTGAATCGAACGGCTTCGAGGCTCGGGATGGTGTCCTGGGCGGATTGGTTCCCCGGGCCACACGAGGTCTCGAGCTCCTTCGAGGAGCTGACCGCCTCGTTCCTAGCCCGCGGCACCGACGACGGGGAAGAAGGTTGGCGGCCCGTGCGGCTACTGGACGAAAACGAGCTGCATTACCGCGAAGGATCAGCGGATGCCGGCGAGACGATCGCAATGAACGCACGAATCCTAGCCGGCAGCCCGTACTGGCTCCGTCCCGGCACTGTCCCGCGCACCGACCAATACCTGCTGGATCAAGTCGACGGCAACCGCATCGACGCACTTACGGATCCGTCCTTGCCCGACCGAATGACAGGGCCCGGGTTCACCCAGCCGGTGGCTGGACGGAAGTGGCGGCGCCTGGTTTCGGTCGCCCCCACACCTGAGTTCTTGACCGATGCATAATGGTCCATCGAGGAGGCAGCGGTTCGACCGCTAAAATAGCGAGCATAGCCCCCTCCACTCCGACCTCGACCGCGAATTCATTAAACCGAAAGCTAAGGCCGCCATCGTGACATTCAGAAAATTATTCTCTGGCATTTTAATCTTTGGCAACCTGGCGCTTATTGGCGGCGTGGCCGCGCTTTTCGATCGCCGTCCGGCCACTGGGCAGATCGCGAGTCAGAGCTCTACACGTCCATTGAAGTCTACTAAATGGTTAGCGGCTGCATTTTTGACCACCTCAGCACTTGCTGCCGTCGGCATTTTTGCTGGCTTCCACGACGGGCACGAGTGGATGAAGATCATCATCGCCTATTTTGCCGTGGGTGCAGCCATTTGCAAGATGGTCGCGATAGTCGCCAAAAATTTCGCCACGGATGAGAAACACGTTAGCGAGGGGGCAGCCAAAAACCTCACGATCACCTCACAGTTATGCGACATCTTCGCTGCACTGCTCGTTGCGCCAGCAATCGGAAGTCTGCTTGTAAAACTGAACGAAGTACTCTAAGTCGACCGGGTGGAAATTTTGGGCGACACCTCGTCCGCCTTTGTTCCCGCCCACTTCGACGGGTGACCCCATCGACATCGGGACGAAGGGCAGGGCACCATGATCGTCAGGCGGAAGAAGGACACCGGCGAGCAGGGGAACGGGGGCGAGTTCGGCTCCATTGCCCGCAGCGAGGCAGACGTCCGGGTCGAGCCCGCTGGCACTGGCGGGAGCATCGACCGCTCGGCCAAGATCGATGGCTCCGCGGCGATCAGCCCCTCGGCGACGATCCGCAACATGGTGTGGATCCAGGAAGACGTGACGATCGGTGCCGGTGTGAAGATGGGTCACCACTCCTTCGCTGGCCGCGGTGCACGACTCGACGCCGGCGTTCAGGTGGGCTCGCATGCGAATGTCGGCGGCGGCTCTCACCTCGACGCAGGAGTTCGTGTCGGTCCGGGCGCCACGATCTCGAACCGGGCGCGGATCGGAGAGCGGACGAAGATCTCCGCAGGTGCAAGCATTGGCTCCGACACCAACATCGGCCCCGACGTGCACATCGGCCGGCACACGCACGTCACCGGGCGCTCCACTATCGGGCAGGGGACCGTGATGAAGACATTCTCTTCTGTCGGCCAGGCCACCACCCTCGGCCGCGACGTGGTGCTCGGCGAGGACGCACTGGTCGGCTACCGCAGCACTATCGGCGACGAGGTCCGGATCGACCCAGGAATCATGATCCTGCCCGACTCGCGCATCGCCGACGGAGAGCACGTCACGATCGATCACCCGCGCGCGACAGAGAAGCCGACGCCCGCGGACTGACCTGCCAGCCCGACCAGGCCTCCCCCGGGTCCTGTGAGGTCGGCTCCCCGCCCACTGGCCGGATCGACAGGATCTCTCTGGCGAAGGTGGGCGACATGCAACTCGGGCGTGGACCGCAGTACGAGAAGGACTCCGACGACCTCGCGAACTCCCTGAGCGGCGGCGTCGTGAAGGTCGTGTTGTTCGTGCTCGTGGCGATCTTCGTCTTGTCCCTGTTGGTCGGGGTGCTCTCGTGAGCGGGTCCGTGTTCGGGATCGCAGGCGGGTCCGTCGAGGAGCTCGACACCGAGACCGCGAGGGTCGGGCGTGCGGGCGAGGAGAGTACGGGTCGGGTGCTGGACATGATCGCGGTGGAGTCCCGCCGGGACGTGTGGCATGACCTGAATGTCCCTGCGCGTGGGATCGCCGCGAATATCGATCACATCGTCACCGGCGGCACCGTTGTGTTGGTAGTCGATTCGAAGCGGTGGCGGCCCGGGTTCTACTGGACGCTCGAGGACACCTCCTACCGGTGGCTGTCGAAGGTGGAGCACGCCGACCGCCGCACGATGACGATGATCCAGCAGCGCATCAGCGCCCACATCCCCCGCGCCCTGGCTCGCCGGCCACTGGTGTCGATCGAAGCCTCCCGTCCCGGGACGCTGAGCGTGACGTTCCTGCACGTCCCCGGCGCCGATGCGATCCGGGCCAGTGCCCTCCCTCGGCGGGTCCGGGCGCTGGTGCCTGATGAGCCGACCGATCCGGATCTCGTCGCAGCCCTGTACCCCCTGCTGCGCACCAGCTGAGGAGTATCCATGGTGCAGAAGTACGACAAGCCCGCCCTGAACCTCACCCTCCCGCTGACGGTCCTCACGCTGTTGCTCACTAGCGCCGCGGTGCTGGTCCGACTGCCTGCGGGATGGGTGCTGTTCATCGGGGTGCTGGCCGTGGCGTGCCTGCACCCGGCGCCGATGCTCACGGGACCGAAGGAGACGCCGGCCAATCCGCGGGAGGAGCACCTGATCCGCCGGCACCGGTCCTGGTTGGACACCCGCACTTCCCTGCTGTTCGGGAACGTGTGGGGCTGGGAGACCATGTGGCCCGGGATCCCGCCTCGTCTCTCGTTCATCGCCTCCGCCGCGACCGGGGTACTCGTGGCGGCGCTCCCGCTGTCAGGTCAGCTCCCGACCGTGGTGCTCGATCGGGTCGGGGCAGTCGCCAGCTGGGATGCGCCCGTCGTCGCGATGCCGTGGTGGGTCGCCGCGAGTTCGGGACTCCTGACCCACCACGTGATCACCTCGCTGCTCGCCCGCCGGCGCAGGCTCCAGGAACAGCCAGTCGTCACCATCGGTCCCGCGGTGCTCCGGCAGCTGTGGGACTCGCGGGCGCGTCCGCTCGTCCTCGTCGCCCCCATCGTCGGGGTGTTCGGTGCATGGGCTGCGGGGATCGGGCTGGAGTGGGCTGGGCAGGGATCCACGACCTGGAGAGCGGTCGGGATGGCCGCAGCCTCGGTGCTCGCACTCGTCGCGCTCCTTCACGGGCCGATCTCGCGCGCCAGCCTGAAGCGGTGGCGGCGGCTACGCGAGGCGCAGGAGGAGTGGGCTCCGCGGTTCGCCGAGCTGTTCACCGAGAAGGAAGGCCGGCCGCGGCACGTGGACCGGACCGTCGCGTCCTGCGGGGCGATCGTGGACGTGATGGACGCGCCGCCGAAGCTCATGGCCGCCGGACTGCAGGAGCGGGCCGACGCGATCTCGGCGGTCTACGGGGACCCATCCACGCGGATCGATGTGCTGTCCAGCCCGAACCTCGACGCAGCGGGACAGCAGATTCCCGGCACCGCGCACCAGCTGCGGGTGCGGATCGTCCAGTGGCCGGAAGGGTCCTTCCCGAACCTGCTGGACCCTGACCTCGACCCGTACTCTCGCGACCTCGCACTGGAATCAGCCATGGCCCGAGCCCTGGACGGGATCGGCGTGAACCGGATGGCGCTGCTCGAGGCCGTGCAGGTCGCGGACCTGCCCACGAAGATCGATCCGCGCCTGGTCGAGCTCTCCGCGAAGCGCGAGCGTCGCATCCGTGAGCAGATCGAGAAACTCGGCGAAACCGACCTTGAGGAGGTCGCGCGCTTGGAGCGGTCTCTGGCTGAGCCGGTCGAGCTCCCGACGTCCTCCCGTGCCGCTGCAGTGTGGAGGTGGCTACTGGGAGTGCCAGCACCGGCCCCGGTGCCGGTGACTCCGGAGGACTCTCCGCTCGCGATCTGGAAGACGACCTGGGCGATGCCCGGCATTCCCACTCCCCCGTGGCACACGATCCAGTCCGAGTACGGCACGATCGCCGCCGCCTGCTCCACCGTGATCGAGGGCGAACCGGTCGACGTCGATGTCGTGGTCGATCGGCGCAGCGGCTACGTCCTCGTCGGCGACCCGCTCTCCGACGGCGCGCGGTACGCGGAGGACTCCGGCCTGACCGTGGAGCAGGTCCAAAACGTGCAGGCGGAGATCGAGTGGGAGAAACGCTGGGAGCAGACCCTCCCCCAGGGCGCTCAGCCGCCGACGACCCGGTTCGAGATCACCCGAGACGCCGAGCTAACCCAGCGGTTCTCCCGCGACGGTCTCGTGCTGCATGAGCAGCTGTTCGCCACCAAGACCGGCCTCGATGCGGGCGAGACGTACATCGACCCGCGCGGCAAGGACTTCGAGAAGGGGATGCGCACCTCGATCACCGGCGCGCAGATGGTCTCGATCGTCGGCTGGCCCAGCGAGAAGGAAGGCCAAGGCTCACGCCACCCGCACCTGTTCCTCGTCCGCTGGACCACCGACCCCGTACCGACCACCCCACAGGACGTCGCACCACCACAGGGCGCGACACCCGTCGCCACCAGCGCCTCCGCATGGATCCTCGCGCACCTGCTCAACAGCGCCTTCCGCGCCGCCGCCGTGAAGCTCCCAAAGCCCGAGCTCGTCGAGACCGAGGCACTGACGCTCCCGGCGAGCTCGAAGCACGCCTGGAAAGTCACGCTCCGCCTGCACGGCGGCACAACGCTGGTAGACGTGCGGAAGAAGGCCGACGCGATCCGTTCCCAACTCGCCTGCCCCTGGATGCGCCTATCAAGCCCCCGCGACGGCGAAGTCAACCTGTACATCGGTGACCCTGAGCTCGGGGCGAAGCTGCGTCGCGGCGCCGAGGTCGAGGTACGACGGATCGACTTCGACCAGGCGTTCGTCGACTCGAACATCACGAACCTCTCCGGCGCGGTCCCGGCCCTGACGAAGCTCGAGACCCTCGCATCGAACGACCAAGTGGAGGTGCTGGACTTCGACCTGCCCGCTGGCGTGGATATCGCCAAGGTCAAGGGCAACCGGGAGAAGCTGCGCTCGAACCTGAACGTGGAGTTCCTGGACGTGCGCCGCCACGGCGCCTCCGGGATCCAACTGTTCATGGCCGAACACGACCCACTGCCCGAACGCGTCGGTATCCCTTTCGACCGGCTCGGCGACACCCCGGCTGCCTTCGGCGTCACGGCGCTCGGTGAGCCGACCATCTACGACCCGCTCGAGAACCCCCACCTCCTCGTACTGGGAGGAACCGGCGCCGGCAAGTCGGCGGCGATCAGCACCATGCTGTTCGACCTGATCCGCTGTGGATATTTGCCCGTCGTCATCGACCCGACCAAGGGCGGGTACGACTTCCTGTTCGCCAAGGACTGGGCGATCGCCCCATTCGCCGCCGACGTCTACCAGGCCGCCTCGACCATGAAAGCCCTCTACGGAGAGCTCGAGCGCCGCAAAACCCTGAACGGCAAGTATGGCGCGGTGAACATCGACAAGCTGCCCGACGACGCGCGCCCGCAGCATCTGATCGTGGTGGTCGACGAATTCACGTCCCTGATCGGAAAGTCCTCGGTACCGCCGAAGTCCGATGACCCGGCGGCCGATCATGCCCGGCTCGAGGCCGAAGCCGAGAACAACGCCCGAGCGATCATCGGGAACATCATTGGCAAGCTCGGACGAGAAGCACGCTCCGTCGGGATCCACCTGCTGCTGGGCACGCAGAAGTTGAGCTCCAAGGTCCTCGACACCATGCCGGGTGGATCGGACGTAAAAACGAACCTCGCTCGCATGGGCCTGGGGAATATGACCCAGGGTGACCGGATGAGCGCGTTCCGGAACCCCATGGAAGCCGACACCATCGCCGCACCCCGGGTCGGGCGAGGCCTGTTCGAACCGCTGACCGCCACGCACCCTCGCCTCATGCAGGTCTGGTACGAAGAGAACGCAACCCTCCAGGCGAAGCTGCAAGAGCACGACATCCCGCAGCCCCGCCCCGAGCAGTTGCTGGACCCGTCGGATCCGCGCTACGTGGTCGCGCCGCTGGAGGACTTCGTCGACGTGGTCGAAGAGAAGATCACGGAGCAGGAAGCGCCGGCGGTGGAGGAGCTCGATCTGAATATCAGCTTCGACCTCGGCTCCCTGCTCGGAGACACCACTCACGATCCCGAAGGCGAGGCATCCTCTGCTGAGCGGAGCGTGGCTCTGTCCGAGCTCGAGTCGAACAGCCACTTCGAGCTCCTGGAGACCTTGCAGTCCGTCATCGAGCAGGAGCCGGTCACGGAGATCGTCGTCGACGTCGAAGGTCTGGATGCCGAGTCGGAGGTCGGCGCCACCTACCGGGAGCTGATCACCGAGCTCGCCGTCGACGTGGGCGCTGAGCTAAGTGATACCGCCACCCCCGTCACCGATACCTCAGCCGAAGACTTGCCAGAGGTCGCGCCGGCCCCGGCCGACTCCCCCGCTGCGCCACCAGCACCGGAGACCAAAGAGTCGCTCGATGAGGACGACGGCTTCGACTTCACCTTCGAGGCCCCTCCGATGGTCCGCGGCGGACTCTGACCTCGCCAGCCTCGACCTCCCGCCCACTGGCGCAGCCGAGGAGGTCACCCATGGCGGATCACGCCGACACCCACGGTCCCAACACCGGGGACACTCCCCTGCCCGAAGACACCTCGCTGGACGCACCGGGAAGCGGTGACCTCGGATCCGGCACCGACGGCGGTGCGGCCGCGACAGCCACCTCGGCGGGCAAGGCGCTCGCTCAGCGTGGCGTCGAGGCGGGGGTGAAGAAGGCGACCGGGTCCGACGTTGCCGTCAGCGCCCTGCGGGGAGCGCAGAAGGCCCGTAGTGGCGACATGATCGGCGGTGCCCAAGACGTCGCTGCCTCCGGAGCCGGAGCACTCACCACCGCAGCCATCGCAGGCACCGGAGCCGGAGCGCCCGTCGCGGGACTCGCCGGATCGGCCGTCACCACCATCTTCCAGACCAAGGCCTTCCGCTACCTCTTCGCCGGCATCGCAGCGCTCGTCGTCGTCACCTTGGTGCTGCAGACCGTGCTCATCTCCGGGGTCACTGCCGCGATCGTCAGCGCCGTCCTACCCTCCGTCAGCCAAGCAGCCATGCAGTCCGACACCTGCAACGACACGGGCAATAACGGTGGAGCGATCCCGGGTGACGTGGCCGGTGGGGACATCGAGGAGAAGGTGTGGAACTACCTCCGCGGCGCCGGGTACAGCGAAGAGCAGACCGCCGGGGTCATGGGGAACATCGAACGCGAGAGCAGCTTCAACCCGTTCATCGCCCAAGGCGAAGCGAGCACCCCGTCGATCGGTTCCGGCTGGGGACTTGTGCAGTGGACTGGCAGCCGCCACGCCGAGATCCGCGACGCCGTGATCGACGAGCTCGGCACCGAGTACTACATCGCCGCACCCACCATGCAGCAGTTGCCCCCGGTCATGTCCGACGACGACGTCGACCAAATGGTGCTGTTCCAGATGCGGTACATCATCGGAGAGCTCGAGGGTGTGGAGAAGGCCGCCGGCGACCATCTCGCCTCGACCACCACCGTCGAAGAGGCCACCCGATCGTTCGAAGCGAAATACGAACGATCGGGAGTCATGGCGATCGACGAACGCATCGCCAACGCCCAAGCGTTCTACGACCAGTACACCGGCACCGCGACCCCCGACGCCGGAGGCATCGAGAACACCCCGAGCACCGACGCACCAGCCCCGCCCGCCAACGACACGGGCGGCGACTGCACAGGCACGTCAATCGCTCCCGGAACTAAGACCGGGTCCGTCACTCCCTGCCCCAGCGGGACGTCCGGCTGCGTGAACATCGCCGCGCTGATCCAGCCATCGGCCTCGCTCTCCTGCCCAGCGGGCACGACAGACAACGGCACCACCACCGCCTACTACCAGGGCCAGGGCAAGCCGATCCGGCTCTGCGCGCTCGAGGGCGTCACCGACCTCAATGGCCGCCCGATCGTCATGAACGCGACCATCGCCCCCGAGTTCGTGAAGTTCTGGACCGAAGCCGAAGCACAGGGCCTCGATCTGACGATCACGTCCTCCTACCGGTCCCACGCCAAGCAGCAGTCGCTGTACGCGAACTCCCCCGGCGGAGCTGCCCGTCCCGGATGGTCGAACCACGAGTTCGGGATGGCCTTCGACATCGGCGGCTTCCCCGCCCCCTACTCGCGCCACAACTGCGGAACCACCCAGACCCCCGAACTCGCCTGCTCCTACCCGGGCACGGGCGCCGATCTGCAGCGGTGGCAGAAGGTCCGCGAGCTCGGGCTGAAGCACGGCATGTACATCCACGACGAGGAGTTCTGGCACATCGAGTTCATCCCCTCCGGCCTCGACCGCGGCCGCAACATCGACGTCCACGAAGGATGACCCGCATGGAGAGGAAGGTGGTCCGAGGGCTCACGTACGGGGCGGTCGTGCTGATCGTCCTCGCAGCAGTGATCTGGATTCTCCCAACCCCCGATCGCGAAACCGATGAGCCTTCGCTAGACCCAACCACTGGTGTCGCTGTGCTGCCGTCTGACGGAGGAGCGGACGCCCCCGTGGAGACCGCCGAACCTGCCGCGCCAGAGGCGCAGAACGCCTCGGAGCCGGCGGATGATCGCACAGACGCAGAACGGGTAGCGCGCAAGTTCATGACCACGTACCCAGGCAATGTCCGGTCCCTCGGAGATCCGACGTTCCTCGCCTCCCTCGAAGGAGTCGACGCAGCACTGCTGGACCAGGTCACCGACCTGACCCTCGAGCGCGCCGACCAAGCCGTAGACGAGGACTACGAGCAGTACGCATTCACCGTCTCCGGCACGTACCGAGGCGAAAGGGTGCCCGTCTACTCGATCGTCGTGGCCCGCCCCGCAGAGCCCGGTGAAGGTGGAAGCTCGGCCGAGAACGACCTGTCCTTTCAGGTCCAATCCTTCGATTGGGCCCCGAACATGCTCGACTACGAGAATGCACCAGGTTCAGCCGTAGGCAAGCCCGCACCGCTCAGCGCCGAG
>NZ_JBQSXM010000030.1:0-21654 GCF_052378285.1 Brachybacterium sp. AOP3-A1-3 | reverse complement strand
GTCGAGCAGGACATCATCATCGCCCGTGATCGTGTGGAGCTCGAGGCGAGAGGACTCTACGACTACGAGCATGTCGCCGAGGCTTCAGCTTCGCTGGCGACCGATCTCGCCCAAGTGCGATCCAAGATCAAGGAGATCAACAAGTACGACAGGGCGATCCACGCAACCGCTGGATTCACCTTCAACAATTCGACGTCGAAGGGGACAACCTTCGTCAACCAGATGCGCAGGATCATGCTGCGCGCCTATAACGCGGAAGCAGAGAACGCGGTCAAGACCGTGAAGACGGCCAACCTCGCTCCGCCGATCAAGCGCCTCGTCCGTGCGAAGGAGCAGATCGAGAAACAAGGTTCGATGATCGACCTCGCCGTCGACGAGGGGTATCACCGTCTCCGTCTCCAGGAGATCGAACTCGCAGCGCGCCACCACGAAGCCGTCGCCGCCGAGAAAGCACTCGATCGAGAACGACGCGAGGAGCTACGCGAGCAACGGCGGGCGGAGCAGGAGCTGCGTGCGGAGAAGGAACGGCTCGAGAAGGAACGCACCCACTACCTCAACTCGATCAGTCGACTCCGCGCGGCGGGTGATAACGCTCAGGCCGACGAGCTCCAGGCCAAGCTCGGACAGATCGACGAAGAGATCGCGCAAGCCGACTACCGGGCCGCGAACATCCGGGCCGGTTACGTCTACGTGATCTCCAATATCGGCGTCTTCGGCGAGGGCGTCGTGAAGATCGGAATGACGAGACGCCTTGACCCCATGGATCGAGTCAAGGAGCTCGGCGACGCCTCAGTTCCCTTCACCTTCGACGTGCATGCCCTGTTCTTCTCCGACGATGCCGTGGCTGTCGAGGCACAGCTGCATCGCGAGTTCGCGACCCAAAGGCTGAACCAGGTGAACACCCGCAAGGAGTTCTTCCGAGTCACTCCTGCGGAGGTGCTCGAGGCCCTGAAGAAGCAGCACGTCTCCGTGCTCGAGTTCCGCACCGATGCCGAGGCGGAGGACTACCGCACGAGCCAGGCGATCATCTCGCAGCACAGGGGTGTGAGCACCTCATGATGTTCGGATCCGGTCTCCGCCTGGAGCACCGTCAGAAGCGAGCGGCTAGCTCCCCAGCGCTTCGAGGAATCGCACGCCAGGCAGAACTCGAAAATGCTAGGTTGCAAGCGTGACCAGCGAACCTCTCCTTGAGACCCTGCGCGCCTTCATGGCCGAACGCGACTGGCAGCAGTTCCACTCCCCCGAGAATCTTGCGAAGTCGATCAACATCGAGGCCGGGGAGCTCCTGGAGTGCTACCAGTGGAACGCCGAAGCGGACCGTGACGAGGTCGCCGGCGAGCTGGCGGACGTCCTGACCTATGCACTGCTGCTCGCGGACAAGCTCGACTTCGATCCTGAGCAGATCATCCGCGCAAAGCTCGAACGGACGGGGCAGAAATACCCGGTGGAGAAGGCGAAGGGGCGGAGCACGAAGTATGACCGCCTTTGAGATCGAGCAGCTGAGCTTCACCACTGAGTCGATCGCCGAGGCCGGCGCTCGAATACCCCAGTTCGCCAACTGGCCCGTGGTGTACCTGATCGAGGATGGCAAGGACATCTACGTCGGCGAGACCGGCAACGCCGAGCGCCGGATGCGCCAGCATCTCAAGTCCGAGAAGAAGCAGCACCTCCGTGAAGTGCGGGTCGTGCTCGACGACAAGTTCAACGCCTCCGCGTGCCTCGACCTCGAGTCCTTCCTCATCCGCCTCCTGGACGGCGACGGCCGCTACAAGCTCCTCAACCTCAACGAAGGTGTCACGAACCAGGCGTACTACCAGCGCAGCGAGTACAACGACACGTTCAAAGAGATCTTCGACGAGCTCCGAGATCTCGGGTACTTCCAACGGACGATCCCGCAGATCGAGAACTCCGACCTCTTCAAGCTCTCGCCGTACAAGGCGCTCAACACTGAACAGGGCATTGCTGTGCTCGACATCGTGGAGGGTCTCGTCGAGGATCTGCAGTCCGGAACCCGGACGCTCTCTGCAGTCCAGGGCGACCCGGGCACAGGGAAGACCATCGTCGGCATCTACCTCATGAAGCTGCTGCGAGACCTCGCCGAGTTCGACCCGAAGGACGATGTCGACGGCGACTCCATGTTCTCCGACCTCTTCGTAGAGGGGAACCGCGAACTGTTCCAGGGGCTCCGTATCGGGCTCGTGGTGCCGCAGAAGTCGCTTCGCAAGTCCATCACCAAAGTGTTCCGCAAGGCCCCAGCGCTCCGTGGCGCACAAGTGCTCACGCCCTACGAGGTCGCTGACTCCGAGGAAGACTTCGACGTAATCGTCGTCGACGAAGCACACCGGCTCACCCAGCGCGGTGCGCAGTCCCACGGCACCCTCACCGGTCGTTATGGAGAGATCACCCGCCGCCTGTTCGGAGAGCAGGATGACTACTCGATCAATCAGCTCGACTGGATCCGCAAGCGCGCCCAGCACACCATCCTGCTGCTGGACACGGCGCAGAGCGTACGACCGATCGATATCGAGCCCGAGGTCTTCGAACGGGTCATCGCCGAGACTCGGGACCAGAAGCGCCTCTACCCTCTCCACACACAGATGCGGGTGAAGGGCGGCAAGGAGTACCTCGAGTTCGCTCGGGCATTGATCTCCGACAACCCGCCGACGCAGCTGCCTGATCTCGGTGACTACGAGTTCGAGCTCTTCGATGATCTCGGCGCCATGCACCAGCGCATCCGAGAGCGTGACGCCGAGCATGGGCTCGCTCGCCTCGTCGCCGGCTATGCCTGGAAGTGGCGGAGCAAGAACAAGTCCGGAGAGCACGACATCGAGCTCGACGGCGTAGCCCTCGATTGGAACGTCTCGGACGTCGACTGGATCGCCTCAAAGACGTCCCTTGAGGAAGTCGGATCGATCCACACGGTGCAGGGTTACGACCTGAACTATGCCGGAGTCATCATCGGCGGTGACCTCCGCATCGACCCCGAGACCGGCATGCTCGACGCTGTTCGCAAGAACTATTTCGACACCAAGGGCAAGTCGAACAACACCATGCGCGACCGAGAGACCTCGGACGAGGACCTACTGCGGTACATCACCAACATCTACCGGGTGCTGCTGACCCGCGGCATGCGAGGCACATACGCCTACGTTGTCGACCCGCTGCTCCGTGAACGTTTGCGATCGGTCTTGTCGAGTCGCTGATGACCCCTACCGAAATGCTGCACGGACCTTTCCCTCCCGCAAGGCGATCGTCCGCCTCGTCGGCGCGGTCCTGGCCGAGCAGACCGATGAATGGGCCGAAGGACGCCGCTACCTCGGCCTCGACGTACTGGCCCGTTGTCGCCTGACCATCACCACCACCGTGAACGATGTGACCACTTAGCCCCTTCCCGCACTGACAGCCTGACCCTATTCAACGAAGGATCGCTACACCACTTCCCGGGACTTGACCGAGAGCGTTACGTGGGCAGGCTTGGCGAGTCTCGTCGCCCACTCGACGCAGTCGACCCCCTATGCTATTCTGTGTATGGATCCATCGTAGGTACCCGTCCTTCGGAGACGGGGCTCCCTCTGGACCCCGAGGCAACCAATTGGTCGCCAGCTTCCCCCCGACTTTATGCGAAGGGGAAGTGTGTCCGCAGAAGATCGCCTAGTATAGCTGCATGCTGATCACATTTCGCACTCCGATCATAGATCTTCGACATTTCTCAAGCGATAACGACATTGCTAATTCTGTGACCCTGCCTCGCGGGTGGGCCGATGGGGATTTTGTACGAGGTCTGGGCAGAATAGTCCACAGGTCCGCGGGAACTGCAGCGCCATGGCATCATGAGAACGCTTACGTAGACCTTGCAAACGCAGTCGCTTTCGATAATTTGGCACTACAGGCCACAACTAAACATTTTGCCAACTTTTCATTCGGTGCGATAAGGAAGAGGGTCTGGATGGCCCTTCCGGATTCTTATTCACTTCTAGACATGGACCTCTCCTTCGAGGTTGCGCCGAAAAAATACGCGAAGCATACATTTCCACGCAATGGCGTGACTTCTGTGACGCAAATACCGCAACTAGTCGCGCTCCTTTCTGCGCTCCCGATACGCGTCAGAGGCGAAGATAGGGGGTCGGCTCAGTCGCAGGTACTGACCGTCGGTCGAAGAATTGCTGATCGCTTCTCTAGGCACACATTGGCGGAACGTTTTGGCCGTCAAAGGCTAGTCACTAATGGGCTTACGACCGTGATTGTAGAAATGCCTGGAATGTCCCCGTTAGACGAAGTTCCATGCAAATCTCGGAGCACGAGCGCAGGGGGAGTAACACTGACTACGTTCGAGGTCGAACGCAGTGACGGCGGGAAAATTAGGGTCCACATGGTCTCGGAAGCCACGGGAAGTAAAGACGGACGAAGGAAAGTGCGAGAACTAAGAATACACGTCGCGCGCCTCCACTCTTTTAGCGAACTCCTACGTGCGCTATCGTCCAACTCTGTCACCTCCCCTAACGCGCCAATATCCGACGAAAAGGGGACGCCAGGATTTGATGCCTTGCAGCGGACTCTACTGTCTTGCTCGCGATCGCTTAATGCCGCCAGCAAGCCCGGCGGGCTTCCGTCAAATAAAATTTTTGAAGCGGCATACTATGCCACTCCGCTCGGACGCAAGGACTTTATAACCCGTCTCGAGCGAACACTTTCTGCGATGCGCCCAAAGGTGCGAGAATCCGTTCTTACTGCCGTAGCGTTAGACAAGGCAGCGGTCGAGCAAGCCGAGAACACCTATTCCCTCCAAACTGAGAACAGAAGCGTGGTTAACATGTCAAAAGTTAATATAACTGTCAGCGGAGATAATAACGGCAATATTGGCGAACGCATTCAGGTCCAAGACATGATCGTAAGCCCATCGAAAACTTTCTTTTTCATTGGAGAAGCACGAGTGGATCGCTTAGAACTTGCTGGCGAGCTGAATGCTCTAGCATCCTTACTGGCGAACAATGAGGGCTTCAGTGACAGTGCTTCTATCGAAGCGATCAAGGATGCGGAGGTTGCAGTTCGCGGAGGAAACGACGACGTTGCGCGGAGCCGTTTGAAACGCACAAGCGAGTGGGTATTAGATGCGGCGAAATCCGTAGGCGAAGGAATTGCCGCCGCCGCGATCATTTACACACTTGGGATGAACTAGATATCCCGCAGCCAGCCCCGAGCCGGCCGAGGACCTCGTTGGAGACAGTACAAGGCAGCCGACGCAATCGCCTGGTACGCAGCGCGTCGCCGCGCTGCGCCGCCAAGAACGTCAGAAGATCGACGGGAAGTGGTGGATGTACTTCGGCGAGGGCGGCATCTACTGGGCCACCAGCGACGACCTCGTCCACTGGACGCCCGGCACCAGCGACGACGAGCCGATGTACCTGCCCACCCCCGGCACCTTCGACGAGGCGCTCGTGGAGATCGGCACCTCCCCCGTGCTCACCGACGACGGCCTGCTGCTGATGCTCACCAACGGCGCCACCCGCGAGATCCACAAGGACGGCACCGTCGACGTCGACTACCGCTGCGGCCAGATCCTCATCGACCCCGCCGAGCCCACCAAGGTCATGGCCCGCCTGCAGGAGCCGTGGCTGCGCCCCCAGACCTACGAGGACACCCACGGGCTGGTCTCCAACGTCACCTTCGTCGAGGGGCTCGTCAGGTTCCGCGGGAAGTGGTTCGCGTACTACGGGCAGTCGGACACGACACTGGCTGTTGCCGTGGCGGACCCGGCTGAGGGGTTCGGGGTGGGGCTCAGCGCGGACGCTTGACCTGTACGTCCGACTCCCACGGAGAACGGCGAGGCCGCACAGGCCAGGGATCTCGGGCACCAGCGGCATAGCAGAACGGCAGCAGCACGCCGTCGAGATGCTCGCGCCGTGGGCCGATTCCTGATGAGATATCCGCATGAGCCGACGTCGCCACGACCGCAACCCGCTCGGGCAGGGCGCTTTTCACCGTCCCGCGAGCTGGCACATCCCGCACACGCCAGAACCTGCGCCGTCCCCCGCTGTGCCTCCGGCAGATAACCCTCTGATCGAGGTGCTCCGCCCGGCGCTGCGCTCCGATGATCCGACCGTGTTCTGGATTACCGCGGCGCCGCTGGTCGTGGAGCTCGCGGATCTGCGGCACCACCCCGAGGAGCTCCCCGAGGGCGTGGACCTGATGGACACCTTCCTCGAGATCAACGTCGCGGAGACCACCGCGCTGCTGCACATGATCGCGGCGATGTGCCCCGATGAGGACCTCCGCTCGCGGGCCCGGGTGGGACTCACCTCCCGGCGTCAGCCGATGCCGCCGCAGATCTCCGGCCTCGCGGACGCCACGATCACCGACACCGTGGCGATCACCGACGAGGTCGGGGAGAACCTGATGGTGGAGCTGACTCTCCCCCGCGGGGTGCGGGCCGTGCTCATCGCCTACATCCCCCGAGCCCCGGCGCTGTTCGTGAAGGACGCTTTCGTGGTCGGCGCACCGATGGAGGAGGTACTCCACCGGTATCGCGAGATCATGGCGAGCGAGGGATCATCCCTGGACGAGGCCCTGGAGGTCGTCGCCCCAGCGGACGCTCGGACTCGCCTCGGCCAGGCCCTCGCCCTCACTCCCGCAGACGAGGGCACGGCGGGATCCGAGGAGCAGTGGCCGATGCTGAGGCCGTTCGTGGAGTTCGTCGTCGGCCTCATGCCAGCGGGTGGGACGGGGTACGACGAGGACGATCTCCTCGACGGCGCTCCCCTGCCGACCTCCGAGCGCCCGCCATGGATCCTCGAGGACGGCACCGATCTGGTCGCGGAGTTCACTGCCTCCGCGCACGCTGCCGGACTGGAGCGCGTCGAGACGGCGGCAGACCTGGTCGCCTACATGATGGTCGTGCTCGGTGGGGGCCTCGGCGACCCGCTGGCATGGAATCCGGAGCTCGCCGAATGGTTGCTCACCGACGTACTGCCGACCACCCCGATCCTCTCCGAGGATCAGGCCGCACAGGTCCCTTCCATCCTGCCACCGCTCGTCGCCTGGTCTCTCGAACGGACAGGAGAGGACCCCTCCGTGATCGCGCAGACCCTTCGTGAGATCACCCCGCTGCTCGAGCAGTTCCCGGTTCGTCGCGCTGATCCCCGGATGCGTGCGCAGCGGCTCGAGGAGCAGGTCGACCTCGCGCTCGAGCTCGGGGACCCTTCCGCGCTGCGCCTGGCGGATCTCGCTCTTCTCGTCGGCGGATTCGACGTGCTCGCAGAGCTCGACACCACGCCGCTGCCCACCGAGAGGCTCCCGCTCGAGCAGTTCCCCGACAATCTGCGCGATCTCGCCGCCGAGATCGACGCGCACCTGGTGGACGGGGTGAGCGCGCTCCTAGCGGGGCAGCCCGCCCCCGACCAGACCGCCGAGCTCCTCACCGCCTGCCGGCGCCTGCTGGCGCGCATCGCCGAGCTCGATGACGCGGTGCTGCGACGCAAGGCGAGCACCCGCAACACCGCCGCGGCGATCGTCTCGCTCATCGCCCGCGGCAACGAGCTGATGGGCTACGCCCCGGCGCCTCTGCACGAGAAAGACCTACGGCGTGCCTTCGACCTGCGCAGCAATCCCAGCCAGAGGGCACGCAACCTCGCGGAGGCCGCCGCATTGCCCCATCGCTGGTCCGGCATCGCACTCGCCGATCCGGGCCTGCTGCTCGGCACCGCGCGGGCCGAGATCCTCCGGAAGCAGGACGTGCTGCGGGAGCAGGATCCGCTTGCGGGTCCGGGCGCGATGGGACGACGATCCTGAGGATCGGGCGGGCCGGGCCCTCAGGACCTTCTACTCGAAGCTACTCTAAATAGTTTAGAGTAGGCCTATGTCGTCAGCGATCCTGCATGACCTCAACGCAGCACCGGCTCACGACCGTCTGCGGCGGCTCATCGAAGCTCCCGAAGACCAGTGGTTCGACCGGAAATCTGCTCGAATCGCACCGAAGGATCTGGCCCGAGCACTCACTGCCTTCGCCAATGCCGAAGGCGGCACAGTGGCGATCGGGATTCGCGACGGAGGCTACGACGGCGAGCTACTCACCGCGGATAAGGAGAACGCGCTCCGACAGGCCGGGATCGACTTTGCCGTTCCGCCGGTTCGAACGCTGGTGCATCGACTTCCACTCGACGAGGAGCGATCCATCCTTCGCATCGACATCCCCCCGAGCGAACATGTGCACGAGACCGTCAGCGGCGAGGTGTATCTGCGAGTCGGCGATGAGTCGAAGAAGCTCTCCTACTCACAGCGCCGAGAGCTCGACTACGACCGGGGCAGCGCGCAGTTCGAATACGAACCTGCCGTCGACGCGACCATCGAGGATCTGGATGGCGATGAGCTGACCGAGTATCGCGAGTCGATCGGTGCCACCTCTGACGACCTCACCGCACTGCGAGCACGGAGCCTAGTACGCCGGGACGGCACTCTTACCCAAGCCTCTGTGCTCCTGCTCGGCCGACATCCGCAGGACTGGCTCCCCCAAGCACATGTGCGCGTCACCCGCTTCAGCGACGACACTGCGGGCACCGGCCGTCGACAGACCGTCGAGTCCGGCATGGACACCCGACTCGAAGGCCCGATCGCCCGCATCGTCGACGAGGCAGCCGCTCTCATTGAGTCCTGGATTCCGCACCGCCGCGCTCTCGACACGAACGGGCGGTTCACCGACCAGTCACTCGTCCCGAAGGATGCCTGGCTCGAGGGTCTCGTGAATGCTGTCGTGCACCGTAGTTATTCGATGGCTGGCGATCACATCCGTGTGAACATCTTCCCCTCGCGCGTGGAGATCGAGAGCCCCGGCCGCTTCCCCGGACTCGCGGACCCCACCAGGCCCCTGGATATCGCCCGATACGCGAGAAACCCTCGGATCGCTCGTGTCTGCTCCGACCTCGGGATCACCCAAGAGCGCGGGGAAGGAATCCGACGCATGTTCGACGAGATGCGTCTCGTTGGCCTTGTCGACCCCGAATACCACCAGACCAGCGGAAGCGTACGTCTCACCCTGACCGCGCTCAGTCGGCTGAGTCCTGAGCAGCAGGCAGCTTTGCCCCGCGGTGCCGAGGAGATCCTCGCCGTGCTCCGACACAGGGAGCACCCACTGGGCACCGGAGAACTCGTCGAGGCGACGGGCCGCTCTCGACCGTGGGTCCGAGCACAGCTCGAGGAGCTACGCGCAAGCGGCGTCGTCCACTGGGAGGGGAAATCTCCTCGCGACCCACGCGCCACCTGGTCACTTCCGCGATGACGTAGAACGCCATCGGTACCTGCTCGACGCTACTCGAAGCTACTCTAAAAAATTCTTCGAGTAGCTTCGAGTAGACCTTGAGCCCCGTCTACATCACCCCAGGGGGTCACTCGATCTGCCGCACGAGCGGCGCCGTCACGGTCAAGGATCCCCACAGAGCCGTTCGGACCAGCCTCCGTTATCGTGGCGCGATGCACCCCGGCTCCACCTACCTCGGCATCGACCTCGCCTCAGACCCGAAACGTACTGGCATCGCGTGGCTGCGCGACGAGGGCGAGAAGGTCATGATCGAGGACGTCCGGGTCGGCGCGGACGACGACACGATCGTCTCCGCGGTTGTGACGTCACAGAAGACCGGTGTCGACGTCCCCTTCGGGTGGCCGCGGTCGTTCGTGGAGCTGCTCGAGGCGCACCGAACGGCAACCCTCACTCCCCCGCCGAGCACGGGCCCGGACTGGAAGCGGCACGTCCTCTACCGCGCAACGGACCTCGAGGTGAGACGCCGGGTGGGAAAGAACCCGCTGAGCGTCGCCTCCGACAAGATCGCCTACCCCGCCATCCGCTGGGCAGGCATCGCCGCACGGCTCCGGGAACAGGGAGCCCCAGTCACGCCCGACGGACGCGGCATCGCGTGCGAGGTGTATCCCGGTGCGGCACTCGTGGCGTGGCAGCTGGCGGGCTACACCTACAAGGGCGCGAAGGGTGCGACGTCGCGGGCAGCCCTCGCCGAGCAACTGACCGCACGGCTCCCCTGGCTCGACTGGGCGGGCCACCGAGACGCCTGCGTGGACGACGACAACGCGCTGGACGCGGTGATCGCTGCCGTCGTCGCCCGCGACGTCGACCGTGGACTCGCAACGCCGGCACCTCCCGAGCTCGCAGAGCTGGCCGCCGAGGAGGGCTGGATCTGGATGCCCGAAGGATCCTAGGAGGTTTCTGGTCGCAGCGCCCTGAGCACGGACCTGGCCAGCATTTCGTACATGTGTAGCATTTTGTTCCCGCAAGCAATCACATGGCGTCAACCGACGAAGAAGCCCAACAACCGCCTCCACCAGGGTTTACGAGAGTTAGACCTCACAGGCTCTGGGGGTAGAGCGGGGTCCGTGGCTTCTCGCGGGCCGGATATATCCCGCGGCGCCATCGGTTCCCGTTGCTCCCGCTCACATCGGGCACGAGCTTCATCGTCTTCCGCACGTGCAGCTGCCGCTTGCCGCTCCCGTGCCTCGCGCTCTCGATCTGCCTTCTCTCGGGCCGCTTCCTCGGCAGCAGCTCTCGCCGCTTCCTCTCGGCGCTCGCGCATTTCCCTTACGGCGACTACTTCCGCCTTGTACTTCTTGACGTCGTCGCCCAGTAACCAGCCAGCCCAAGTCCCTCCGTTCGCACCCTGAATCGCCCGCTGCGGGTACCACTCTCGGCTCCCATCAAGCACTTGCTGAAGGAACGCCTGCAGAGGCAATCTGCTCGAGCGGAAGGACAGCTTGTCGTGGCCCAACTTTCCGACGGTGACGCCCGCAATGAGATGAACCTCTGTACTGCCGTCGCCTTGCCAGACGTCTGAGCGGAGTTGGTCGACAGTCAAGACCTTGGCATCAGCGCTGGGACCATCTCGGTACCCGAGGCGCACGCTTGGTTCGGAAAACAGTGGATCACGCTTACGCTTCCCTTTCGCTGTGTTCTTCTGACGATCAGATTCGGGCAGAAGCCACAGTGTGCGCATCCCGTTCTGTTCCCGCGCTTGACGTCTGGCAGTGAAGTCCGTCGAGACTCGCTGCACCTCGAAGGCAAAGGGGAACGGCGCGGACTCCACACGCAGATCGACCCGCGCACCTGCGACGTCCACCTCAAGTTCGGCGTCGTAGCCGAGTTCGATGCAGATCTCGCGGAGCTTCCCCTGGAGCCAAAGGTGCTCGTCGGTCATCCTCCCGCCGCCGCCAGCGGGGACGAAGTGATTGCATCCTGTCGAGTCCTTGTGGTTGCTGAGGTACCTGGTGCCATAAGCGTTCTGATGAGCGACGAGCCGTTGAGCGCACCCGCGATCCGGGCACACGAGGTGCACTCCCGTGCGATGAACTCTTGCCCAGTCGCTGCTGTTGCGGATCCACAGCACATCGCGCTCCCCCTGCACTCGGAAGAACTGCTTCTTCGTCTTGGAAGACTTTCCGGTCCCACCCGACTTGTGGCTCTGTCCCGAATGATTCTCACGTCGCTGTGCCATGTCTTCCATCCTCCACGGGCTACTGACACTTCAGGGGCACTACCCGGACCTGCTCTCCTGTCACAGAGCGGCGAGTCCCGGTCCGTGCGCCCCGTGGTGAGGTGACCTCGCTCAGCCTCGTGCCTCTCCGTCCTCATCCGTAGCCGTCTTTGCGGTATTCCTAGTTTCGCAACAGGGGCCCCTACTGCCGCGCCCGTCGAGAGCCATAGGCTCGGTGGGTGCGCGACTCCCGTACGCGCCTGTTCGGATCTGCGCATCCGCCCATCGCGGCGGCCGCACTCCCCGGCCATCACCTCGCACCCTCCAGGAAGGGCCCGAACCCCGTGCCAGAGAAGCTCCCCGAGACCGCCGCGGGGCGTCCGCGCATCGCGCTCCTCCCCCTCGACGATCGACCCGTGAACGTACGGCTCCCCGGCGACGTCGCCGCCGTGGCCGGCGTAACCCTCGACGTCCCGCCGACCGAGCTCCTTCCCTCCTACCGCACCGCCGGGGACCCCGAGGCCCTCGGCGCGTGGCTGCTCGAGCGCGCCGCCGGCCCGTCGACCGCACACGTCGTCGTCTCGACGGACATGCTCCTGTACGGAGGCCTCATCGCGAGCCGGACCAGCGGGGACAGCACGCGTGAGGTGCTCGCCCGGCTCGACGTGCTCCGCGAGGTCCGCCGGCTCCGGCCGGAGCTCCCGATCTCGGTGGTGTCCCTCGTGACCCGGGCGAGCAACTCCTATTCCGCCGCGGAGGAGCCCGAGTACTGGGCGGAGCACGGCAAGGAGCTGCACGCGTTAGGAGGCGACGCGCATCGTCTGCTCGGCGATGCCGAGGTGCTGCCGCTCGACGAGCTCACGTCCGTGCCCGCGCCCGTCGTGACGGACTATTCCCGCCGCCGGCTGCGGAACCATATGGCGACCTTGTCCACGCTTGATTTCGTCGAGGACGGCACGATCGACTTCCTGGCGATCACCGCCGACGACACCGCACCATTCGCCGCGGGCAGCGCGGAGCAGGTCTGGCTGCGGCACTGGATGAGGATGCTGCCCCGTGGCCGCGAGGTGCTCATGTATCCCGGGGCGGACGAGGTCGGTGCCGTGCTCGTGGCCCGCGCCCTCGCTGCGATGACCAGTGTCGAGGTGGCGTTCTCGGTGGCCTGCGCGGATCCCGAGGGCATGACCCGGGTCCCGCCGTTCGAGAACATGCCGCTGGCAGCTTCTGCGAGCCGGCAGATCCGTGCCGCCGGAGCAACCGAGGTCACCACGGGCGGGGACGTCACCCTCGTGCTCCACGCGCCTGATCCCGAGCGCCACGACATGTTCCGAGGCCGCCCGGAGAGGGTCGACACGGCCGCCGTGCAGGGCACCGTGGCGCTCATCAGCGCGCGCCTCGAGGGCGGGGAGAAGGTCGCACTCGCCGACGTGCGCTACCCCAACGGCGCCGATGAGGCCCTCGTGCGGGCACTCGCGGAGGCAAACCTCCTCGGCCGCCTGGAAGCGTTCGGCGGCTGGAACACGGCGGGCAACACGCTGGGCAGCGTCGTGGCCCTCGCCGCGGCCGGAGCAGTCGGCCGCGCCGCGGGCACGTTCGACCCGGCTGCCGCGCGCCGCGCACTCCTCACCCGTCTGCTCGACGACTTCGCGTACCAGTCCGTGGTCCGAGTCGACTCCGGCCCGTCCCTGTTCCCGGACCGCTTCCCGATGGCGGACGACGAGCGCGTCGCAGGTGCCGAACGCGCGATCCACCGCGAGCTCGAAGCGGTCCTGGACTCGGTGCTCCCGGGCGACGCCGTGCGGATCGCCGAGCTCACGCTGCCGTGGCGGCGGTCCTTCGAGATCGGGATCGCCCTGTCGTAGGGATATTCGCTCGTGACCGCCCACGGCAAGCAGCCCATGCCTGGCCCCATCGCAGAGGAGGCTTCTCCGCGCACCAGCGGGCCAAGCCGCTATAGTCGACACGCGGCAACCGCCTGGAGCTCACGTCAGTGGGTGCACCCAGGGGGCTGAGGGGACTGTGCGGGACGTATGGAGCCCGCAGATTCTCGGTGCCGCCCAGCTTCTCCCCGTGCGGGAGCACGAAGGCTCCTTCGACCTTGAGGTCTGAGGAGCCTTCGTCATGTCAGCACAGTGCAGGGTCGTCCCCTGAGCTGCAGGCGCCGTGACCATAGGCGAGGCCATGGGCGTGGCTGTGCGAGCTATCCCCGCCCGGGCAGGACCTTCAGCCCGAACTGCTGCGCCGCCTCCGCCAGCTCGCGGTCGAACGTCGCGATAGCGGTCATCGCCTCGCCGTACAGCAGCGCCGTGGACAGGTGCAGGGCATCCATCGCACGCAGACCCGAACGAAGCGAGAGGGCATGGTCTATGACCTCGCCGTCGACCGCATCGAGGTCGATCCTGGCCACGATCGCATCGACGTCCGCGTGGGAGCCGCCGCGGCGATCGACGGTCGCATGGAGTTCGACCTCGAGGAGCCGGGAGGAGAGCAGTGCCGCCCCGTCCTCGAAGAGGCTCTCGACCTCCACCACCCCGGGCTCGCGGCTGAGCAGCTTGTAGGCCGCCGAGGTGTCCAGATAGATCACGACCGCTCCCCGCGCATGTCCTCGATCATCTGCTCGGTGCTCCAGTCACGGATCGGCGTGGAGATCGCCGGGGCGCCGCACTCCGAGGCGGGCTGCAGCGTGCCTCCGGCCAGGCGCCGTGCCCGCCTGTCGGACTCGACCGGGGCGATGCGTGCGATCGGCTGCCCGCGATCCGTCACGATGATCTCTTCGCCCGCCTGCACGCGTGCGAGGACCCGGGCGGTCTGCTGGTTCAGTTCGGTGCGCGTCACGTGGACCATGGGACCACCGTACTCGCATCTACTAGTTCTAGTACAGGACGATTGTGGAGGCGGTGCACAGGCGAGGTGCGCCCGCCCCTACGGCGCCACGTTGTAGTTCTCGCGGAACAGGTTCCCCGGGTCGTAGCGCTGCTTGATGCCCTGGAGCCGGCGGTACTTCTCCTGCCCGTAGATGGCGCGGGTGAAGTCGGTGATCGGGCGGGTGTACTCGCGGGCCCGGAAGTTCACGTACTCACCGTGCTCGCCGAGCTGCCGCATCGCGGCGCGGGCCTGCTGGGCGTAGGCGGTCAGGCGTTCGTCCTCCTCCTGCCCCTGCCAGAAGCCGTAGATGGTCATCCAGAAGCGGGCGGTGCGGTTGGGAAAGGCGGTCGCCTCCTCGGGCACGCGGGCGAAGGCGCCGCCGAGATGGTGGATGTCCACGCCGGTGCCGCGGCCCGGGATCGCCTCGGCGATCCCCAGGATCGTGTCCAGGGCGTCCTCGTCCATGCTGCTGAACGCGATGTTGCGCCAGAAGCCGCGGGAGCCGTCGGGGTACAGGTCATCCACCGCACTCTGCCAGCGGACCCAGTCGATCGGGCCCACGGTCTGCTCATCCGGCGGTGCCGCCCGGCGCAGACGATCCAGCAGGGCCTGGCCCTGCTGCTCGTTCTCGCCCACGTACACCCCGCGGATGATCAGCCAGGTCTCGTCGGTCCCGGCCGCCTCGGGGGCGGGCATGAACGTCACGATCGTGGTGAGCTCGTCGGGGAGGTTCCTCGACCACAGCTCGAAGGCGGCGAGCGCGTGGCGCCAGTGCGGCCTGCGGTAGTACAGGCTCGCGCCGAGCACCGGATCCGGCAGTTGCACCGCCTCGAAGGTGAAGGCGGTGACCACGCCGAAGTTGCCGCCGCCCCCTCGCAGCCCCCAGAACAGGTCCGGGTGCTCGGTTGCGCTCGCGACGAGCTGCTGCCCGTCGGCCGTGATCACCTCGGCGCTGACCAGCCGGTCCAGGGCCAGGCCCGCCCGGCGGATCAGCCAGCCCACACCGCCGCCGAGCGTCTGCCCGGCGATCCCGGGCCGGGACACCGTTCCCAGCGGGACAGCCAGGCGATACGGCGCGGTCGCGGCGTCGACGTCGGCCGCTCGCGCGCCGGGAGCCACCCTCACCCGCTGCGTCTGCGGATCGACGTGCACGTCCCGCAGACCGCCGAGGTCGAGCACGATCCCGTCGTCCACCGTGCCAAGGCCCGCGATGTTGTGGCCGCCGCCGCGCACCGCGAGCGGCAGCCCGGTCACCCGCGCGGCTTCCAGCACCGGGGCCACGTCCGCGACCGACGCGGCCCGGACGATCACCAGCGGGTACCGGTCGATCATTCCGTTCCAGACCTTGCGGGCCGTCTCGTAGTCGCCATCGCCCGGCTCCAGGCAGTTGCCCTCGACCGCTTCGCGCAGCCGCTCCAGCGCGGCGCGTGCCTCGGGAACGGGGTGACTATCGGTCATATCCATCGCGTGAACTCCCTGCGCCGAGGAGCGGGCCGGCCGGCCGGCCGCGCCGATCGTGCTCCTGACAGTAGCCCCGCAGGTCGCGCGGGACAACGGCAGAAGGTCCCTCACCCCGGGGTCGTCGAACGCGCACGGTCGGTCGTGCCGAGCCGCGAGGTGCGGCCCACCAGAGCACCGGGGTGCAGAAGAAGGGCGATCGGATCGCCGAGGGGCGTGAGATGCCCGCTGGGCGAGCCGTCCCAGCACGCATCGGGCACACCGGTAAGGTCGCGGGGTGCCCAGCCCTCGTCGATCCAGTACCCGCCGACGCAGCGGGTCCACCCGCCGGAAAGGCTCGCGGCAGTCGCAGCGGCCGTTGCCGGTCGCCGGCCCGGGCGAGCGGCTGTGGGTGCTCGACGTCCCCTACGGGACCCAGGTCGAGGGCGCCGCCTGGCATCCCAGCGTGAAGATGCACCTCTACGTCGGCCGTTCCCTGCCCGCGCACCTCGCGCCCTACGCACCCGGCCCGCACACCCTGGGCCGGTTCCTCGAGAACACGCTCAACCCCGATGATCCGACGCCCCCTCCCGAGCCGGCCGAGGATCTCGAGCCCCGCCAGAACCAGTACGAGGCGGCCGACGCGATCGCGCAGCGCGCCGCGGCCGGTGGCCGGCAGTTCCTGCTGGCCGACGAACCGGGCGTGGGCAAGACGATCTCCGCCGTGCTCGGCGCGAGCGCGGTGGGCGACCTCCGCGGTGCGAAGCGGGTACTCGTGGTCGCGGACAGGCCCGCCGCGATCACGATCGGACACTGGTGCCGCACCATCACCGCGCTGGGCGACAGCGGCCTGGAATGGGTGGTGATCACCTGGGACCGCCTGGAGAAGGTCACCGACTACGAGTGGGAGGTGATCATCGCGGACGAGGCCCACGCGCTGCGCCGGACCACGACGAAGCGGTGGAAGCTCTGGTCGCAGATCGCGGGCCACAAGCAGCCCCATGACACAGCCCCGTTCCTCATCGCGACGACCGCGACGCCCGGCCACACCCCGCTCGAGCTGCCCTATCTCGCTCCGGCCTACGCGCAGGCGCACGACGAGCCGATGAAGGACTGGATCACGGCGACCCAGCCCGCCGCCACGTTCACCGCCGCGCTCGAACGCCACGGGGTCGGCGTGGAGCGAGGTGGGCGCTACGGCGCGACCTGGACCACGGACGCGCAGCGGCGCGCTGCGGATCTCACCCTCGTGCGCGGCTGGCTCGAGGACGCCCAGCCCGCCGCAATGCTGCACCGCGCGGCGCCGTGGGGGCCGGTGCCGATCTCCGGGATGCCGGTGACGCTCACACCGACCGAGCGGAGCGCGTACGAGGCCGAATGGGGAGAGTTCTGCCGCGAGATGGACATCGCCCGGCGCGGCCACAACACCGCCAAGGGCCGGGCGGCGCTGCTGCGCTTCCGGCAGAAGGCCGGGCTGATCCGCGTCGACTCCACCGTCGCGTGGATCGCCCAGCAGGTCGAGGCCGAGAGGCAGGTGGCGTGCTCGGTCGAGTTCGTCGGGACCGCCGCCGACCCGATCGCCGAGCGTCTGCGGGATTCCGGTCTCGAGGTCGCCACGATCTACGGCCAGGGCCGGTTCGACGTCGAGGCCGAGCGGCTCCGGTTCCAGACCGGGCAGGCGAAGGTCTGCGTATTCACGACGGTCGCCTCGATCAGCCTGCACGCCGGCGAGACCCTCGAAGGCGGTCGCCAGGCGTGCACCGAGCCCCGGGTGGGCGTGTTCCACCAGGCCCGCTTCTCGGGCATCGCCGGCCGACAGGTCACCGGCCGCACCCACCGCGACCAGCAGGTCTCCCCCTGGCACATCGCCTACGCCGAGAACACCGTCGAGGAGCAGGTCAGCAAGGTGATGGTGGAGCGGATCGCTGCAGCGTCGGACACCGTGGGCGGCGACACGGCGGGGCTCACCGATGTCGCCCAGCTGCTCGGGGCGGACTGGCTGCCGGCGGCGAGCCTGACCGCGGACGGCGGCTGACTCCACGCACCGCGGCGATCCTCATGTCCCTGCGTGGTGACTGCGTTGCCGCCCTGACTCCCGGGAGCACGAGCGCACGACCCTAGGGCTCGAAGAGTTCGCCGCTGGGCTGCACCAGGCGGTCGTCACCATCACGGCGGCATGCCCCGGCTGCACCCTCACCCCAGCGCGAGCATCCCCGCCACCATCACCATGGTCAGCGCCACCAGTGCGTCGAGCACCTGCCAGGAGCGGGGCCGGGAGAGCAGGCGGCCCAGGTGCCGCGCCCCGAGGCCGAGGGCGGTGAACCACACCGCGCTCCCGGCGATCGCCCCGGCGGCGAAGAGGGGCGCCTCGCCGCCGTGGGTCGAGGCGATCGAGCCCAGCAGCAGCACGGTGTCGAGGTAGACGTGCGGGTTCAGCCAGGTCAGCGCGAGCGCCGTCGCGAGAACCGGGCCGAGGCTCGCCCCCCGGCCGGTCCCGTCGACCTGGAGCGACTCGCCGCCGTGCAGGGCGCGCCGAGCGGCGAGGACCGCATACCCGAGAAGGAAAGCGACCCCGGCCCAGCGTGCGGCGACGACCACCTCGGGCACGGCGCGCACCAGGGCGCCGAGCCCGCTGGCCCCAGCGCCGATGAGCACCGCGTCCGAGGCGATGCACACGGCCACCACCGGCCCCACGTGCTCGCGGCGCAGCCCCTGGCGGAGCACGAAGACGTTCTGGGAGCCGATGGCGATGATGAGGGTGAGGCCGGCGAGGAAGCCGTGGAGCGCTGTGGTCACTCGATCGACGGTAGATCGCTCAGAGATGAAGCACCAGCAAAGCTTTGTAAGCTTTCTGAAGCACTGCTTCATCTAGCATGCAAGGATGCCGATCGATCCCGCTCTCGCCGAGACCCTTCGCGTCGTCGCCGAGGAGGGGACGCTCGACGCGGCAGCACGGCGTCTGGTCATGACCCCGTCGGCCGTGAGCCAGCGCCTGAAGCTCCTCGAGCAGCAGCTGGGGCAGCGCCTGCTGGTGCGCGCGCGGCCGGTGCGCCTCACCGAGCCTGGCCGGGTGGTGGTTCGCTTCGCCCGCTCCCACGCCCTCATCGAGCAGGAGGCGCGCGCGGAGCTGGGCCTGGAGGCCCAGGGCGAGCATCCTCGGATCGGGATCGCGGTGAACTCTGACTCCCTGGCCACCTGGTTCATGCCCGCTCTCGCTCGTTTCGGCCTGCACCACGACGCCCAGCTCGAGCTGCAACGGGAGGACCAGGACGAGACCGCACGCCTGCTCACCACGGGCGCCGCGATGGCGGCGGTGACCTCGGCGGCGTCGGCCCCGCCGGGATTCCGCGCCGTGCCTCTGGGAAGCTTGGTCTATGTCGCGGTCGCCTCCCCCGCCTGGCATCGACGATGGGCGGGGCCCGACGCACAGCCCGGCCCACCCGGACCCGAGGTACTCGCCCGCTCGCCGCGCATCGACTACGACGCCCATGACGATCTGCAGGCCACCTGGCTGCGAGGACAGGGCGTGACCCCGGCCAGCGCTCCGCGGCACCTCGTCCCCTCCACCCACGAGCTCGCCACCGCCGTCGAGGCGGGGCTCGGCTGGGCGATGCTGTTCACCCGGCAGGCGGAGCTCCTGCTCGGTCGCGGAGCCCTGATCCCACTCGGCGGCGACCCGGTGGCCACTCCCCTCTTCTGGCAGGTAGCGCGCACTCCCTCGCCGCTGCTCGAGGCGCTCACCGAGGCCGTGCTCACTACGGCGCACCGAGAGCTCGAACAGGATGACGACGGCGACAGGCGAGCCCCGGACAAGGTGGAGCAGCGGATGTCCCGAGAAGAACCCCGGCCAGCAGACACGCTTTCACCCGGCCGACGCCACTCCTGAACGATCGCTCGACCCGGACCCCGCGATATCGATCGGGTTCACCGGGGTTCGGGCCTGAGCATGGAGTACGACCTGATCCCCGGGGAGCCGGTCGTGGTCCACGAAGGCTTCTCCGCGGGGCACACCGTCTCCACGGAGTGGGCCCGCCCGCGATCGCCGATACCGCCGATGCCGTGGCCCATCTGATCCGCCTCGGCTACGGTGACCAGATCCTGCTCAGCCACGACCTCTTCCTCAAGCAGATGTGGAGCAGCCTGGGCGGCGGCGGATTCGTCCTCGTGCCCACCGTCTTCCTCGAACTGCTGGTCGCGCGCGGTGTGGACCGCGACCGGGCCCAGCAGCTCATCACCACCAACCCGCAGCGATATCTCGGAGGAGCCAGCAGTGCGTGAGCAGAACCGGACCGGCCAGGGCCGGATCCTCGTGGTCGGATCCGTGAACGTCGACCTCGTCCTCGGGGTGCCTCGGCATCCGGAGCCGGGCGAGACCATCGCCGGCACCGGATCGCGGCGCTCCCCGGGCGGCAAGGGCGCGAACCAGGCGTGCGCGGCAGCCCGTCTGGGCGGCGACGTCCGCTTCGCGGGTCGCACGGGCACCGGGGCCGACGCCGATCTGGCGCTCGACCTGCTGCGCCGCGCCGGGGCGGACCTGACCGCCACGACCGAGGTCTCCGATGCGGAGACCGGGCTCGCCGTGGTGACCGTCGACGAGGCGGGCGAGAACAGCATCGTCATCATCGCGGGGGCGAACGGGTCCTGGACCCCGCAGGACATCGAGGAGCTCCGGGCCGAGGTGGCAGCGAGCGATCTCGTCGTCTCCCAGGGAGAGATCCCGGCCGCCGCCGTGGATCAGCTGGCGCAGCTCTGCGCCGAGACCGGCACGCGGTTCCTGCTGAACCTGGCACCGGTGATCGACGTCGCCGAGAGCACCCTCGCCATGGCGGACCCCCTCGTCGTCAACGAGTCCGAAGGACGCCTCGCACTGACCGCGCTGACCGGCTCTGACGCGCCCGACGACGACGTGGCCACAGTGCGCCGGCTGCGAGAGGCAGGAGTCCGCTCCGTGGTCATGACGCGCGGGGCCCGCGGCGCGATCCTGGCCGCGGACGCAGAGATCTCCGAGATCGGCTCCCCGACGGTGCAGGCCGTGGACACGACCGGAGCGGGGGACGCCTTCGTCGGCGCCCTGGCACTGGGCCTCGCCCGCGGCGAGAGCGCAGCCGACGCCTGCCGCCGTGCTGCGCGCGTCGGCGCCTTCGCGGTGACCCGGCACGGGGCGCAGCCGTCGTACCCGCAGCAGGAGGACGTCCTGCCGGGGTGATGCCCGGGGCGGGCGCACTGCTCGAGGCGCTCTGGTCGCGAGCCTTCTGCCTGAACCAGAGCTGAGCAGGGTTGCGCGGTCTCGTCGCCGGAAGAGGGACGTGAGACGATCAGCTCACGAGCTATCGACCCGGAGGAGCGTAGATGCTGTCCATCGACAGGGACACCATGGGCGATCTGGCCCGTCGACATCACGTGGTCCGTCTGGTCGCCTTCGGCTCGATGACGACCGACGCGTTCGATCCAACACGCAGCGATGCCGACTTCCTCGTCGAGTTCTCCGCGTCGTCGCCCTCCCCCTTCGAGGACTACTTCGGGCTGAAGGAGTCCCTGGAATCCATCCTGGATCGCCCCGTCGACCTCATCTCCCCGACCAGCCTCGAGAATCCGCACTTCGCAGAGTCCGTCGCCCGGACTGCGGTCGAGATCTATGCAGCCTGACGCAGCCGCCCTGATCTGGGATGCACATCGCGCAGCCCGTCGAATCCAGGAGTTCCTCGCCGGTCGATCGCTGCAGGAGTACCGAGAGAACGTCCCTACGGCAACCCTGCTCGGGTGAACTCGTCCTGCAGGGCGGGGCGACGCCGGTTCCGCTCACGCATCTCGCGGACGTGCCGGTCGAAGTGCTCGAGTCCGCTGGCTCTCCGCGCGACATCACGGGCCTCGTGCAGCAGCTCTGCGGCAC
>NZ_JBQSXM010000029.1:0-24299 GCF_052378285.1 Brachybacterium sp. AOP3-A1-3 | reverse complement strand
GACCACGGGAAGACGATCCACTCATCGGTGCGCCGCCACACGAAGTCCGGGGAGACGACGGAGGCGGACTTCGAGTACAGCACGGCGCTGCGGGCGTCGGCTCCCTGCTCGCGCAGCAGGTCGAGCACGAGGGCGAGGGTCCGACCGGAGTCGGCGACGTCATCGACGACGAGCAGACGCTTGCCCTGGATCGATTCGTTGTCCAACATCGGGGCG
The DNA here is from genome assembly GCF_052378285.1 of Brachybacterium sp. AOP3-A1-3. Lineage (NCBI taxonomy): Bacteria > Bacillati > Actinomycetota > Actinomycetes > Micrococcales > Dermabacteraceae > Brachybacterium > Brachybacterium sp. AOP3-A1-3. The sequence continues at coordinate 24,083 of NZ_JBQSXM010000029.1, read as the reverse complement.
AGCAGCACCGGCTCGGGCAGAGTCTCGTGGACGTCGGTGTAGAACTCGACGTTGATCGCGTCGGCGAGCTTCAGTCCCAGGGCGTAGGAGAGGGACCCGGCCGGCAGCAGGCCGCCGCGGGCCACCGCGATGACGATCTCCGGCTCGAACGCGGAATCGGCGATGATCTGCGCGAGCTCCCGCGAGGCGGTGCCGAACAGCTCCCAGGTCAGGACCTCCTTGGTCGACAGCTCGGATGAGTCGGCATGGTAGGCCTGGGACATCGTTCCTCTTCTCCTCGGGGTGCGATCGACGCAGAGAGCAACGATGGTATCGGCCCGCATGCGCTCGAGCCCGCGCAGCGGGCGCCTGCGTGACGGTCGACTCGTCCGGACCGGCCTTCCACCGGTGGATCGCTGGCTGAGCTCTGGCTGATCTCCGGCTGCAGCGGCCCTGACCGCGCCCTGGCCCCGTCCCACCAGCACCTCCGCGCAGGATGCTGGCCGCGCCGTTCAGCTCGCCCGCCATCGCCCTGCTGCCCCCGACTCATGCATTCAGCCACACATTCCCACAGATATTAACTGTTGTTTCATGTGGCTTTGCGGCGTAGTGTGCGGTCATCTGCGGAGCCGAGGCTCGCTCGACGCCCGCGATCCCCCTTCGATGAGGCAGGTGATCCCATGTACGCCCGCGAACGCCAGCGACAGATCCTCGATACCCTCGCGCAGTCCGGCCGGGTCGCCGTCACGGACCTCTCCGCGCAGTTCGACGTCGCCACCGAGACCGTTCGGCGCGACCTCGACCAGCTCGCGGGGCAGGGAGCGCTGACCCGGGTCCACGGCGGCGCCGTGCCCCGGCGCACCACCGAGGTCGAGCCCGACCTCGAGTCCCGCCGCACCACCAACGTCGACGTGAAACGACGGATCGCGACGGCCGCCGTGCGTCTGCTCCCCGCAGATCCGGGCGCCGCCGTGCTGATCGACGCCGGGAGCACCACCGCAGAGCTCCTCCCCCATCTCTCCGGTCGGCGCGGCCCCGTGATCACCAATGCTCCCGCGATCGCCCAGGGCGCTCTCGTGCACACCGATCTCGAGGTGCACGTGCTCCCCGGCCGCGTGCGCCCCACCACTCAGGCCGCCGTCGGCTCCTCGACGGTCGACGCGATCCGCCTCCTCCATCCCGAGGTGGCGTTCCTGGGCTGCAACGGTCTGGACGGCGACGGATTCACCACCCCGGACCCCGACGAGGCCGCCGTGAAGCACGCGATGGTCCGCTCCGCCGGGCTGCGGGTGGTCCTCGCCGACTCCTCGAAGGCCGGCTCGCGGCACCTGGTCACCTTCGCGCGCGCCGCGGACATCGACACCCTCGTCACCGACGACGGGCTGCCGCCCGAGGTGCTGCGCCAGCTCACCGACGCCGGGGTCGAGGTGATCCGCGCATGATCGTCACCTTCACCGCGAACCCCTCGCTGGACCGCACCATCGACCTCGGCGGCCCGCTCGTCCCCGGCGGAGTGCACCGCATCGGCGCCGACAGCACCCAGCCCGGCGGCAAGGGCATCAACGTCGCCCTCGGCGTGCACCGTGCCGGGATCGACGTGACCGCGATCCTGCCGGCCGCCCCGTCGGATCCCCTGCTCGCCTTCCTCGAGGCCGAAGGGCTCCCCCATCGGGCCGCTCCGATCGTCGGCCCGGTGCGCACGAACCTCACCGTGCTGTCCTCGCCCCAGGTCACCACCAAGCTCAACGAGCCCGGTGCCACGCTCGGCGAGGAGGAGATCGCGGGGCTCGAGCAGCTGCTGATCTCTTGCGTCGGGGACGGGGACATCGTCATGCTCTCCGGCTCGCTCGCTCCCGGGCTCCCGGCCGACGAGTACGTGCGCCTGATCGACCTGCTGCAGGCTCGTGGTGCCCGCGTCGGCGTCGACACCTCGGATGCGCCGCTCGCAGCTGTTGCCGCAGCCCTTCCCGGCACTGCTCCGGACTTCCTTAAGCCCAATGCCGAGGAGCTCGGCCAGATCGTCGGCGTGTCCGGCGACGTGCTCGAGAGCCAGGTGAGCGATGGGAACCTCGAAGGCGTCCGCGACGCGGCTCTGAACCTCCACCACCGCGGTGTCGGAGCCGTGCTCGTGACCCTCGGCGCGGCCGGCGGACTGCTCGCCACCGAAGGCGCCGCCTGGTACTGCCCCTCGGCCTCCTCCCCCGTGGTCTCGACCGTCGGCGCCGGCGACTCCGCGACCGCCGGCTACCTGATCAGCCGCGAGCTCGGCGAGGCCCCCGGCCTGCGCCTGGCCCGCGCCCTCGCGTACGGGACGGCCGCCGTCGGCCTGCCCGGCACCACCATCCCCCGTCCCGATCAGGTCCGCATCGCTGCGGAGGGCGTCGTCCGGTTCTGATCCCTCCCCTTCCGCCCGTCCCTCCCTGTCTCTCCCCCGTCCCGCCCCCGCGGGACAGCCCGTTCGAAGGAGCACACATGCCCGGGTCACTGATGACCCCCGAGCTGGTCCGCCTGGAGGTGGCCCCTCCCGGTGACAAGCACGCCGTGATCGGCCTGATGGCCGATCTGATCTCCGCCACCGGCCGCGCGGACCGCGACGGCCTCGAGGCCGGACTGCTCAAGCGCGAGGAATCCTTCGCCACCGGCATGCCCGGCGGTTTCGCGATCCCGCACTGCCGCACCGAGGCGGTCCACGAGGCGGCACTGGGCTTCCTGCGCCTGTCCGAGCCGGTCGATTTCGGGTCGGCCGACGGGCCTGCGGACCTCATCATCGGCATCGCCGCCCCGGCGGGCACCGACGACCAGCACCTGAAGCTGCTCGCCCAGCTCTCCCGCGCCCTGATCCGTCCCGAGTTCCTCGCGGATTTGCGCGCCGCCAAGGAGCCCCAGGAGGTCTCCGACCTGGTGATGGGCGTGATCGAGCCCGAGCCGTCGGCGCAGCCAGCCGCCGCGTCGGGCGACGCGGCGGCCGCCGGATCTCCCGGCGCCGCCGGAACCGTCGGAGCCGTCGGAGCCGTCGGAGCCGTCGCTGCAGGATCCACCGCGGCGTCGTCCGACTCCACGGCGGGCGACGCGCCCGTGCTGCTCGCGATCACCTCGTGCCCCACCGGCATCGCCCATACCTACATGGCGGCCGAGTCCCTCGAGAACGCCGCGAAGGAGAAGGGCGTCGAGCTGCACGTGGAGACCCAGGGCTCCGGCGGCATCACCCCGTTCACCGACGCACAGATCGCCGCCGCCAGCGCCCTGATCATCGCGGCAGACGTGAACATCTCCGGCCGCGAGCGCTTCGCCGGCCTCCCGCTGATCGAGCACCCGGTCAAGCGCGCCATCTCCCACGGCCCGCAGATGATCGACGAGGCCGTCGCGGCCTCCTCGGACCCCTCGGCCCGGCGCGTCCCGGCGGCATCGGGCAGCTCGGAGAAGGGCTCGGGATCCGCGTCCGGCTCCGGGAGCCAGCAGTCCTGGCCCAAGCGGATCCAGGCATCGGTCATGACGGGCGTGTCCTACATGATCCCATTCGTCGCGGCCGGCGGCCTGCTCATGGCGCTCGGCTTCCTCATCGCCGGATTCGACGTCGCCTTCGTGGCCCAGGACGTCGCCACCAGCTACTCGCTCACCTCGCTCCCGGACCACATGTCGTACGAGGCGGCGACGGGCCAGACGCTGACGGAGCGGGCGGGCCTCGCCCTCTACCTCGGCGCCGTGTTCTTCACCGTCGGCAACCTCGGCATGGGCTTCCTGGTCGCCGCCCTGTCCGGCTACATCGCCTACGGACTCGCCGGCCGTCCCGGGATCGCCCCCGGGTTCATCGGCGGCGCGGTCTCCGTGCTGGTCGGCGCCGGCTTCCTGGGCGGTCTGATCACCGGTCTCCTGGCCGGTCTCGTGGCCCTGTGGTTCACGACGCTGAAGCCGCCGCGGTGGCTCGCGGGCCTCATGCCCGTCGTGATCATCCCGCTGCTCACCACGCTCGCCGTCGGCGGCCTGATGCTGATGTTCCTGGGTCGTCCGCTCGCCTCGCTGATGACTGCTCTCCAGGACGGACTGACCGGGATGTCCGGCTCCTCCGCGATCCTGCTCGGCGTGATCATCGGGCTCATGATGTGCTTCGACCTGGGCGGTCCCGTCAACAAGGCGGCCTATCTCTTCGCCACCGCGGGGCTCTCCCAGGGCACGGAGGCCTCCTTCCAGATCATGGCGGCCGTGATGGCCGCCGGCATGGTGCCGCCGCTCGCGATGGCGCTGTCCACCGTGGTGCGCCGGAAGCTGTACACCCCGGTCGAGCGGGAGAACGGCACCACCGCCTGGCTGCTCGGCGCGGCCTTCATCACCGAGGGGTCGATCCCCTTCGCCGCGGCGGACCCGCTGCGCGTGATCCCCTCGATGATGACCGGCGGGGCGGTCACCGGCGCCCTGATCATGGCATTCGGCGTCGGCTCCCAGGCTCCGCACGGCGGCATCTTCGTCGCCTTCGCGATCAGCCCGATCTGGGGCTTCGTCCTCGCGGTCCTCGCCGGCACTCTCGTCGCGGCCGCCGTGGTCACCGTGCTCAAGGAGAGCTCGAGCAGGAAGCAGGCCCAGGCCGCCTGACTCCGACGGGGCCCATCGGCACGCACGAACCGTAGTTCCCGTAGTTCCCGTACGACCTTGCGCAGAGCGCCCCGCCACGGCGGGGCGCTCTCGTAGTCTCGGATCTGATCGCCGCGACGGTGTCCTTGCCGCACAGCGCCGTCAGCCGTCAATCGGCAACCGGCAGCCGGCAGCCGGCAGCCGCCAACCCTCAGTGGTCAGCCGCCAACCCACGACGAACAGCGCGCAGTGCGGGCACGGATGCGAGGAGGGACAGCGATGCCGGGAACCGGGCCGAGCCAGGGCCTGCTCCTCGCAGGTCCGCTCGGGCAGATGCCTGCCTACGGGGGCGCGCATCTGAGTGCCCTCGCCCTGGTCGTCCTCGCAGCGATCGCTCTGGTGGTGTGGGCCCGGCGAGCGCACCCAGCAGTGGTGGACCGTTCGCTGCGAGTGGCCGGGTGGATCCTGCTGGCCAACAGCGTGCTCTGGACCGTGTGGGGTTTCCTGCCCTGGTCCTGGAACCTCGACGAGTCCCTCCCGCTGCACTTCTCCGACGCTCTGCGATTCATCGTGCCGCTGGCCCTGATCACCCGAGCACCCTGGGCGATCGTGGTGACCTACTTCTGGGGCCTGACGCTGAACATGCAGTCGGTGCTCACGCCGGACGTGAACTACTTCGTGTGGATACCGCTCGAATTCACCGAATACTGGATCGCCCACGCGAGCGGTGTCCTGGCACCCATCGTGCTGATCTGGGGTCTCCGCTTCCGGCCCACCTGGCGCGGCTATGGCGTCGCCTATGCGGCGACCGTGGCGTGGGCGGCTGTCGCCGTCGTCGGGAACGCGCTGACGGGCGCGAACTACGGCTACCTCAACCGCGCCCCCGCCGGCCCCAGCATCCTGGATGTGATGGGCCCCTGGCCGCAGTACCTGCTGGTCGAAGCCGTCGCGATCGCCGTGGTGTGGGCGCTGATGACCTGGCCGTGGAGCGCGCTCGACGCCCGGCACGGGACCCCAGCGGTCGACCCCGGTGCCCTGCTGTGCCGGCCGGTCACAGGGCGCGGCCTCAGGCCAGGAGCTCCAGCTCCGCCAGGCGCAACGGCCCCTGGGCGGTGGTGATCTCCAGGCGGTGGTGGGTGAACCCGCGCGGCGAGGGGATCTGGAAGGGGCGCGTCTGCCGGCGCCAACGGAAGCTCTGGTCCGTGCGCTCGTCCAGCAGCTCCCACGTCTCTCCGTCCTGCGACCCCTCCAGCCGCCAGGCGATCGGGTCCCCGCCGGTCTCCGCCGACGAGGTCAGGGTGAGGAACCGGGTCACGAGGGGCTCGCCCAGCTCGGGCAGGTCGATCACGACGCTCGAGGTGTCCCACGTCTGCTCGGTCCGGGAGTCGTCGTCCCGCAGCGGGTCCGAGGGATCCGTGCCGAAGAGGTCCCGCAGCGGCTGCGGGTGGTGCCCCACGGGGGTGGCCGACGGCGGCACGGCGCCCCAGTCCGAGGCCTCGGCGTCGGCCCGGGATCCGAGCGTGACGTGCAGGCGGCCGTGCAGGTCCTCGTGGTCGATCCAGGCATCGCGGTGCTCCGTGTCATCGAGGGTCATGCCCACGATGCAGTCGGCTCCGGCTTCGCGTGGCTCGGCGATCACGGTGAACGGCTCCCCGCCCAGCGGCTTGACGTGCACATGGTCGAACAGCGGGGCCACCAGGTGGTAGCGGCCGGTGCCGAGCTGCAGCGGGTACAGCCCCAGCGCGGTCAGCAGCCACCAGGCGCTCATCTCGCCGTTGTCCTCGTCCCCCGGATAGCCCTGCCCGATCTGCTCGCCCACGAACAGCCGACGGTGCACCTCGCGCACCACCTGCGAGGCGATCTCGGGGGTCCCGGCGTGGTGGTACAGGAAGGGGATGTGGTGCGAGGGCTGGTTGGAGACCCCGAACTGTCCCATCCGCACGGCGCGTGCCTCATCCATCTCGTGGATGACGTGGCCGTAGGTGCCCTTGAGGTCTGCTCGTTCCGGGGTGGAGAAGAACTCGTCGAGCTTCGCGCGCAGGAACTGCCGCCCTCCGTACAGTGCGGCGAGGCCCTCCCCGTCGTGCGGGACGTGGAACGCGAAGTTCCAGCCGTCGGTCTCGGTGAAGTCACCGCCCCAGGCACGCGGGTCGAACTCCTCGGGGCTCTGCGCGAAGGCGCCGTCGGCCCGCCGGCCCTGGAAGAAGTGGATGGCCGGGTCGAACAGCAGCGGGTAGTTCACGGAGCGGGCCCGCAGGTAGGCGGCCTCCTCGCGCAGCTGTGCGGCGTGCTGGTCGTCCTCCGTCGACGCCGCCAGCAGCTCGGCCTGGGCGGCGAGCCCGAAGTCGTTGATGTGGGCCTCGAGGGCCCACGACACGGATTCCTCGGTGTCGGTATCGACGTATCCCGTGAACACGGCCCGCTCGTTGCCCTTGCGCCCCACCTCGGTCATCGGCGGGGTCACGGTCGCGTTGCGCAGGCCCGACTCGTAGGCGGCGACCGGATCGGGCAGGGCCACCCCCTTGACGGCGAGATCGGCGAAGGCGACGTCGCTGCTGGTCCCGGTCATGCAGTCCGCGTAGCCGGGCGAGGACCAGCGGGCGATCCAGCCGCCCTCGCGGTACTGCTGCACGAAGCCGTCGGCGATCTCGGCGGCCACCTCCGGGTAGAGCAGCGCGTAGGCCGGCCAGGCGGTGCGATAGGTGTCCCAGAACCCGTTGTTGACGTGCAGCTTCCCGGGCAGCACCTGGGCGTTGGTGCGCGAATCGGTGGCGTCGCCCTTGGGCGGGCGCACCGGGCTCGCGTGCATCGGTGAGACCCGCTGAGCGGTCCCGGCGTTCTCCCACTGGGAGTTGGGGTAGAGGTTCAGGCGGTACAGGTTCCCGTACAGGGTGCGTCGCTGGGCCGGGGTCGCGGTTCCCGGCTCGATCACCCGCAGGCGCTCGGTCCACGCGGCGTGCGCGTCCCCGCGGACCTGCTCGAGGGATCGCCCCTGCACCTCCTGGGCGAAGGTGCGGCGTCCCTGCTCCACGCTGATGAAGCTGGTGACCAGACGCACCGTGACGTGCTCGGTGCCCTCGGCGAAGGTGAGCACGCTGCCGGTGGACTCGCCCTGCGCGGTGGCCACCGCGATCGGGGCCGGCTCCACCTCGGCCAGGACGAACATGCGGGTGGCCCCGTCGGCGCGCTCGAAGCCCTCGGCCAGGCTCGAGTCGACCCAGGCGCGCAGCGTGCCGTCGAACACGGCACCGGCCGCGTCGATGCGGCTGTGCTCGTCGACGCCCTCGAGCAGCAGGTGCGGGGTTCCTGCCTGCGCGGAGTAGTCGATCTCGCAGACGGCGCCGTGGTCGGTCGGTGCCAGTCGCAGTGCGGTCCCGCCGTCGAGCGCCACCTCGTAGAGGTCCGGGCGCGCCGTCTCCTGGGCGTGGTCGAAGCCCAGGGCGCGGGCGGCCGGGGTGGCGTCGGGAGCATCTCCCTGCATCGGCATGAGCACGAACTGGTTGCGATCCCCCATCCAGGGGCTGGGCTGGTGGGAGATCGCCAGGCCCTGCAGGCGGGGACGGTTGTCCTCCCCGTTGCGGCGGTGGTACTCGTACAGCCAGCGGCTGGTGCGCGCATCGGTCACCGGGGTGAAGAAGGCGAAGCCGTTGGGGACGGCGGTCAGCGGGAGGTTGTTGCCGCGGGAGAAGTCGCCGGAGGCGTACGTTCCGCGCCGAGTGTCCACCCAGGCCACGTAGTCCTCGAGGGGTGGGTCCGCGGGGAGCGGGCCGACGTAGGGGCCGTCGATCCAGCCGATCAGCTCCACGGGGCCGACGGGCTCAGCGGGGGCGACGGGCTCAGCGGGGCTGACGGACTCAGCGGGGGCGACAGGCTCAGCGGCGGCGCTGGCCTCGACCGGCTCCTCGCCAGTCTCCTCGCTGGTCTCCACCGCCGCAGGAGCGGTGACGCCGTCCGTCGCGATCGGGTCGGCGTCGTCCGTCGGACCGGAGTTCCCTTCGGCGTCGTCCTCGAGATCGGTCTCGTCGCCGAAGTCCCAGGATGAGATCTGCGACGCTCCGAGGGACGGATCGGTCTGCGCCAGGACCCGCCCCGACGGGTCGCTCCGCTCCAGGTCGATGTCCAGCAGGCTCGCGCCCGGACCCTCGGGGGCCGAGTCAGCGGTGAGGGTGTCCTCCGGCTGCCCGTCGACGGTGTCGACGGTGTCGGCAGGGATGGCGGCCACCAGCAGCACCTCGGCGATGGTGCGCCCGACAGCGGCGTCGAGTGCGACCTGCACGTCGTTCCACTGGTCGGCGTACAGGATCTTCCCCCCGCCGATCCCATCGGCACTGGCCGGGGTCCCGTACTGGTCGCGCGAGTCGAGCTCGGAGAGACGCGAACCGTCCTTGAACACGAGATCGATCGAGACGTGCGTGGCGCCCCAGGTCAGCTCCGCATCGAGCTGCGGGTACACGTAGAACCGCAGCACGTCGCCGCCTTCGATCGTGCGACCCACCGCGGAGGGCAGGCCGTCCAGCGCCGGCAGCGTCGTCTCAGCGCTCTCTCCGGCGCTGGCTTCGTAGCGCAGGGCGGAGGTCGCGAGGAACCCTGCGGCGTCCTTGCTGGTGGGCGAGCCGACGGGCCCCGGGTCTGCGGTGACGATCATGTGCACAAGGTTATCGACCGCGGCGACCTCCAGGCACGTCCAGTCCAGCGCGGCGCGGCGAACCTGCCTCAGCGGGAGCCCGGTTGCGCAGGCTTCGTCGTCCGCCCCCACCCTCGTCCACAGGCACCAGATGTGCAGGCTCCGCCCTATGCGGCCGCCCTCATCACCTCACGCCCCCGGATGCGCCTCCCCGCCTCGGGAGAGAGATGCACGGCGGCGGGGCTATGGGCACCTCTCCCCAATCATGGGAGGCCAGAGCTGCGGAGCAAGAGCACTCCCCACCTCGGCAGGGAGGCGCACGGCGGCTTGGCTATGGGCACCCCTCCCCATCCGGGGCGGCACATGATGCCGCCCCGATGCGGAATACTGCAGGTGCAGGGACGACGATGCGAGCATTCGGGGGACACACCATGGCGTACGCGCAGGCATCACCGATGCCTCAGAAGGCTTCGACGAAACGGCCGAAGCGGCCCACCTGGCATTGGCTCGTGCTGGGCGCTGTGGCCCTGCTCGGGCTGCTGCTGGTCGCGGCGCTCGCCCTCTTCATCGGGTGGAAGATCCTGGATCGTGGCAACCCGGAGGACACCCTCGATGACTTCTACAGCTCGCTGCAGTCCGCCGACTGCGACCTGTTCATGGAATCGACCACCGACGAGTTCCAGCAGGCGACCGGCCTGACCTCCTGCGACGTGTTCGACGCGAGCATCTCCGGGGTCTCGGGCGTGAGCTACGAGGTCACCGATCGCACCAACCGTCAGGGCTACGCGATCTTCGAGGTCACCGAGACGTTCACCGAGAACGGTCAGTCGGAGTCGGTGGACACGCGCTTCTACGTGCGCCGCATCGACGGCCAGTGGGACCTCGACATCATCGAGGCCGTCGAGCCGGGCAGCGACCCGATCACCTGATCGGCCTGCCGCACACCGCACACCGCACACCGCACTGAGTCAGCGATGAGCGCGGCAGCGTGCCTGGTACAGCTCCGTGCCACCGATCTGCTCGGCCGTCGCCTGGAGCGCGTCCGCGTCGGAGTCGAGCAGACGGATGTGGAAGGCGGCGTCGGCCCCGCACACGGTGCATACCGCAGTCAGCTTCACGACCTCCTCCGCCTGCGCCATCAGGCTCGGGATCGGCTCGAAGGGTCCGCCGTCGTAGGTGACGCACAGCCCGGCGACCTCCACCTGGATCCCGGTCACGAGAATCTCCTCGACGACCGCGACGATGCTCGGGCCGAAGAACTGGGCCTCGTCGATCGCCACGAGGTCCGGGCGCTCCCCCGTGACCGCCTCGCGCAGGTCCTGAGCGCTCTGGAGCATCCTGGCAGGCACGGTGCGTCCGATGTGGGTGCTGAGCCTGTCCTGCCCGCCGCGGTCATCGAGCCGATGGCCGAACACCTCGACCTTCAGCCCCGCGAGCTCGGCGCGGTGCACACGACGCAGCAGCTCCTCGGTCTTGCCGGCGAACATCGGCCCGGCGATGACGTGGAGTCGGCCTGCCTCTGAGGGACGCATGCGATCACAGTACGCGCAGGCCGTGCCTCGGCGGTCCCGGATACAGTGCCCGGATGAGCATCCGGCGCGTCTCTCCCCTCGACGGGCGCAGGCCCACCCGTGACGATCTGGCCGCCTTCGCCGGCTCGGACGGATCCGCGCTCGAGGACGTGATGCCCGACCCCGATCATGGAGAGCGCCTACGACTGCTGATCGTCGGGATCAACCCCGGCCTGTGGACCGCCGCGGTCAACGCACCCTTCGCCCGGCCCGGCAACAGGTTCTGGCCGTCCCTGCACCGCGCGGGGCTCACCTCCCGCCTCGTCGATGCCTCGCGCGGGCTGGCGGAGCAGGACGAGCGCGAGCTGCGCGCACGAGGCATCGGCATGACGAACCTCGTGGCGCGCGCGACAGCACGCGCGGACGAGCTCAGCCGGGAGGAGCTGCGCGTCGGCGGCAGCGAGCTGGCCGCCCGCGCGGAGACCTCGCAGCCGCGTGCGGTCGCGATCGCAGGCATCACCGCGTTCCGCACCGCGTTCGGCCTGCCCCACGCCCGGATGGGTCGGCAGGACCCGGAGCTGGTCCCGGGCTGGCCCACGGAGGTCACCCTGTGGGTGATGCACCAGCCCAGCGGCCTGAACGCCCATGCGACGGTCGACTCCCTCGCCGAGACGTGGCGCGATGTCTCCCGCGACGCCGGCCTGGTGCTCGAGGACAGGGGCTGAGGTCGCGGGCCCCTGGGCGGGAAGCCCTGCGGGTTGCTCTGCGCGATGCCCTCACTGCCGTGCGGGATGCGGGACGTGCTGCTCCTGCAGCCCTGAGCGCTTCTCCCCGGTCGACCAGAAATACAGCAGATCGGTGCCGTTCAGCAACCGGTCCCCGATGGCGCGCTCCTGATAGATGACCGGATTGTGCGAGGCCAGGGTGCGGGCGTTGCGCCAGTGACGGTCCAACGCACGTCCCCGTGAGGTCGCCGATGCCCCGCCGACCTCGAACAGCTCCGTGGTCACCGAGAGCACGTCCGCGACCGTGGTGATCTGGGCCTGGACGGTGCGCAGCTCGGCGGCATCGGTGAGGTGCTCGTGGTCCGGCTCACCGACGGATTCCTGCGCGAGGGCGAGCGCCCGCGCGGCGGCGAGCACCGCGTCCTGCGCCGAAGCCACCTTCGCCGACAGCCGCCCCACGACCTGCTGCACGAGCGGGTCGGCCGCCGCCGTCGTCCCGCTGCCCTGCGAGTAGACCCGGGTGCGTGAGCGCACGAACTCGATCCCCTCGCGGAGCGCGGCGCGGCCGGCGCCCACCAAGGAGGCCAGGAGCACCAGCTGCAGGAAGGAGGTCTGCGTGGTCGTGGCGCCGTCCCCGCGGCTCTCGAGCACCCGCACACGGTCGGTCGGCACGTGGACCTCGGTGAACAGGGTGGATCCGCTGCCGGTGAGGGTCTGGCCGAAGCCGTCCCAGTCGTCGCGCACGGTCACGCCGGCGTCGGCGATCCCCACGGTGACGCGGGCCCGCCGGCCCTCCGGGGTGCGGGCCGAGACGTTGATCCAGTCGGCGAAGATCGAGCCGGTGGAGTAGTGCTTCTCCCCCGAGAGCCGGAATCCGTCGGCCGCGGGGGTCACGGTGGTCGCGAGGTCGCCGACGGTCGCGGTGCTGCGCTCGTGGCTGGCGTTGCCGAAGACCGCGCCCTGCACGATCTCGGAGAACCAGGCGCCGGGGTCCCCCTCCTCGCCGCCGATCAGGAAGTCGTTGACGAAGGCGAAATGCGCCCGCAGCAGCTGCGGGAGGTTGGAGTCCGCCTCACCGAGATCGATGAGCAGACGGAAGAAGGTCTCGATATCCGCTCCGGAGCCGTCGTGGACCGTGGGCACGGTGACGGCGGTGAAGCCGGCCTCGGCGAGCGCTCGCACCTCGGCGTGCGGCAGCCGTCGATCCCGGTCCCTCTCGGCCGCCCCCTCGGCGATCTGGGAGAGCACCGGGGCGAAGCGCTCCCGCAGCTCGGCGTAGGTGGGTGCGGGTCGGGTGGTGCTGATGGCGGTCATGCGGACTCCTCGAGTCGGGGGCGGGGCAGCGCGTCGACGAGCTGCCGGGTGTAGTCGTGCTGCGGGGTGAAGAAGACCTCGTCGGCGGTTCCGGATTCCACGATGCGGCCGCCCTGCATGACGAGCACGCGGTCGCTGATGTGGTGGATGACGCCGAGGTCGTGGGAGATGAACAGGTAGGCGGTGCCCAGCGCCTGCTGGAGGTCGCCGAGCAGATCCAGGACCTGCGCCTGGATCGACACGTCGAGGGCCGAGACGGGCTCGTCCAGGACGAGGATCTCGGGGTCGGTGGCGAGCGCGCGGGCGATGGACACCCGCTGTCGCTGGCCGCCCGAGAGGGACAGAGGGTGACGTGCGGCGTGCTCGGGGCTGAGTCCGACGGAGTCCAGCAGCTCCCCGATCCGTCGGGCGCGGTCGCCGCGGGCAACGTCCGCAGGCAGGGCGTCGGCGATGATCCGGCCGGCGGTCCACCGCAGGTCGAAGGAGCCGAGCGAATCCTGGTGGACGACGGAGATCCCCCGCCGGGGCGCCCGGCGTCTGCGCTCCGGGAGCTCGGACCAGGGCCGGCCGTCCAGCAGGACCGTGCCGGTCGTCGGCCGGGTCAGCGCCAGGGACATCCAGGCGGTGGTCGACTTCCCGGACCCTGATTCGCCGACGATGCCCAGGGTCTCCCCCGCATGGAGGTCGAAGGAGACGTCGTCGACCACGGTGCGATCGCGGCCGTCGGGCCCCCGATAGCGCTTGGAGACCCCCTGGACCGACAGCACCGGGCCGACGTCGAGGGGACGCACCGACGGCGAGGAGCGGGCCGACGGCGAGGTGCGGGCCGACGGGATCTGCTGCGGCGGTGCAGCGGACAGCCGCTCGCCCCGCGAGTGCGCGGAGGGCACGGCGGCGATCAGCCGCTGCGTGTAGGGATGCTGCGGGCGGGTGAGCACCTCGTGAGTGGGGCCCTGCTCGACGACCCGCCCCTCCTTCATGACCAGCACCTGATCAGCCAGTCGCTCCACGACCGCGAGATCGTGGCTGATCAGGATGATCGCCCTGCCCGCGGAGAGGTTGTCCTCGAGCAGCGCGAGGATCTCGGCCTGCACGGTGACGTCGAGCGCCGTGGTGGGCTCGTCGGCGATGAGGATCTCCGGGTCCAGGGCGAGCGCGGCGGCGATCAGGGCGCGCTGGCGGAGACCGCCGGAGAGCTCGCCGGGCAGCTGCCGCGCGCGCAGCTCCGGCTCGGGGACCCCCGCCGCGACGAGGAGCTCGCGGACCCGCGCCCCGCGCTCCGCCCGCGGCACGCCGTGCAGCCGCAGCGGCTCCGCGATCTCGGAGCCCACCGTGCGGATCGGGTCCAGTGAGACCAGGGCATCCTGGAGGACGTAGCCGATCCGGCTCCCGCGCAGGCGGCGGAACTGCTGCTCCGTGGCAGTCAGCAGATCAGTGGCGGTCAGCAGATCCGTCGCAGCGGGCCGGTCGGCAGAGGAGAGCGGTTCTCCGCGGACCTCGAGCCTGGTCCCGGTGACCGTGGCGTTCTCGCCGTTCAGACCCAGCAGGCTGCGGGCGGTGACCGACTTCCCGGAGCCCGATTCGCCGACGATCCCCAGGCAGCTGCCGGCACGCAGGGTGAAGGAGACGTCGTGGACGACGGGCGTGCCGTCGAAAGCGATCGCCAGGTTCTCGGCGGTGATCAGCGGCGTCATCGGGGTCATCGGGCAGCTCCGGAATCGGTGGCGCGCTGGAGGTGACGACCGATCACGGTCAGCGACAGGGTGAACAGGACGATGGTGATGCCGGGGAAGAAGTCCATCCACCAGGCCTGCTGGATGTAGTTGCGGCCCGCGTTGAGCATCGCGCCCCACTCGGCGGTGGGCGGCTGGACACCCATGCCGAGGAAGCCGAGAGCGGCGGCCCAGACGATCGCCTGGCCGATGCCCAGCGTGATGAGGACGGTCAGGGGACGGAACGTGTTGGGGAGGATGGTGCGCAGCAGGATCCTCAGCGGTGAATGGCCGAGGGAGCGGGCGGCCTCGACGTAGAGCGAGCCCTTCACCGACAGCACCTGACCGCGCACCATCCGGGCGTAGCCCGGCATGGACGCCACCCCGACCGCGACCATCTGCGTGAGGGCGCTGTTGCCGTAGACGGCGATCAGGATCAGGGCGAGCAGGATGCCGGGGAAGGCATAGAGCACCTCGATCACGCGGGTCACGGCCGCATCGGCGAACCGTCCGCCGAGACCACCGGCGAGGCCGAGGACGAACGCTCCCAGCAGCCCGATCGCCGTGGCGCCCAGTCCGATGGTCAGCGACTGCCCCGCGCCGTGGACGACCCTGCTGTACACGTCGCGGCCTGACTGGTCGGTGCCGAAGGGATGCTGGAGGCTCGGCGCGTCGAAGCTCGAGGCGAGGTCGATCTCGAGAGGATCCTGGTGAGCCAGCAGCCCCGGGGCCAGCGCGGCGAGCGCCACGAGGGCGACCACGCCACCAGCCAGCAGGACGCCGGGTCGGCGCAGCGGACCGCGACGGACCGCCCGGGACTGCGGGCGGGGGGATTCCGTGGCGAGGGCAGCTTCGGGAGCAGGAGCGAGCAGCGTCATGAGGCACGTCCGATCGAGGTGCGCAGCCGGGGGTCGACCACGACATAGGCGAGATCCGTGAGGAGGTTGGCGACCACGTAGACCAGGGCGACCACGAACGTCACCCCGACCACGAGCGGCAGGTCCTGCGCGGTGACCGCGCTGACCAGCACCTGGCCGATGCCCTGCCGGGAGAAGATCACCTCGACGACGACGGCGCCGGAGATCAGCGACCCGAGCCCCCACCCCGACAGCGCGATGCCGGGCAGGGCCGCGTGGCGCAGGACGTGTCGCCAGCGCACGTCGTGCATCGTCGCGCCCCGGGAACGGGCCGAGAGCACGAAGGGCTCGCGCAGCGCGGCGTCGAACTCGTCGCGCGTGACCTGGGCGAGGAACCCGCCCAGCGGGATGCCGAGGGTCAGGGACGGCAGGATCAGGCCGAGCGGCCCGCCGTCCACGACCGGCAGCCACTGCAGCACCACGGCGAAGACCACGAGGAGCACGACGCCCAGCCAGAAGTGGGGCAGCGCCGCGAAGACGACCTCGATCGCCGAGCCGACCGTGCCCACGAGGCCCGAGCGGCCCGCGCTGAGCAGCGTCAGCGCCAGGGCGATCACCCAGGCGATCAGCAGCGCGGTGGCGGTGAGCTGGAGAGTGGGGACGATCTGCTCGCCGATCACGGCGAGCACCGACTCCTTCATCGTGTAGGACTCGCCGATGTCGAGGTGCAGCAGACCACCCAGGAAGGCGGCGTACTGCACGAGCAGCGGCTGGTCGAAGCCGTACTGCTCGCGGACCGCCCGGACCGACTCCGGCGGAGGGTTCGCCGAGGCACCGCCGAGGATGGCGAGCGCGGGATCACCGGGGACCATGTGCTGGAGGAAGAACACGATCGTCGCGACCGCCCACAGCAGGAGGATCGCCGAGCCCAGCTGCGAGGCGGCACGGCGGGCCAGGGCCCGCCGTCGAGAACGCGGACGCTCGAGGGTCTTCACAGTCATCTCAGAGCCCTTCGCGGAGCAGATAGGCGTCATGGAGGACGGGCTCGCCCTCGCTCGGTTCGATCCAGATGTCCTCGACCAGGTCGGATCGCGTGGCCAGGCGGGTCTGGACCGGGTACAGCGGGATGTGCCAGGCCTGAGCGGTCAGTCGCTCCTGGGCCGCCGAGTAGAGGGCGTCCTGCTGGTCCGGGTCCGTGGTGGCGGCGGCCTCGAGCAGCGTCGCGTCGAGCTCCTCGTCCGAGGCCAGCGACACGTTCTGGCCGTTGCCGAGATCGAGGGTCTCCTGGGAGTACTTGATGTACATGACGTTGGGGGTGGGGCTGTTCCAGTAGCGGCCCTGGATGTCGTACTGCGTCGGATCCTTCTTGAGCGCCGTCATGGTGGAGGCATCGGTGGGGACGAGCTCGACCTTCACCCCAACGCGCTTCTGCATGGCCTGGAAGTTCTGGTAGATGGTGAGGTCCGCCGGCGGGGTCTCGCCGGGATCGGAGGTGTAGGGGAACCGCAGCGACAGGGTCCGGCCGTCCTTCGTGCGGTACCCCTCGGCGTCGCGGCCGGTCCAGCCCGCCTCGTCCAGCAGTGCGTCAGCGGCGGCCTCGTCGTAGGGGTAGGGCTCGTGGAACCGTTCGTCGTACGCGGGGGTGCCCGTGGAGATCGAGTTCCCCTCGTACGGGAACACCCCCGCATAGGCGCTCTCGACGATGCCCGGCGCGTCGGAGGCGTGCACGATGGCCCGGCGCACGCGGAGGTCGGACAGCGCCGGGCCGGTGGTGTTGAGGTCGAGGGAGAACGGCACTCCGGAGTGGACGAAGTCCTCGGTGCTGATCGTGGGATCCGCCGTCGCGGCGGGCACCGATTCGGGCGGCACGTTGAAGATCGCGTGGGCCCGGCCGGACTGCAGCGCACCGAACCGTGCGGTGTTGTCCTTGAGGAATCGCCAGGTGAGCTTCTCCAGGTAGGCGGGTCCCTGGTGCTTCGCATCGGCCGGGGCGGAGGTGTAGTCCTCGTTGCGGACCATCACGACCTCCCGTCCGCGCTTCCACTCGGTGACGATGAACGGGCCGGTCCCGACCGGGGACTGGCAGTTCTCCTCGAGCCCGCGAGCCATCGCCGTCGGGGACTCCATGCCGAAGAACGCCTGGGAGAGGACCGTGAGCAGCGGTGAGTAGGGGCGCTTGAGGTGGATCCGCACGACGTGCTCCGAGACGGCCTCGGCGGAGTCGAAGTAGGGCGAGAGGTACAGCAGATCCGTGGACGACTGCGTCGCGGGATCCATGATCTGCTCGAAGTTCGCGACCACCGCGGAGGCGTCGAACGGCTCGCCGTCCGTGAACTCGACGCCCTCCTTGAGGGTGAAGTCATAGGTGAGACCGTCCGCGGAGATCTCCCACGAGTCCGCGAGCCAGGGCACCACCGAGCCGTCCTCCTGCATCGAGACCAGCGAGTCGAGGTACTGGCGGGCGATGTACGTCTGCGGCATGTCCCCGGTGTTGTGGGGGTCCAGGCAGGTGGGTTCGCGGTCGGTGGCGTAGACCAGCTCCCCGCCCTCTTTCGTCCCGGCCGTCAGCGCGGCCGCGGGGTCGGCCGTTCCGCATCCGGCCAGCAGCATGCTCGCGCAGGCGGTGGCAGCAGCAGCAGCTGCCAGGGATCGTCGTCGCACGGTCGTCTCCTCGGTCGATGAGTCACCCCGGAACATAAGCGCCGATAAGGGCAGACCAAAGATTTATGACGCCTCGCGAACGCGCGGGTCGGCCGAGGGCACCGCACGGAGCATGGGCGTCACGGTGGTTCACAGGAGGTGCGCGACAGCTCCCCGAGCACGGATCGTGCGAGGTGTCATCACCCGCCCTCACGATCGGAGATCCCGTGGCCCCCAAACCGCTGATCCTCAACCTGTTCGAGATGAACTGCGTCGGCCACATCACCCATGGTCTCTGGCGGCTTCCCGGGAACAACCGGCACCGCTACACCGACGTGGCCTACTGGACCGAGCTCGCGCGCCGCGCCGAGGAGGGCGGATTCACCGCGATCTTCCTGGCGGACGTCGTGGGTGCCTACGACGTGTACGGGGGCTCCGCGGAGACCGCGCTGCGCGAGGGCCTGCAGATCCCCAACAACGATCCGATGATGGTGGTGCCGGCGATGGCCGCGGTCACCGAGCGCCTCGGCTTCGGGATCACCTTCTCCACCAGCTACGAGCCGCCCTTCTCCTTCGCGAGGCGGATGTCCACGCTCGACCACCTCACCGGAGGCCGCGTGGGATGGAACATCGTCACCTCCTACCTCCCCAACGCCGCCCGGAACTTCGGGCTCGCCGAGGAGATCGAGCACGACCAGCGCTACGAGATCGCCGATGAGTACCTCGAGGTCCTCTACAAGCTGTGGGAAGGCTCCTGGGACGACGGCGCCGTGGTGCGCGACGCGGAGAACAGCATCTACGCCGACCCCTCGAAGGTGCATCGCATCGACCACGAGGGGCCGAACTTCTCCGTCGCCGGCCCGCACCTGTCCGAACCCTCCCCGCAGCGCACCCCCACCCTGATCCTCGCCACGGCGTCGCCCGCCGGCGCGATCCGGGCAGGACAGAACGCGGAGGTCGTCTTCACCCACGGCCCGCTGCTGGAGAGGACCGTCCCCGCCGTGCGGGCCGCCGCGGAGGAGGCCGGCCGCGATCCGTCCGATCCGAAGTTCGTGGTGCAGGCCGCCGTGATCACGGGCCGCACCCAGGCCGAGGTCGACGCGAAGCTCGCGCAGTACCAGGAGCACCGCTCCACCGAGGGGATGCTCGTGCACCAGTCGGTGCCGATCCGCGCCCTCGACCATCCGCGGGAGCGCACGATCGCCGAGGCACTCGAGATCGAGGGACTTCCCGCCGACACCCCGGTGGGCCGCAAGGGCGGGTCCTCCACCATCGGAGAGCTGCTCGACGCCGTCGACGAGGCCTGGCAGGACCGCTTCTTCGTGGCGGGGACGCCGGAGGTGGTGGCC
Organism: Brachybacterium sp. AOP3-A1-3; assembly: GCF_052378285.1. Lineage (NCBI taxonomy): Bacteria > Bacillati > Actinomycetota > Actinomycetes > Micrococcales > Dermabacteraceae > Brachybacterium > Brachybacterium sp. AOP3-A1-3. Next base: position 4,806 of record NZ_JBQSXM010000029.1, on the reverse strand, counting down.
GATGCGATCGAGCACTGGCTCGACGTCGACGGGATCGACGGCATCAACCTGCGCCAGTACCACTCCTATGACACAGTCACGGACTTCGCCGAGCTGGTCTCACCGATCCTCCGAGAACGCGGGCGCCTGCCGGAGCAGGGTGGCACCCTGCGCAGCCAGCTGACCGGCACGGACACGCTGCCCGCGGCGCACCCCGCAGCACGATTCCGGGGTGCGTTCACCGGCGTCGGCGTCTGAGGATCCGCTGCCTCAGGAGACCGGACGGCCAGGGCCCTCAGCCGGTCCCGGCCCCCGCGCCCCCTCGCCCGCCGATCGACTCCGCGGACCGCTAGACTGATAGGCCACCTTAGACTAGAACCTAGGAAACTTTATGCCCGCCACTGCCCCGCGCGACACCCCGGCCGTGCACGTCCTGCACGACAACCCGGAGTGGATCCCCCCGTTCCGACGCGCCTTCGAGGCCGAAGGGGTCCCCCTCGTGGAGTGGCCGCTCGGCACCGGCACGCTGGATCTCGACGCCGAGCCGCCGGCGGGCGTGATCTGGTCCCGGCTCAGCGCGTCCTCGCACACCCGGGACGCTCCCCTCGCGAAGGACGCCGCACGATCGATCACCGCATGGGCCGCCTCCTGGGGCCGACGGGTCGTGGGCGGCCAGCACGTCGCCGACCTCGAGGTCAGCAAGGTCATCCAGCACGCAGCCCTGCGTCGGGCCGGGTTCGACGTGCCGCGCACCGTGGCGGTCTTCGGTCGCGACGGCCTCATCGACTCGGCGAAGGGCATCGCGGCCCCCTTCATCACGAAGCACAACCAGGGAGGCAAGGGGCTCGGGGTGCGCCGCTTCGACGACCACGAGTCCTTCGACGCCTATGTGCGCGGCGACGACTTCGAAGAGGCGGCCGACGGGATCACCCTGCTCCAGGAGCTCCTGGTCGCCACCGAACCGTCCATCACCCGCGCGGAGTTCGTGGGCGGCGAGTTCGTGTACGCGGTGCGTGTGGACACCTCCGCCGGCGGCTTCGAGCTGTGCCCGGCCGAAGCCTGTGCGCTGCCGGGCACCGGCTCAGGTGCTGCGGAAGGGGCCGGGCCCGAGATCGATGCCGCCCCCGAGCCGATGTTCCGGATCCGGCCCGAGATCACGGACGAGGACCCGCTGATCCTCCGGTACCGGTCGCTGCTCGCGGACCTCGGCATCGAGATCGCCGGCATCGAGTACATGACCACGGTCGACGGCCGCACGGTCACCTACGACATCAACACCAACACCAACTACAACCCCGAGGTCGAATCAGATCTCGAGCTGCCTGCGGCCCGCCGGATCGCCCGGTACCTGGGCGAGCTGCTGCGCGCGGAGGAGCAGACCTCCTGACGACCACGAGCCGGCGACTACCGACGAACCACGATCGACGCACGACGGGCAACTGCCGACGGGAGACGGACGCCGGACGCCCACACTCGACGCCGGCCGACGGCCGAGCCCGTCGGCCGGTTCCGCACTCCGCCCCTCCACCTGTTCCGCCATTTCCTTGCGGCGGCCCCGTCCGCGTGGAAAGGTGAGGTGACCCACGCGGTGCACTGAGGCCGAGCTGGGAGCTCGGTCCCGCCGCACGTCGAGCACGCAGGAGGTCATTCGTGAAACTGCCCTGGCTGAAGCCGGCCCTCGAAACCACCGGTCCCATCACATCGGTCCATCTGGACACGACCCGGACGGATCCGCACGCCGCCGGTGAGCTGGAGGCGCGGTGGGCCCGGATGCGTTCCGGCCTCTCGGCCGACGGTGCTCCCTCGGACCTCCTGGACCAGATCGAGGAGACGGTGCTGAGCCCCTCCCCGATCGGCGGGAGGAACGGCCGCACGATCCTCGCGACGGACTCGGAGATCCTCGTGGACCGGGTGCTCCCGGTGCCTCCCCTGCAGGAGTCCGCCCATCGCGGCGACCATCCTCAGCTGCTCCCGCTGCTGCAGCTGACCCCGTACGCGGTCAGCCAGCTGCTCGTCGTCGTGGACCGCGCCGGGGCAGACCTGCATCTGCGGGCCCCGGAGAACCCGTCGATCGCCCGCGGCCCCAACGATCTGGGCGCAGATGCCCACGTCGAGGGCGGCCACGACGAGCTGCACAAGGCTCGTCCCGGCGGAGCCCAGCACGGCTGGCGAGGGAGCAGTGTCGAGGCACGGGTCGAGGACTCCTGGGAGCGCAATGCCGACGCCGTCGCCGCGACGGTGGAGCGCATCGTGCGCGAGCGCTCCCCCGACATGCTGATGCTGAGCGGTGACGTGCGCGCCATGGGTCTGCTCAAGGACGCATTGGGGCGCGAGACCCGCGACCGCGTGATCGAGGTCCAGGGCGGCACGCGGGGCGTCGCCTTCGACCAGGGACCGTTCCGCACCGAGCTGGTGCGCGCCGCCGAGCAGTTCGTCGCCGCACGCCTGCAGGACCTCGCGGACCGCTTCCGCGAGAGCCAGGCCCGCGATGGCGCCTCCGTCGGAGGTTCTGACGAGGTGGCCCAGGCGCTGGACCGCGGGCAGGTCGAGGAGCTCGTGTTCGTCAGCGGGCACGCCCCATCGACCATCGAGGAGCTGCTGCGTGCGGCGCTGCTCACCGATGCGGCGGTCTCCGCCCTCCCGGAGGACGCCGAGGGGATCCCCGAGGGGGTCGGTGCCCTGCTGCGCTGGCGCGACGGCAGCACCCCGTCCAACAGCATCGGCAGCATGACCGGTGACTCGCGGCGGGAGTGAGGACGCAGCGATGTCGCCCGACGCCGCAGGACACGGAACATCCCTGGAGGACCTGACGGACAGGAGCAGATGATGCCCGACGCATGGAGCGCCAAGCGGGAACGCCAGTACGAGCACGTCAAGGAGGGCCTGCAGGACAAGGGTCGCTCGGAGGACGAGGCCGAGGAGATCGCGGCCCGCACCGTGAACAAGACCCGGGCCCAGGAGGGCGAGTCCGAGGAGGCCAGCCGGACGTCCCTCGCGGACAAGTCCCCGGCCGAGCGCGGCGGGGAGCACTCCCACTCGGGACCGCAGGGCCGCACCAAGGACCAGCTCTACGAGGACGCCAGACGGCAGGGTGTCGAGGGCCGGTCATCGATGGACAAGGCCGAGCTGAAGGACGAGGTCGAGAAGCGCGAGGATCGCTGAGCCTGGGAACGGGCCACGCGCGACAACGCACGGCACGGGAAGGCCCGAGGATCCAGTGAGGAGCCTGAACGCTCCTCCCCCACGATTCTCGGGCCTTCCTCAGCTTTCCCAGTAGACTTCTACCAGGCAACGGGGGAGTATCCGCCACGCTGCGTACGTCATCACGAGGGCCTCCACAGGCACTCCGGACGCAGCGGCCCGTCGAGATCCTCGACGGGTGGAGAGACCCGGGTCAGTCACACGACCCGGAAGGCAGCTCCATGTCCGTACCCCCTCTCGTCTGGATCCTGACGATCATCCTGATCGTCGGCCTCCTGGCTTTCGACTACCTCTTCCATGTGCGCAAGGCGCACATCCCCACGATCCGCGAGGCCGCGGTCTGGTCGGGGATCTACGTCGGCATCGCTCTGCTGTTCGGCGTGGCCGTCCTGGTGATCGGCGGCGCCGGCATGGGCACCGAGTACTTCGCCGGATATGTCACCGAGAAGGCCCTGTCGATCGACAACCTCTTCGTGTTCCTCGTGATCATCGGTGCCTTCGCCGTGCCGCGCGAGGACCAGCAGAAGGTGCTGCTGTTCGGCATCACCTTCGCGATCATCGCCCGGTCGGGCATGATCGCGATCGGCGCGGTCGCGATCGACCGCCTCTCCTTCGCCTTCTACATCTTCGGCGCGATCCTGCTGTACACGGCGATGAAGATGATCCTCGGCGAGCTCACGGCCGACGATCCCGAGAAGGAGGAGAAGGACAGCCTCTTCGTCCGCCTGATCAAGGCGGTCCTCCCGGCGAGCGACGAGTTCGACGGCGACAGGCTCGTCACCATCGAGAACGGCAAGCGCGTCCTCACCCCGATGCTGCTGGTCATGATCGCCATCGGCGGCACCGACCTGCTGTTCGCGCTGGACTCGATCCCGGCGATCTTCGGCCTGACCCAGAACACCTTCATCGTGTTCACCGCGACGGCCTTCTCGCTGCTCGGCCTGCGCCAGCTGTACTTCCTCATCGACGGACTGCTCGACCGTCTGGTCTACCTCTCCTACGGGCTCTCGATCATCCTCGGCGTCATCGGCGTGAAGCTCGTGCTGCACGCCCTGCACGAGAACGAGCTCCCGTTCCTCAACGGCGGCGAGCCGCTGAACGTCCCCGAGGTCACCACCGGCCTCTCCCTGAGCGTCATCATCGCGACGCTCGCCGTGACCGTCCTGGTCTCCCTGGTGTCCCCCAAGGGACGCGCGCAGGCCGCGGTCAACAACGCCCATCGTGAGGCCGTCGCCTACCAGGAGATGACCTACGAGAGCTTCGAGAGCCGTCGCGATGCGATGTACGAGCGGATGCTCGAGCACGAGAGGATCATCGCGTCCTTGCCCACGAAGTTCCAGGATCTGGTGGTCTCCGAGCGCAACGTGACCGAGCTGCTGGCCGACGCCCACACGGTCCACGCGCAGCGCGTCGCGTTCAACGAGTGCGGCGAGCGGTCCGACGAGCAGCCCGAGGGCCTGCTCGTCACCCGGGCCGACGGCTCGGTCGCGACCGATCCCCAGGGCAACGTCATCACCGTCGCCGAGGAGGAGCTGACGCTCGCGACGCAGAAGGCGAAGCGCCTCGAACGGGAGCGGGCCCGTGCGGAGAACGTGAGCTGAGGATCGCCTGACGGGGACGGCGCCC
>NZ_JBQSXM010000028.1:0-25189 GCF_052378285.1 Brachybacterium sp. AOP3-A1-3 | reverse complement strand
GTCCTCGGGCGCGGGCGGGGTGCGCAGAGATTGCTACGATCGCGAGATCGAGCTAAAGTAGGTATCTACCTACGACGGAGATGATCGTGATGACGACGATAAGTGCTGGTCAGTTCAACCGCGACGTCAGCGCGGCCAAGCGCGAGGCCGGTCATGGACCGGTCGTGATCACCGATCGCGGCGAGCCTGCCTTCGTTCTCCTGTCGATCGAGGAATACCGACGTCTGGGAGAAGACGGCGCAGATCTGGTCGAGCGGTTGAGCATGGTCGATGACGTCGACTTCGACGTCGAGCCGATCAAGGTCGGTCTGAGGGTTCCTGACCTGTGAGCTATCTGCTCGACACGAACGTGGTCAGCGAGCTTCGCAAACCGGAGCACAAGGCCGACCCGATGGTGCGCTCGTGGGTCGCATCCCGTGCCCCGTCAGACCTGTACCTGTCGGTACTGACGATCATGGAGATCGAGATCGGGATCGGACGACTAGCTCGTCGAGATCCTGCTCAGGCGGGTCGTCTGCAGACATGGCTGGAGGATGATCTGCTCAAGGTGTTCGCGGGCCGAATCCTTTCCATGGATCTCGCCGTGGCCCGGCGGGCGGCGCGGCTGCATGTTCCTGATCCGAGTCCAGAGCGGGACGCCATGATCGCCGCCACGGCGGCAGTCCACGCCTTGACCGTGGTGACGCGCAACGTCAAGGATTTCGAGCAGTTGGATGTCGCGCTCATCGATCCGTGGGGACGACGCGAGGACGGGTAGACACCACCAGCGGCGAGACGCGAGACCCGAGCCGTGCTGTCATCGTGTCCTCACTGGAGGTCCGGGGCGTCTGTTCGGACGAAGCGTATCGATGCCACAGCGGCAGCGATGATCGCCCAGGCGGCCAAGGCCAGCATGGCTGTGATCGGTGTGATCGGTGTGATTCCTGTGGTCGTCACCGTTGACCCGGTGAGCGCGGCTAGCGGGTTTGTTCCGCTGATGTCGGGAACGAGGCCGAACGGAAGAAAGAGTGCGGGGTTGGGTGTGCCGACGATGAGGAGCGTGATCGGCCGTATGACGCTTTCGACGATGATCGCCGCTCCGAGCACGATGATCACCGTGACCGGGCTGCGAGCGAGCAAGCCGATGGCGAATCCGATCGCGGCATAGAGAACGAGAGCGAGAGCGCCCTTGCCCCATAGCCCGGCCAGCGCGACGGTGTCGAGTTGCAGTGGCGCGCCGTGGATGGCGAGGCCGATGGTGAGCAGGAGGCCCCGGATCACGATGAGCATGGCGACCCCAGTGATCACGGTGAGGGCGAGAGCGGTCATCTTGGCGAGCAGCAGCTGTGCCCGGCGGGGTTCGGCGAGGATACTGGCGGTGAGCGATCCGCGCCGGTGTTCGGTGGTGATGGTCAACGCACCGATGAGCAGGGCTGCGATGGCGGGGAAGCCGCTGCCGGTTCCAGAGTTGCCCAGCAGGTCGATGATGACTTCCTGGGTCGCGGGAGCGTCGAGGCCCAATGCAGCGAGCTGGGACGGGTCGAGTTGATCGGCGTCAGTGGCATTGGGGATGACCTCGTTCAGGGCGATCAGCCCGTCGATGATCGAGGGCAGTAAGACAAGGAGCAGCCCGATGAATACGGCCTCGGCGACGACGAGGATCCCGATGATCCTCGCGACGAGCGAGAAGCGGAGGCGAAGCAGTTCGCTGGCGATCACGCTCCCACCTCCTGCGTGGCAGAGGCTGTATGGAGTGTGGAGAGGTAGAAGGCTTCGAGGTCGACGCCTTCGGGCAGCTGGCCGAGGGTCGTCTCGGCCAGAATGCGACCACTGCCGATGATGACGACGTCGTCGATGAACCGATCGAGTTCTGCCAGGACGTGGCTGGTCAGCAGCACGGTGGCTCCGCGGTCTGCGTAGTCGCGGAGCAGGCTGCGCATCCAGACCATGCCCTCCGGATCGAGGCCGTTGGCCGGCTCGTCGAGGATCAGTGTGCTCGGCTCCGGCAGCAGCGCGAGGGCAAGACCGAGCCGTCGCCGCATGCCTTGCGAGAACGTCCTGATCTTCCGGTCCGCGACCTCGGACAGTCCCACCTCGTGAAGCACGCTGGGTATCCGTGACCTCGAGGTGCGGGTCGCGGCGCACGCGATGCGCAGTTGCTTGGCCGGGGTCAGGCCGGGGTGCAGGCCGGCGTTCTCCAGCAGCACGCCGACCGACCGCCCGGGGTGGGCGATCGCCCGATACGGGTCGCCGCCGAAGGTGGCAGAGCCCTTGCCGGCAGCGGAGAGCGCAAGCAGTATGCGAATGGTCGTGGTCTTGCCCGAGCCGTTCGGCCCCAGGTATCCAGTGACGCGACCTGGGCGGGCTGTGAACGAGATATCGCGGAGAACGTCACGGTCACTGAATCTCTTGCTGAGGCTCTGGACCTCGATCGAAAGACCGGACAGTGGTGGCGGGGGATCGGCTGCATGATTCATGCGTCCAGCGTCTCGGGGTCGGAGCCCATGGCGCATCTGCCGGAAGACAGATATCCAGGGGCGACGCGAGATATCCATCCTCCGACAGATGCCGATCACTTCGCACTCAGACATCATGGAGGCATGTCTTCGGCGACTTCGACCGGTCACACCGGCAGGTACGACGCCATCGTCGTCCTGACGGTCGGTGCCTTGAGCGTGGCTGTGGGCGCCCTGTATCTGTGGGCGATCCACGACTACATCATCGACGGGGGATTCGCACGGTACGTCGTGTTTCTCGTGGTCAACACATTGGCCGCCGGCCTGCTGTGGTGGCATCGGCGGTACCCGCTGATGGTGTTCGCCGGGGTGCTGCTGGTCTTTCTCGCCAGCTCGATACTGATCGGACAGACCGGCAGTGCGGCGTTCACACTGTCGCTCTGGTTCAGCGTCTACGCCGTTGCCGCGTATGCGCCGTTTCGACTCGGGCTGATCGTCGTGGCGTCTGGGTGGCTGCTCGGTACCTTCCTGAAAGTGGGGCTCGCCGTCCGGAACGGACTGGGGGTCACAGTGCCCGAGATTGGTCTGGTCACGCTGGATATCGGTTTCTTCTTCGTCGCATGCTCTGCGGTGGGGTACGGATTCCGTCTCCAACGGCAGCGTGCCTGCGACGCTGCTGAGCGCGCCTGGCTGGTCGAGAAGCACTCGCGCGCGGTGAATGCCGAGGCCATCGCGACGGAACGCAACCGTCTCGCTCGCGATCTGCATGACCTCGCAGCCCATGAGGTCATGGACGTCCTGCTTTCCCTTCGGGCACTGCGGCTCACCAGCGACGAGCCGATCCTCACCGAGGTGGAGGGGAAGACCGCACGGGCCCTGGACACCATGCGCACGGTGGTCCGTGCTCTGCGGGAGGACGATGTCGACGACCCGACCCGCATGCCCCTCGACGAGGCTGCCCGCGAACTCATCGCCGCCGTAGCCAGGGAAAGGGGACTCACCGTGGATCCGCACGTCCGGGTGCCTGCCAGCGTGGGCGACGCCGCATCCTCCACGGTGCTCAGCATCTTGAAGGAAGCTCTGCTCAACGCCGATGCCCATGCCCCGGGACACACGGTCACCGTCGCCCTCGACGCCGATGGTGACCGCGTGCAGCTGACCGTCACCAATCCGACCAGTCAGCATCTCGGCAGTGAGGAGCGATCATCGCCGGAGCACGCCCGGAACGCGGGCACTGGCTATGGGCTGGTCGGTGCGGCTGAACGGGCCGCGTTGCTGGGCGGGATGCTTGAGGCTGCCCCCACGCCGAACGGGGACTGGATCGTAGCCCTCACGCTGCCCAACCCCTCACCCGCTGACCGGGCTTACGCCGTCGGGAGGAGCGCATGATCCGGGTATTGATCGCCGATGACCAGCCCAGCGTCCGTCGCTCTCTTCGCACTTTTCTCGAAGTCGACGGCGACATCGAGGTCGTGGGCGAAGCGTCCAATGGCCATGAAGCTGTCGAACGGGCCCACAGTCTGCGGCCCGACGTCGTGCTGATGGACGTGCGGATGCCCGGGGGTGATGGCCTCACGGCGACTGCTCAGCTCACTGATCCGACCGCTGAGCGGCCGGTCCCCGTAGTCGTGATCACGACTTTCGACCTCGACGAATATGTCTTCGGGGCGCTGGAGAAAGGGGCTGCGGGCTTCCTGCTCAAAGATGCCGATCCAGCGCATCTGACTCTTGCCGTGCGTGCTGCCGCGGCCGGAGACGGACTGGTCTCTCCCGCGGTGACCGGCCGCGTGATCCGCGAGTTCGCCCGTCGGCGGCCAGCCGAAGAATCGTCTCTGCCGCTACCCGACCTGACTGCTCGAGAGGGCGATGTCCTCACCGCCCTCGCTGACGGGCAGAGCAACGCCGAGATCGCAGAGAGCCTGTTCGTGGAGGTCGGGACGGTGAAGACCCATGTCTCACGCATCATCGCCAAACTCGGGGTCCGCGATCGCGTCCAAGCCGCGATCTGGGCGCATCAGAATCCCTGCTGGGACCGTGGGGGCGGAGCGGGCACGCGGTGAGCCGGCGGGCCTCCACGTGCCCGACGTCCTCATATCGAATCGTGGGCTGGACAGTGGCCGGTGCCGCAGTCAGCCGCGCACCCGCACTGCTTTCGAGGGCGCACTCTGGTGCCAGGTGCGGTCGTAGGCCGTGACCGCGTAGTACCCGTTGCCGTCGGCGCCCTCGGCCTCGAGGTGCACGAGCGCCTGCGAGCCCCGGTCCGCGCGCACGGTCGCCACCAGATTCCGCCCGTCGGCGAGAGCCTCGTCGGTCACGTCGGCGGTGGGCAGGTGCCACAGGGCGTAGCTGGCGGCTCCGTGCCCTCTCCATCGCACCTGCACCCCGTCCTCCGTGCGGCGCACCACCAGCACGGTCGGCGCACCGGGAGCCTCACCGGGCACCATCTCGAGCTCGGGCACGATCGCCGGGTGCTGATAGTGGCGCTGGACGAGGTCGTCGACCGAACCGGTGGTGTCATCGCGCAGGCTCGCCGCGCTGAAATACACGTTGCCGTCCACGGCGTCCAGGCTGCGGGTCAGATCGACGTGATCGCCCAGCTCTGTGACCTCGGGGAACACTCCGCTGATCGCCTTGTAGGCGGCTTCGCCGATGTACAGGCCCACATCGGTGCCCTCGACCTTCTCGGCCCACCAGTGCACGAGCGTCTCGTAGTCCGCGGCGGGGTGGCCGAACTGCCAGTAGATCTGCGGGTTGATGTAGTCGACCCAGCCCTCGCGCACCCAGCGCAGCGAATCCGCGCAGATGATCTCGTAGCTCTCCGAGCCCGAGGTGTCCGACCCCTCCGGATCGCTCGTGGAGTTCCGCCAGATCCCGAACGGGCTGATCCCGAAGCGCACCCACGGCTTCTCGGCATGGATCCGCTCATGCATCTCGTTGACCAGCAGGTTGATGTTCTCGCGGCGCCAGTCCTCGATCGAGGTGGCGCCATCGGACTGGGCCTCGTACGTGGCCTGGTCCGGATAGGTCTTCCCGGCGATCGCGTAGGGGTAGAAGTAGTCGTCGAAGTGGGCGCCGTCCACGTCGTACCGCGAGATCGCATCCATCATCGCGTCCTGCACGAAGGCGCGCACCTCGGGCAGGCCCGGGTCGTAGTAGAGCTTCCCGCCGAAGGGCCAGACCCAGTCGGGGTGCACCCGAGCCGGATGGTCCTCGACCAGATCAGGCGTCTCGCTCATCGCGACCCGGTAGGGGTTGAACCAGGCGTGGAACTCGATATTGCGCGCATGGGCGGCGTCGATCTGGAAGGCCAGCGGGTCATAGCCGGGGTCCTGCCCCTGAGTGCCGGTGAGGTACATCGACCAGGGCTCGACGCGGGAGGGCCAGAAGGCATCCGCCGTGGGCCGCACCTGGGCGATCACCGCGTTCAGCCCGAGCTCCTGCGCACGGTCGAGCCAGGCGATGTACTCGGCCTTCTGCTCCTCGATGCTGAGCCCCGGCTTCGAGGGCCAGTCGATGTTGACCACGGAGGAGAGCCACATGGCGCGGAACTCCCGGGAGGGCGGGGGAGCGGGGTCCTCCCCAGGGGCAGCGGGCGCAGAAGCGGCAACAGCCGGTACCGCCGACGCGGCCGCCGCGGCGGTGACTGCGGTTCCGCCGACGGCGGCCCGGGTGGACAGGGACAGGAAGGAACGGCGATCGACAGGATGCACGGCGCTGTGGACTCCTCGGTCGGTGACGGTGGTCACCAACGGTCGCACGGCCTGGGAGGCCGGGCAAGCACCGTTGCGATGCCGGGAGCCCTGGGGTCAGCCCTTCGCGTCGTGACTCTCTGAGCCGGCGTCGGAGCTCTCAGCGCTCTCGGCGCTCTCAGTGCTCTCAGTGCTCTCCACGGTGCCGTGCTGGCCGGCGTCGTGCTGGCCGGCGCTGTTCCCGGCGTGCCCGCTGCCGTCATGCCCGTCCTCGTCGTGATGCCCGAAGGGCAGGAAGTGCAGGATCACGGCGATGATGCCGCCGATGATCAGGCCGAACACGAAGGAGAAGGCGGTGTTGATGAGCCAGCCGAGGATTGCGCCCACCCCGGCGATGCCGGCGACGGCGCCTTCGAGGTGGTGCACGAAGCCGTAGGGCTGGGCGAGGCCGAGGTCGTGGGTGCCGACCAGGAGGATGTGCCCGCCCACCCACAGCATCGCGACCATGCCCACGTAGCTGATCACGTTCATGATCTTCGGCATCGCGCCGACCAGGCCGCGGCCGAACTTCTGCTTGAACTCGGAGTTGTCGTCAGCCGCCATGGCCAGCCCGACGTCATCCATCTTCACGAGGATGCCGACGGCCCCATAGACGAGGACGGTGATACCGATGGCCACGAGCACGAGCACGATCGCGCGTGCCCACAGCGAGTCGGCATCGATCGAATTCATGGAGATGACCATGATCTCGGCGGAGAGGATGAGGTCGGTGCGCACTGCGCTCGAGACGATCTTGTCCTCGGCGCCGGCACCCTCTGCGGCCGCCGGTGCCTTCTTGGGCTTCCCGCTGACGAGCTCCCAGATCTTCTCGGCGCCCTCGAAGCTGAGATAGAGGCCGCCGAGCATGAGGATCGGAGTCAGCGCCCAGGGAGCGAAGGCGCTGAGCAGAAGCAGGACCGGGAGGATGAAGATCAGCTTGTTGCGGAAGGAGCCCTTGGTGATCCGCCAGATGATCGGCAGCTCGCGCTTGGGCTCGAGCCCTTTCACGTACTGCGGCGTCACGGCAGCGTCGTCGATCACCACGCCCATGGCCTTGGAGCCCGCCTTCGCGGAGGCTGCGGCGACATCGTCGGCGCTGGCGGCGGCGAGCCGCGCGAGCGCTGCGACGTCGTCGAGAAGTGCGGCGAGTCCACCGGCCATGCGAGGTTCCTTCCCCCGAGGGATCGGACGCCCGATGGCGACCGCGGCCAGGATATCGGCAGCGCCACGAGCGCGGTGCACGGGCGTGCGCGTCGACGGCGCGGAGCGCCGTGCGGACCGCGAGGCATTCCACCAGGAGTGAACCTGGACGGCCCGGCCTCGACGTGCGCAGATGACGGTGCGAAGGTGGAGGTATGGATATTGCACTTATCGGAGGACATGGCAAGGTCGCGCTGCTCGCGGAGCCGCTGCTCGTGGAGGCGGGTCACACCGTCCACGCAGTGATCCGCAACCCCGATCAGGTCTCGGAGATCGAGGCCACCGGGGCCAAGGCGGTCGTGGCGGACATCGAATCGCTCGACGCCGACGGCTGGGACGAGCTGCTGCGCGGCAAGGACGCGGTGGTGTGGACGGCCGGCGCCGGCGGCGGGAGCCCGCAGCGCACGTGGGCTGTGGACCGGGATGCGGCGATCGCGTCGATGGAGTCGGCCCAGCGCGTCGGCGCCACCCGCTACGTGATGATCAGCTACTTCGGCGCGAGCCTCGAGCACGGCGTGCCCGAGGACGAGCCGTTCTTCGCCTACGCCGAGGCCAAGGCCCAGGCCGACGCGCACCTGCAGGGCACTGACCTGGAGTGGACCATCCTCGGCCCCTCCGGTCTCACCCTCGAGGAGCCCACCGGGCGGATCGACGCCACCGCGTCCGAGAGCAGCACGGTCTCGCGCGGGAACGTGGCCCGCACCATCGGCGCGGCGCTCGAGCGCCCCGGCACCGTCGGGAAGTTCCTGACCTACAACGACGGTGAGCAGGAGATCGGCGCGGCCTTCGACGCCGCCGTCTGATCGGCATGACCTGATCGGCAGTGCCTGACCGGCACTGACTGATCGTCCCCTCCGGGTCGTCCCGTCCGGGACGACCCGGACACCGGACGATCACGGATCCCGACGGCCCCGGCAGCGCGAGTCCCCGCACTCAGCGCCCCGGGGCCATCGGCTGTCCGAGGGGCAGTGCCCTATCGTGGAGGAGTTTGCCCGGCGGAACACCGGGCCCGGCCCGAGGAGCAGCAGTGGACAGCGCACGACGGTGGGGCGGGGTCGTCGCACTCGCCCTGGGCATCTTCATCCTCATCACGATCGAGGAGCTGCCCATCGGCGTCCTCAGCGTGATGGCACCGGACCTCGGGGTCAGCGCCGGCGTGGCCGGCCTCGCCGTGACCGTCCCCGGCGTGCTCGCCGGCATCGTCGCTGTGCTCACCCCGGTGCTCGTGCGCGGTCTGGACCGCCGGCTCGTGCTGGTGATCGCCCTGATCTCCGTGGTGCTCTCCAGCCTCCTCAGCGCCGTGGCGCCCACCTTCGCGGTGCTCCTGATCGCCCGCCTCCTCGCCGGGGTCTCCATCGGCCTGTACTGGGCGGTGTTGGCCATCGTGGCCATCGGCCAGGTGCCCCGCGAGCACACCTCCCGGGCCCTGACCGTCGCCTTCGGCGGCGCGGGCGCGGCCCTGGTGCTGGGCGTCCCCGTCGCCGCCTGGATCGGCACGCACGTGGGCTGGCGCACCGCGTTCGTGGTGGTGGGCGTCGCGGCGGCAGTGGTCGCGGTGCTGATCCTGGTCCTCGTGACGCCGGTGCGCTCGCCGGTGAAGGTGACGCCGTCGATGATGCTCGCCGCCGCCCGCACCCGCGGAGTGCGCTACGCGGTGGCGCTCACCACGCTTGTCGTGGTCGCACAGTTCATCACCTATGCGTATGTGAGCCCCATCCTCCTGGAGCGTGCCGGAGTGCCGGTCACCCAGGTCGGGCTGATGCTGCTGGTGTTCGGCATCGCTGGGCTGATCGGCAACTTCGCCGTCGCCCCGCTGCTGAGCCGCAGCGCCCCCTGGGGCGTGCTCGTCGTCTCGGCCGGGATGGGCATCGCCCTTCTGGCCGTGCTCGTGCTCATGCGCAGCCCCGCCTCGGCGCTCGCGATCATGCCGCTGTGGGGTCTGTTCGTCGGCGCGATCTCGGTGGCGATCCAGGCGTTCGTCAACACCCAGGCCACGGAGGTGATCGAGGAGGGCACCGCGCTGAACAGCGCCGTGTTCAACACCGCGATCGCCGGGGGAGCTCTGGTGGGCGGCCTGATCATCGACTCTGCCGGCCAGACCGCGCTGATCGTGACCTCCACGGTGATGATCACCGCCGGCGTGCTGGTCGCGGTGAACTATCTGCGCACCGCGCCGCGGGGTCGTGTCCGCGCCTGAGTTAGCCGGCGGGTCAGCCGGTGATCCGGAACGAGGCCGCCCCGCGCGGTGCCTCCGGGCGCACGTCGATCCCGCTCACGTGCGCGCTCGTCGGCCCCTGACGCAGCCAGGCGAGCATCGCCTCGACCGCGTGCTGCGTTCCCTCGACGTCGGCCTCGACCGTGCCGTCCCACAGATTGCGCACGGTGCCGGCCACACCGAGCCGCGCCGCCTCCGAGGCGGCCGCCATCCGGAAGCCGACGCCCTGGACCTGCCCGCGCACGCGGACGATCCGGCGCTGTGCATCCTCTGAGCCGCTCGCCGGCTCCGGGCTCTGCTGTGTGCTCATCCCCGCCTTTCCGGCGCACCCGGCCGTGCGCCGGGCCGCCTCAGTTGTCGCCTCCGGTGTCCTGGGCCTGCGCGGGAGCGCCGTCGCCCGCCTCGTCCGCGTTGTCGTCCCATTGCCACTGCGCGATGTGCGCCGGATCCTCGCCGTGCTCGTAGGCATGGGCCCGTGCCTGGAGCCGAGCGTCGACCATCCGCTGGCGCAGTCCCGCATACCGGGTGGCGAGGCCCTCGACCCGATCGATCACGTCCATCACCAGGTGGTAGCGGTCGGAGTCGTTGAGCATGAGCATGTCGAAGGGCGTGGTCGTGGTGCCCTCCTCCTTGTAGCCGCGCACGTGGATCCGGGAGCTGCGGTCGTGGCGGTAGGCCAGGCGGTGGATCAGCCAGGGATACCCGTGGTACGCGAAGATCACCGGGATGTCCTCGCCGAACAGCCCGTCGAAGTCCTCCGGGGAGAGGCCATGGGGATGCTCCGTGTCCTCCTGCAGGCGCATGAGGTCCACGACGTTGATCACCCGGACCTTCAGGCCGGGGATCGCTTCGCGGAGGAGCTTCGCGGCCGCGAGCGTCTCGATGGTGGGGATGTCGCCGGCGCAGCCCAGCACCACGTCCGGCTCCTCGCCGTCCACCTCGGTGCCGGCCCATTCCCAGATCCCGAGCCCGCGCGCGCAGTGCACCACGGCCTCGTCCATGCTCAGCCAGTTCGGGTTGGGCTGCTTCCCGGCCACCACCACGTTCACGTACTGGCGCGAGCGCAGGCAGTGGTCATAGGTGGACAGCAGCGTGTTCGCGTCCGGCGGCAGGTACACCCGCACGATCTCGGCCTTCTTGTTGACCAGGTGATCGATGAACCCGGGATCCTGATGGCTGAACCCGTTGTGGTCCTGGCGCCACACGTGCGAGCTGAGCAGGTAGTTCAGGGAGGCGATCGGTCGGCGCCACTCCAGCTCGTTGGTGACCTTCAACCACTTGGCGTGCTGGTTGACCATCGAGTCGACGATGTGGATGAACGCCTCGTAGGAGGAGAACAGGCCGTGGCGGCCGGTGAGCAGGTAGCCCTCGAGCCAGCCCTGGCACTGGTGCTCCGAGAGCACCTCCATGACGCGGCCGGATCGCGCCAGATGCTCCTCGCGGTCGTGCGGCTCGAAGTCCGCGTTCCACTGCTTGTCGGTCACCTCGTACACCGATTGCAGACGGTTCGAGGCGGTCTCGTCGGGCCCGAAGATCCGGAAGTTCTCGGGATTCTCGGTCACCACGTCCCGCAGCCAGGCGCCCAGCACCTTGGTGGCCTCGGAGACCGACGCCCCCGGATTCTGCACCTCGACGGCGTGGTCCCGGAAGTCCGGAAGGCGCAGCGGGACCAGCACGGAGCCGCCGTTGGTGGCCGGGTTCGCCGACATCCGCTGCAGCTCGCTCGGAGCGGTGGCGGCGATCTCCTCTAGCAGGTGACCCTCCTCGTCGAACAGCTCCTCGGGACGGTAGGAGCGCAGCCAGGCGTCGAGGTCGGCGAGGTGCTCGTCGGTGTCGCGGGCGCTCGCGAGGGGCACCTGATGGGAGCGCCAGGAGCCCTCCGTGACCTGCCCGTCGATGGTCTTCGGTCCGGTCCAGCCCTTGGGGGTGCGGAAGATGATCATCGGCCAGGCGGGCCGCTCCGTCTCGCGGCCGGCCGCGGCATCGGCCTGCGCCTGCTGCTTGATCTCTGCGATCTGGTCCAGCGCCGTGTCGAGCACCGCGGCGAAGCGCTCGTGCGCCGCCATCGGGCCCTCGTCCTGGAACCCGCCGGTGAAGAACAGCGGGGTGTGCCCGTAGCCGCGCATCAGCGCCTCGAGCTCCTCATCGCCGATGCGGGCGAGCACGGTGGGGTTGGCGATCTTGTAGCCGTTCAGGTGCAGGATCGGCAGCACCACCCCGTCCTGCTGGGGGTTCGTGAACTTGTTGGAGTGCCAGGAGGTGGCCAGCGGACCGGTCTCCGCCTCGCCGTCGCCCACCACGGTGAAGGCGATCTGGTCGGGGCGGTCGAACATGGCGCCGTAGGCGTGGGAGAGGGCGTAGCCGAGCTCCCCGCCCTCGTGGATCGAGCCGGGGGTCTCCGGAGCGACATGCGAGGGGATGCCGCCGGGGAAGGAGAACTGCGTGAACAGCCGCTTCAGGCCTTCTTCGTCCGGGCTCACGGCGGGATACACCTCCGAGTAGGTGCCCTCGAGGTAGCTCGCCGCCACCAGGCCCGGTCCGCCATGGCCGGGGCCGGTGATGTACATGGCGTGCAGGCCCCGCTGCCGGATCGCCCGGTTCGCATGGGCGTAGAGGAAGGTCAGCCCCGGGGTGGTGCCCCAGTGGCCGAGCAGGCGGGGTTTGACGTGCTCGCGCTGCAGAGGAATGCGCAGCAGCGGGTTGTCCTTGAGGTAGATCTGCCCGACCGAGAGGTAGTTCGCGGCCCGCCACCAGGCGTGGACCCGGTGCAGCTCCTCCTCGGTGGGGGACTGCGCGGGGGAGTCCGGCCAGGTGCTCGTGGTGGGGCTCGCGGTGGTCCTCTTCGCGGTCATGGCGCCTTCCTGCTGCATCAGACATCAGGGTCCCCGGAGGGCTGCTCCCCACCGTAGATCGTCGGTGAGTGGTGGGGAAGGCCGGAGGTCCCGGTCATGGGGATGCGCCGCCCGGAGGCCCCCACCGTGCCAGGGCGCTGCAGAAGGCGGGCCAGAGGGACCGTGAGAGCCCGATGAGAGTGTTCTCAGAGTGCTGGCCCTTCCGGGAAATGCCTTCTAACCTGGGGATATCTCCAGAACCTAGGCTGGGCAGGGCCCGGCAGGACAAGGACCGCCATGATCCGCACGATGCGCTCTCGCTCCACCCTCCGGACCACCACGCGGGCCGCCGCCCTCGGCGCCCTCGTCGTCGCCCTCGCCGCCGGGTGCGGGGACACCTCCGGGAGCGATGGCTCTCCGGCCGACGGGGACTCCGACCCCTCCGTGAGCGACGGTGGGGAGGCGACGGACGACACCGCGTCCGACGGCGATGGCGACGACGGCGGCGACGGGGACGGCGACTCAGCGGGCAGCGACGCCTCGGACACAGGTGGCGCCGATGCAGCACCCTCCGACGGCGGCACGGCAGACGAGGCGACCGACGCCGGAGACGATGCGGCGGCCGGCGGCGCACCGCTCCCCGAGAGCGCCGACCTCGCCACCGAGCAGCTGCCGGTGCCCGCGGAGGACGCTGTCGCGATCGCCCTGGAGACCGCCGGCGGTGGGCAGCCGGTGTCGGTCTCGATCGACCACGACGACGACCGCGACTGGGTGTGGGAGATCGAGGTGGCCCTGGACGGCCGTGAGCACGAGATCGACATCGACGCCGCCACCGGTGAGGTCCTCCAGCACGAGGAGGACGACGACACGGTCGACGAGCCGGCCGTGGACGTCACCTCGCCGATGACCCCGGCCGAGGCGATCGACCTGGCTCTGCAGAAGCACGACGGCCGGGTCTCCGGCTGGGACCTCGATTCCGACGACGGCACGATCCGCTACCAGATCGATATCGAGCAGTCCGGCGACGACGACGCCGAGATCGAGATCGAGGTCGACGTCGAGACCGGCGAGGTACGGGTCGAGGACTGACGGCATCGCCCCGGAAGACTCACGGCATCGCCCCGGAAGACTCCGTGCGCAGTGCTCGTCCCGCCGTCTACATCGCGCCGCGTCGGGGAGCTTCGCAGACTGCTCTCACCGCTGCGCGATCACCGGGTCCCCGGCCTCGTCGCGGTGCATGACCTCGCGCCCGTGCTGCCACACCCGCAGCGAGCGATTCCGGGTGTCCAGCGGATCGCCGTCCCACTGCACCAGGTCCGCGTCCTTGCCGACCTCGATCGAGCCGAGACGGTCCTCGACGCCGAGCACCTCGGCCGGGTTCAGAGTGATCGCGCGGAGGGCGTCCGCTGGCTCCATGCCGTGCTTGACCGCGAGGGCCGCCTGGTGGACGAGGAACTCGATCGGCACCACCGGGTGGTCGGTGATGATCGAGACCTTCACGCCGGCGGCGGTGAGCAGGCCCGGAGCCTTCGGGGTGCGGTGGCGCACCTCCACCTTCGAGCGGGACACGATCAGCGGTCCGTACAGCACGGGCACCCCGGCGGCGGCGACCTTGTCGGCGATCAGGTACGACTCGGTGCCGTGGTCCAGCACCAGCTCGAAGCCGAACTCCTCGGCGATCCGCAGCGCGGTGGCGATGTCGTCGGCCCGATGGGAGTGCTGGCGCCACGGGATCTCGCGCCGCAGCACGCGAGCCAGTGCCTCGCTCATGAGGTCGGCGTCGCGATCCGCCTCGTCCTTCGCCATCCACACCTGGGCCTTCGCGAAAGCCTGCCGGATCGTGAGCGCCACGCCGAGACGGGTCGACGGGGTCTGCTTGCGCTCGCCGTAGATGCGCTTGGGGTTCTCGCCGAGCGCGGCCTTCAGACCCGAGGGGCTGCGCAGCACCATGTCGTCCACGACCCGGCCGTGGGTGCGGATCGCCACCGCGAGACCGCCGATGGGGTTGCCGGAGCCGGGATTCACGTTCACCGCGGTGACGCCGCCGATGATCGCATCGTCGAAGCCGATCTCCACGGGATTGATCGCGTCGATCGCCCGCGCCGCCGCCATCACCGGGTCGGTCATCTCGTTGGTGTCCTGGCCGGCCCAGCCCTCGCCCTCCTCGTCGACCCCGAGGTGCACGTGGGCGTCGATGAAGCCCGGCAGCAGCCAGCCGCCCCCCGCGTCCACGACCAGCGCGTCCTCGGGGATCTCGACATCGGGCCCGACGGCGGAGATGCGGCCGTCCTCGACCAGGACGGTGCCGTCGAAGGCGGGGGAGGAGATGGGGAGGACGTGGGCGTTGGTGAGCGCGGTGATCGTCATGCCTCGACACTCGCCCGACCGATCGGTGGAGTCAAGTGCGGGCGGAACGCTGTGCGGCGGCACCGCGGGCGCTAATCTGCCCCCATGTCGAAGAAGCAGAAGAAGAGCGCCCCCGCGGACCAGCAGCCTCGCGGCGTCGCGATCCCGTCGGACTGGACGCAGGACGTCACCGAGCTCGATCCGCACGCCACCCCGGGGTTCTCCGGGAAGAAGGCCGACGGCAAGGAGCAGCTCGCCGCACGCACCGCCGAGCTCGACGAGCTCCAGGAACGGCTGTACGCGGCGCACCACGGCGTCGAGGGAGGCCGCTCCGTGCTGCTGATCGTGCAGGGCATGGACACCTCCGGCAAGGGCGGCATCATGCGGCACGTGGTGGGCGGCGTCGACCCCCAGGGCATCGACATCACCGCCTTCAAGGCCCCCACCCGCGCCGAGAAGCGCCACGACTTCCTGTGGCGCATCCGCAAGCACGCCCCGCAGCCCGGGATGATCGGCGTCTTCGACCGCTCCCAGTACGAGGACGTGCTGATCCATCGCGTGCACGGCTGGGCCGACGCGAAGGAGATCCGCAGCCGGTACACCGCGATCAACGCCTTCGAGCGGGAGCTGACCGAGGCAGGGACCGTCATCGTGAAGGTCATGCTTCACATCTCCCGTCAGGAGCAGGGCGAACGGCTCATGGAGCGCCTCGAACGGCCCGACAAGCACTGGAAGTTCAACCCCGGGGACGTCGACGAGCGCGTGCACTGGGACGCCTACCAGGAGGCCTACACGAAGGCGCTGCGTGCCACCTCCACCGTCGGCGCCCCGTGGACCGTGGTCCCAGCGGATCGCAAGTGGTACGCCCGCCTCGCGGTCCAGCAGCTCCTGCTGGACGCGCTGCGCGGCATCGACCCCCAGTGGCCCGCGGCGGAGTTCGATGTCGCCGAGCAGACGGCCCGCCTGCGGGAGACGATGGACTGACCGAGTCCGGACGGACCCATCGTGCTCGGCGCAGGTCACTTCAGTCCGGCTCTCTCGCCGGGTGCTCTCGCCCAGTTCCGCCGTCCGCTCCCAGGAGTCGGCTTGTGCCGTTCAGCTCGGCGGATGATGATGGAGCCATGGCTTCCATCACCTTCAAGAACACCCCCATCTCCACCGTCGGCGAGCTTCCCGCCCAGGGCTCCGCCCTGCCGGCATTCGAGCTCGTCGGGCAGGACCTCTCGCCGGTCGCGAGCTCCGACCTCGCCGGCAAGCGCGTCGTGCTGAATATCTTCCCGTCGCTGGACACCGGCACCTGCGCGATGAGCGTGCGTACGTTCAACGAGCTCGCCGCCGGCCTCGAGAACACCGTCGTCGTCTGCGTCTCCAAGGACCTGCCGTTCGCGCAGGCCCGCTTCTGCGGCGCCGAGGGCATCGAGAACGTCGTCACCGGCTCCGCCTTCCGCTCCAGCTTCGGCGAGGACTACGGTGTGACCATGAGCGACGGCCCGCTGGCCGGTCTGCTCTCGCGCGCCGTCGTGATCACCGACGAGACCGGCAAGGTCGTCTACACCGAGCAGGTCGGCGAGGTCTCCGAGGAGCCCGACTACGAGGGCGCGAAGGCCGCTCTCGCGTGAGACGGCCTCACCCGAGCAGCGCCCCGCCGCGGCAGCCGCTGCCGCCCCCGACCAGGGCCCGGTCCGCCTTCCGCGCGGATCGGGCCCTGTCTCGTTTCTCCACGACGTACCCCGCAGGAAGGATCGATCATGAGCAGCATCGAGATCACCACCGCACGCGTCCACGACGTGCTGGACGGCGACGGCTCCGGCGCCGACGAGCACCGCGTGCTGGTGGACCGGCTGTGGCCGCGCGGTATCACGAAGGAGCGGCTGGCCCACGACGACTGGGACAAGGACGTGGCGCCCAGCTCCGAGCTCCGGACGTCCTTCCACAGCGATGAGCTGGGCTTCCAGGAGTTCTCGGACCGGTACCGCCATGAGCTCGACGACAGCGACGCCCCGCAGGCGCTCCTGGACCGGGCCCGGGACGCCGGAGCGCACAAGGTCGTGCTCCTGTTCGCCGCGAAGGACACCGAGCACAACCACGCGCAGGTGCTGCAGGCGGCGCTCCAGGACCTCGCGCGCTGAGCACGGCTCCGGCGCGGACATCCGCCCGGCGCGCCCCTGCGGGCAGTAGGGTCGTCGATCGTGGAACCGCTCTCGCTCATCGTCCTGCTCGTGATGGGCACCCTCGCCGGCGCGATCAATGCGGCCGTCGGGTCGGGGTCGCTGCTCACCCTGCCCGTGCTGATGGCCCTCGGAATCCCTCCGGGCGTCGCCGTGCGCACGAACACCGTGGGCATGCTCTTCTCGACGATCGGCTCCGTCGTCGGCTACCGCAAGGAGATCGCGGCGGAGAAGCACGACCTCCCGCCGCTCGTCCTCACCGCCGCCGGCGGAGCGGTCCTCGGCTCGCTCCTGCTGCTGGTCTCCCCGGCCTCGGCGCTCGACGTCGTCGTGCCCGTGCTCATCGTGGTCGCCCTGGCGATGGTCGTCTTCCAGAAGCGGATCACCACGGCGATGCGTGCCCGGTCGGATCGGCGCAGGGCCGCCCGGGGGCCGGTGCCACCGACCTCCGACGGCCCGGACCGCAGCCCGCTGCGCTCGCCGGCGCTCGTCGGCTCGATGGGTGCCGCCTCGATCTACGGCGGGTACTTCACCGCCGCGCAGGGGATCCTCTATCTCGGGCTCCTGGGCACGTTCACCGGTCGCACGATGGGCTCGGTGAACAGCGTGAAGAATCTGCTGAGCCTGGTCGTGAACCTCGCGGCCGCAACCGTCTACGTCATCGCGCACTTCGTGATCGGGGCGGAGATCGTGTGGCTCGCGACCGCCGCGATCGCCGTCGGCGCCTTGATCGGCGGCTACTTCGGCGCCCATCTCGCCAAGCTGATGCCCGAGTGGCTGCTGCGCGGCATCATCGTCGTCGTCGCGCTGATCGCCCTCGTGCGCCAGTTCGTCTGAGCAGGTTCCTCCGGGCGGGCCGCAGCCTCAGCGCAGGAACGGCAGGACCTGATCGAGCACGTCGTCCGACGGGAACAGGGTGGCGCCGTGGGAGCGCCCGGGCAGCGGGACGAACTCCGCGTCCGGCATCAGCGACGCGGCTCGCACGGAGTCCTCGTACCGCGGATGGTCCTCGGTGCCCGCCATCCACAGCGCCGGGACCGTGCAGTCCGTGAGCACGTCGTCGGGGACCGCGGCGGTGGCGTCGGTCGCGGTCAGCAGAGCCGCGACCGCGAGCGGATCGGCGGCGAGGAACGCGGTGCGCGTGGCGCGGTCGCGCCGTCCGGAGGTGCCGGGACCGAGGCCCTGGCCGTCGCAGAACGCCTCCATCCCGCCCTCCCGGATCGCGTCGACGACCTCCGGGAAGAAGACCGAGTCGATCTGGCCCTGCTGCTCAGCGGCGGAACCGCCCAGGCTGACCAGGCGCCTCACCCGTGCCGGATGCTCGAGCGCTGCGGTCAGTGCGATACGGGCACCCAGCGAGTAGCCCATCAGTGCGGCCCGGCCGATCGACTCGGCATCGAGCACCGCGAGCAGGTCGGCGACGAACACGTCCTGCGTGTAGGCGGCAGGGTCATGCGGGGTGCCGGACCGGCCGTGGCCCCGCAGATCGATCCGGACCACCGTGTGCTCGGCCGCGAGCGGCTGAAGATAGCCCAGCCCGCGCCAGATCGCTCGCGAGAGCACCGAGCCGTGCAGCAGCACCAGGGCGGGCCCGGAGCCCGTGACGTCGTAGCGCAGGTCGATGTCGTCGACGGGGGAGGGGATGACGGGCATTGCCTGGTCCTTTCGGTCAGTAGCTCCGGGAGCGGACGGGCCGCTGGTGATGTCAGCTGGCGATATCGCCAGCTCGGATCACCAGCGGCCCGTCCATGCCACTGTCGCGAGAATCGTTGCGCGAGAGTCGTTGCGCGAGGATCGGCGCTCCGGCCGTCCTCGTCACGAACTCACAGCGCCGCGGAGATCTCCTCGAGGATGCGGTTGAAGGTCTTCGACGGACGCATCACGGCCGAGATCTTCTCGAGATCGGGGCGGTAGTAGCCGCCGATGTCCGCCGGCTTGCCCTGCACTGCGAGCAGCTCGTCGGCGATGGTCTGCTCGCCGTCGGTGAGCTCCTTCGCGATCGGGCCGAAGGCGGTGGCGAGCTCGGTGTCCTCGGTCTGCTGTGCCAGTTCCTGGGCCCAGTACATCGCGAGGTAGAAGTGGCTGCCGCGGTTGTCGATGCTGCCGAGCTTGCGCTGCGGGGACCTGCCCTCGTTCAGCAGCGTCTCCGTGGCGCGGTCCAGGGCGTCGGCGAGCACGCGGGCGCGCTCGTTGTCCGCGGTGCGGGCGAGGTGACGCAGCGACTCGGCCAGCGCCAGGAACTCCCCGAGGGAGTCCCAGCGCAGGTAGTCCTCCTCGACGAGCTGCTGGACGTGCTTGGGGGCGCTGCCGCCGGCACCGGTCTCGAACAGGCCGCCGCCGTTCATCAGAGGGACCACCGAGAGCATCTTGGCGCTGGTGCCCAGCTCCATGATCGGGAACAGGTCGGTGAGGTAGTCACGCAGAACGTTGCCGGTCACCGAGATGGTGTCCTCGCCGCGGCGCACGCGCTCCAGCGTGTGCTTCGTGGCGTCGATCGGCGAGAGGATCTGGAGGTCGAGACCCTCCGTGTCCTCCTCGGCCAGGTAGGCCTCGACCTTGGCGATGAGGTTGCGGTCGTGGGCGCGGGAGTCGTCGAGCCAGAACACCGCGGGCATCCCGGACTCGCGCGAGCGACGCACGGCCAGCTGCACCCAGTCGCGGATCGGAGCGTCCTTGGCCTGGCAGGCGCGGAAGATGTCGCCTGCGGCGACCTCCTGGGTCATGAGCGCCGTGCCGGAGGCGTCGCGCACCTCGACCTGGCCGTCGGCCGCGATCTCGAAGGTCTTGTCGTGGGAGCCGTACTCCTCGGCCTTCTGCGCCATGAGGCCGACGTTCGGGACGGTGCCCATCGTGGTCGGATCGAAGGCGCCGTTCTTCTGGCAGTCCTCGACCGTCGCGGAGTACACCCCGGCGTAGGAGGAGTCAGGGATCACCGCGAGGGTGTCCTGCTCGGCGTCATCCGCGTTCCACATGTGCCCCGAGGTGCGGATCATCGCCGGCATGGAGGCGTCGATGATGACGTCGGAGGGGACGTGGAGGTTGGTGATGCCCTTGTGGGAGTTCACCATCGCGAGGTCGGGGCCTGCGGCCAGATCCGTGTCGATCGCGGCGCGGATCCCGTCGCGCTGCTCGGCATCGAGCGCGTCGACCCCGGCGAGGATGCCGCCCAGGCCGTTGTTCGGGGACAGGCCGGCCTGCTCGAGCTGATCGCCGAACTGGGTGAACACGGTGGGCAGGAAGGCTCGCACCGCGTGGCCGAACAGGATCGGGTCGGACACCTTCATCATGGTGGCCTTGAGGTGCAGCGAGAACAGGACGCCCTGCTCCTTGGCGGCGGCGATCTGCTCGCGCAGGAAGGCGTCCAGCGCAGCGGCGCGCATGACCGTGGAGTCCACGACCTCGCCCTCGAGCACCGGCAGGGAGGCCTTGAGCACGGTCTCGGTGCCGTCGGAGGCGACGTGCACGATCGACAGCGTGTCCTCGGCCTCGAGGACCACGGACTGCTCATTGGCGCGGAAGTCGTCCGCATCCATCGTGGCGACGGAGGTCTTGGATTCCGTGGACCACTCACCCATGCGGTGCGGGTGCGCCTTGGCGAAGTTCTTCACCGCGGCGGGCGCCCGACGGTCCGAGTTGCCCTCGCGCAGGACGGGGTTCACGGCCGAGCCCTTGATCGAGTCGTAGCGGGCGCGGACGTCCTTCTCCTCGTCGGTCTCGGGGGACTCCGGGTAGTCCGGCAGGGCGATGCCCTGGCCCTGCAGCTCGGCGATGGCGGCCTTCAGCTGCGGCACGGACGCGGAGATGTTGGGGAGCTTGATGATGTTGGCCTCGGGGGACTTCGCCAGCTCGCCCAGCTCGGCGAGGGCGTCGGCCTCCCGCTGCTCCTCGGGCAGGAGGTCGGAGAAGGTGGCGACGATGCGGCCGGCCAGGGAGATGTCACGGGTGGTGACGTCGATCCCGGCGGTGTCGGAGAAAGCATCGAGGATCGGCAGGAACGATGCGGTCGCCAGCATCGGTGCCTCGTCGGTGTGGGTGTAGATGATGCGCGCCATGTGTCGCGGGGCTCCCTCGGGTCGGTGCGGCATTTGTCTTGACGTCAAGACTAATCGACGTCAGGCACGAGCCTGGAGTGTTGATCCGGATGCCCCCACGGTACGTGACGAGTCCCTCCCCGTCGCCTCGGCATCGGCACCCGGGACCGCTCCCCGGGCCTGACCGTCGGCCGTGCATCGACGCTGCGGACTGTCGCCTCAGAGCGCCAGCAGGGTCAGCGCCATGATCGCCATGCCCGCGATCAGGGAGTAGATGACCGTGTGGTGCTCGCCGGTCTCCTCGGCCGCAGGCAGCAGCTCATCGAGCGAGACGAACACCATCACCCCGGCCACGCCCGCGAGGATCGCCCCCATCGCGTCACCGGAGAGCAGCGGTGCGAGAAGCAGGTACCCGAGCACGGCGCCCACCGGCTCTGCCATCCCCGTCATCGAGGCGAGCCAGAAGGCCTTGGATCGTGAGCCGGTCGCCCGACGCACCGGGACGGCAACCGCGAGCCCTTCGGGGATGTTGTGCAGGGCGATCGCCGCGACCACCGGGATCGCGATCTCCGGTGCCTGCAGTGCGGCCACGAACGTCGCGAAGCCCTCGGGGACGTTGTGGAAGGCGAGAGCCGCGGCGGTCACGGCGCCGGTGCGCAGGAGCCGGGCGCGCAGCGCTCGATCGGCAGCCTGCTCATCGGGCTCGCGCACCTCGGCCTGGCCGTGGGTGCCGGTCATCCGCCCGGAGAACTCATGGGGGCTCACCGCTTCGGGCACCAGGCGGTCCAGCACCGCGATCAGCGCGATCCCCACGAAGAAGGCGAGCGTGGCGATCGCTGTGCCGCGGGTCGTGATGGCGCCGCCGCCGGAGAGCACATGGGCGCCCTGGGGGAGCAGCTCCACGAAGGACACGTACAGCATGACGCCGGCGGAGAGGCCGAGGCCACCGGCCAGCATCTTCGGGTTCGTGCCCCGACCGAGCACTCCGAGCGCGGCGCCGATGCTGGTGGCGCCACCGGCGACGAGGGTGAGGAGGAATGCGACGAGCACGAGGACGAGACTAGCCTCCCGAGGCTCGGTGTCAGCGTCCCCGTCGTCCCCGTCGTCCCCGTCGGCCCCGTCGTCGCCGTCCTCGTCGATCCCGTCGCGGCACCGTCGCGGAACAGTACGGTGGTCGAGCGGTGACATGCCGGAGCGGCGACACGGAGGCGAGATGGACTGGGAGGAGCGCTACGCGAGATTCGGCAGGCCCTTCGGCGATCTGCCGAACGACTTCGTGCAACAGGTGATGGAGGACGACGCCTTCTCGGCAGTGCTCGGGAGCGGCTCACGGATCCTGTGCCCCGGGGACGGCTACGGACGTCACGGCGTCGCCCTCGCGCAGCGGGGGCACCGGGTCGTCGGCCTCGATATCTCCCCGACGGCCTCCCAGGACGCGCGGGAAAAGGCGCTCGACGCGTCAACGCGGTCCCAGGCGCCGGTGGAGTACACGGCGCGCACCGCAGATCTCGAGCGGGAACCGTACCCGTTAGCCGCGGGAGAGATCTTCGACGTCCTCGTTCCGATCTGGTTCCGGCTGCCGCACCGCAGCGCCCGGGTGTCCTGGAATCACGAGGCCGCCCGGCATCTGAGCTCTCGAGGGTGGATCCTGCTCGTGACCGGGCAGCGGGTGACCTCCGTCGACGACGAGATGGGGGAGTGGCCCGACGCCATCTCCTGGAACGACCACTCCACGGCCGACGAGGTCCGTCTGCTCGGCCAGCTCCTAGACTGACCCCATGCCTGATCCTGCCCCGTTCCTCGCCGTGACCGACCTGCGCTCGCGCACCCTCAGCACCGCCGAGCTCACGGCGGCCCTGCCGCGCGCCGAGCTCGACGTCGAGGCAGCGACCGCCGCCGTGCGCCCCGTGGTCGACGACGTCGCCGCGCGAGGCGCGGCGGCCGTGCTCGACGCCTCGGAGCGCTTCGACGGGGTGCGCCCGGAGCATCTGCGGGTGCCGCAGGCCGAGCTGCAGCGGGCGCTGGACGAGCTCGACCCGGAGATCCGGGCCGCTCTCGAGGAGTCCGCGGCGCGCGTGCGCCGTGTCGACTCCGCACAGGCGCGTCCGGAGGAGACGGTCCAGGTGGTGCCCGGCGGCACGGTGACCCAGCGCTGGGTGCCGGTGCGCCGCGTGGGGCTGTACGTGCCCGGCGGGCGTGCGGTGCTGCCCAGCTCCGTGGTGATGAACGTGGTGCCCGCGCAGGTCGCCGGCGTCGAGCAGATCGTGCTCGCCTCGCCGCCGCAGAAGGAGTTCGGCGGGCTGCCGCACCCCACGATCCTGGCCGCCTGCGCGCTGCTCGGGGTGACCGAGGTGATCGCCGCCGGCGGCGCGCAGGCCATCGCGCTGCTCGCCCACGGCGCCGACGACCTCGGCGACGGGAAGAACCTCGACCCGGTCGATCTCGTCACCGGCCCCGGCAACGTGTACGTCGTCGCTGCGAAGCGTCTGGTGCGCGGGACGGTGGGGATCGACGCCGAAGCAGGGCCCACGGAGATCGCGATCCTGGCCGATGCGACCGCTGATCCCGCCTATGTCGCGGCCGATCTGATCTCCCAGGCCGAGCACGACCCGCTCGCCGCGAGCGTGCTGGTCACCGACGACGAGCGGCTGGTCGGAGCGGTCGAGTCCGAGCTCGCCCGGCAGGTACCCCTCGCCCTGCACCGCGAGCGCATCGAGGAGGCGCTGCGCGGGGAGCAGAGCGGGGTGGTGCTTGTCGACGGCGTGGACCAGGGCCTGTCGGTGGTCGATGCCTACGGCGCGGAGCACCTCGAGATCCAGACGGCCGACGCCGCCGCGGTGGCCGCCCGGGTCACCAACGCGGGGGCGGTCTTCGTCGGCGCCCACAGCCCGGTGAGCCTCGGCGACTACGCGGCCGGCTCGAACCACGTCCTGCCCACCGGTGGCAGCTCCCGCTTCAACGGCGGCCTCGGCGTGCAGTCCTTCCTGCGCGGCATCCACGTCGTGCACTACGACCGGGAGGCGCTGGCCGGCGCCCGCGCGGCGGCCACCACGCTCGCCGCCGCGGAGGGGCTTCCGGCGCACGGCACGGCCGTCGATATCCGCTTCACGGACTGACCCGCACGGACTGACCTGCGCGGACTGACCCGCACGGACTGACCGGCATCGGCGCGGACCGACGGGCGGGGCCGCCCGTCGGCTGGGCGGCCCGTCGGCCCGACGTCTGACCGCGCCCTCGTTTTCCCGCACCGTCGCCCCGCGCCGTCCCGTTCGCACACCTCTTGCGCGCTGGCATGTAAGCGCATACAGTCACTGCCACGCTGTAAGCGCTTCCATCAAGGATGGATGATCTCGACGGCGAAAAGCGGCTGGTTCCCGAACATGCGGGGCACGGCTGGGCAGCACTCGACGACGAGCTGGAGGAGACCGGATGATGTCCAATGGCGCGTCCTCGCCCGTCCCCACGATCTACCAGGTCGCCGAGCGGGCAGGAGTCTCGATCGCGACGGTCAGTCGCGCGTTCTCGGACCCCTCGAAGGTGGCGCCCCGCACGCTGGACAGCGTCCTGGAGGCGGCTCGTGAGCTGCGGTACGTCCCGGCGGCTGCGGCTCGGGCGCTCGCCGTCCGGCGCAGCAAGGCGCTCGGCGTCGTGCTCCCGCACATCGACGGCCCGTACTACGCGGAGCTCCTGGTCGGGTTCGAGGTCGCGGCCTCCGAGCTCGGGCTGTCCGTGGTGCTGGCGCTCCTGAACCCGCAGGAACCACGGCATCTCTCCGTGCTGGACCTCCTCGGCCGGGTCGACGGCGTCGCATTCATGGCCCGCAGCGGCGCCCTGGACGACACCGTGCAGCAGGTCGCCGATGTGCGTCCCACCGTGAGCGTCGCCCGTGGTCAGGTCGAGGGTGTCGATGCCTTCTACGCCGAGAACCGCACCGCTGCCCGTCAGCTCACCGAGCACCTCATCGAGCACGGTCGTCGCCGCATCGGCTTCGTCGGGCGCCTCGAGGAGGGCTCCGACATCGGGCAGCGCCACGTCGGCTACCTCGAGGCCCTCCAGGACGCCGGCCTCACTCCCGCCGAGCGGTTCGCGGTGGACCCTGTCGAAGCCTCCGGGGTCGAGATCGCCGAGCGCCTGCTCGCCATCGACCAGGAGGAGACCTCTGCGTGCGATGGGGAGTTCGGCAGGGCCGGGAGCGCCGGGCTCGTCGCTCTCGTCTGCGGGAAGGACGTGCTCGC
>NZ_JBQSXM010000027.1:0-26881 GCF_052378285.1 Brachybacterium sp. AOP3-A1-3 | reverse complement strand
TCGGCACCGAGATGAATCATCGCATGTAGTCGAATATTGGACGAGAGCAATGCCCTCCGGATCACTGGATCTGGACACGGGCGCGGTACTGACACTGGGGCTGGCGCTGGCGGAATCAGCGACAAGGGATCTGAGAGGATCCGGCCGGTTCGGTGAAGCCATGTGGTCCAGATTCGAAGCGATGTCCGTGCGCTGCGCCGTGTCGCTGCCTTCCACCGAGGGTTCGCGAGATGCCCAACGATCCACTCGAGATCGAGGGGGTCTGTTTCAGCCGGGACTCCGTTGAGGTACCGGCGGACGTGGTATTCGCGCAGTCGCACAGTCGTCTCGGACCGTTCCGAGGCGCGAAGCCAGGCGGTCCAGAGAGGGAGTTGTGCGATGGCGTCCATGGAGGACACCGTGCCCCAAGTCGGCCGCTGATCTCGCGCCGTTGCGAATGGCTGGGGATAACTGGTCTGTGTGGAGGAAAGAAGATCCAGGTGGTGAACTCCCCGTCCTTCTCTGCCCGGATCGGCATGCAAGAGTCACACGGCCATCGTGCGCCGACCTCGGCTTTCGCTGAAGTCGACCTCGATTACTGAGCCGAGCTGCCGTACCGGGAGACTCTTAATCAGCGGGTCCGGGGTTCGAATCCCTGATGGCGCACCGACACTCGAAGCCCCACCGGTTCTCCGGTGGGGCTTCGTCGTGTCCGGAGCAGACCGACTCCTCGGGCGACCAGGTGTGTGAGGGGCCGCGGATCGACACGAGGTGAGTGGCGAGGAGCCGTTCCGCGCCCGTGCTGGAGCGTTTCGCGGTGGCCGGTCAGGGGCGGCAGGGGAGTGCCGGACGAGCTTCCGAGGCGCTCATCAGGTGGTCAAGTGGTCAGAAACTCCGATGCTCAGGCGAGACTGGCGGCCGTCGTGCCAGCAGGGGAGTGCTGGCTCCTGCGCCAGCCGTGCCAGCCGCGGCACAGGACGTAGGCCGCAGCGGTCACCAGCACGAGTCCGAGGTCTATGGTCCAGGTCGTACGTGCATCCGGGGTGGCTCCCGCCGCGATGCCGAATACGGTGATCGCGAGCTTGTGACCGACTACGAGCTCCCAGGCGCCGCGCTGACTGCGGGGTGCGGCGGCGATCATGAGGAAGAGCCCGACGAAGACCAGATAGGCGAACGTCCGCCACGCCTCGGACATCAGTCGTTCGGGAGCCACGGTCGTCATGATGGAGATCCCCTGAGCGAACGCGGCCAGCGTCGCCACTGCGCAGAGGATCAGCAGGCCCCGTCCGATGCGGTCGGCCGCAGGCGCGTGGCCGGTGATGCGGGTGGGGGTGAGGGGGTGGTTGTCGGCGCGTGCAACGGGGTGGATCGTCATGGTGCGTGCCCTTCGTCGGCGGTGATGGTCCGAGTCCGGTCAGTGGGAGCAGCACCTGCATGCTGCGGAGAACAGAAGCCCTTTCTGGGTTTCCTCGGCACGTTGAACCTAGACCCGTTGAGTTGCTTAGGCAAGTCATTCTGTCGGACCCGCGCGCGCTCCGGCGGACCCTGCCTGCGGGGTCGTACGATGCCGCACATGGATACTCCGTCGCCCTGGCTCGATGCTGACGAGCAGGAACTCTGGCAATCTTTGCTCACCGTGGTCATCGCCCTGCCGGCGGCCCTGGACCGTCAGCTGCGCCGTGATGCCGGCATCTCCAACTTCGAGTACGGCGTGCTCGCCCGGCTGGAGATGGCGGAGGGGAGGACGATGCGCCTGAGCGAGCTCGCCGCGCTGTGCGATAGCACGCTCCCGCGCCTGTCGAAGGTGATGGATCGATTCGAGCGTCGCGAGTGGGTCACCCGCCGGCCCGATCCGGCGGACGGTCGATACACGCTCGGCTCTCTGGCCGAGGCGGGTGGTCGCAAGCTCGTCGAGGCCGCCCCGGAGCATGCTGCCCAGGTGCGGCGACTTGTGCTCGATCCGCTCAGTGCCGCCCAGCGTCGGCAGATGTCGACCTCGATGTCGCGTCTCGCCACCGTCCTGCGGGAGGACGCGGCGGGCGGCTGACGTACCCTCCGGCGGCAGGTCCGTCCACTGCTCTCCAGGGCGCGGATCGGGAGCTCCTCATCGGCGCATCCGGGCCGATGGGTGGTGATCTCTTCGGCGAAATCACTTGCTTTGGCAAGTCAATGGGCATAGTTTTTGCTTGTCAAGGCAAGCCATTTCAGTTCTCGAGGAGTCCCGATGGTCAAACTCAGCATCTTTCTCACCCGCCGCGCGGATCTCACGCATGACGAGTTCGTCGACTACTGGACGACGAAGCACACGCCGATGATCGCGAGCGTCCCGGGAGAGGAGGTCCCCGTGCGCCGCTACGTCCAGCTGATGCCCACCGGCGACGAGATCGCCGGCATCACGACCTCGTCCTACGACGGGGTCGCCGAGCTGTGGGTCGACGGCATCGCGGATGCGACATCCTGGTTCACCTCCGAGGCGTACACCACCACCATCGCGGTCGATGAGGAGAGGTTCCTGGACCGCTCGAAGACCCGGTTCCTCTACGCGACCGAGGAGCTCGTCTTCGACTGAGGCCGAATGTCACGGGTCGAGTGCGGTCGGGGTGGCGCCCTGTCGGGGCCGTGCTCAGCGGAATCGCTGGACGGCCTGCGGGGCGCTCTCGGCGAGCTCGCGGATCTCCTCGTGCTCGGTGCGGGCGAGGACCTCGTCGAGCGAGCCGCGGGCCAGGATGCGGCCCTCGCCGAGGAAGGCGATCTGCGGGCACAGGCGCTGCAGCAGCTCGATGTCGTGGGAGGCGATGAGCACGCCGATCCCGAGTCGCTCGATGACCTCGCGCAGCGTGGAGCTGATCTCGCCGCGCATGCCGGGATCCACGGCCGTCAGCGGCTCGTCGAGGATCAGGATCTCGGGGCGGGTGGCGAGCGCTGTGGCCAGGGCGACTCGCTGCTTCTCCCCGCCGGAGAGGGTCATCATGCGCCGGTCCAGGAAGTGCACACCCAGGCCCACGGTCTCGAGCATCTCGGCGGGGGAGACGGAGTGGGTGCGACCGCCCTTCCGTGCCACCTTGGAGGCGTGGTCGAGGCGGCCGACGACCGTCTCCCGCGGCTCGACGATCGTCATCGCGTACTGCGAGACGAAACGGACCGCGGCCCGGAACGTCTTGTGGTCCTTGCCCCGCAGCTTGTGCACGCTGCGTCCGTCCAGGGTGACCTGCCCGGAGCTCGGCTTCATGTCGCCGCGCAGCACCCCGATCAGGGTGGTCTTGCCCGCGCCGGAGGCTCCGAGCAGGCCCTGCGGGGGCTGGCCGGCAGCGACCGAGAGGTCGACCCCTGCCAGGACCGGTTCGCCGGGGTATCCGGCGTGCAGGGAGGTGGCGGTCAGGGTGGTCGAAGCAGGCATCGGCTCTTCTCTCGCGGTTCGGGGACTGGAGAGACGATATCGGTGCCGCCTGGGGCCTGACTGCGACCTGGCGGTCTCAGGCGCGCGTGGCGGAGTATCCGGCCTCGGCGACGGCCGCGAGCACCGCGGCCTCCTCGAGGGGCTGCTCGGAGGAGACGACCAGGGAGCCGGTCTCGTGGCTGACGTCGACCTGCTGGACGCCGGGAATCTCGCCGACCTCTTCGCGGACGGACATCTCGCAGTGGCCGCAGGTCATGCCGGTGACCTGGAAGGTGCTGGTGGTCGTGCTCATGGAAATCTCCTTCGTGTCGGGGCTGCCCCTCCCGGGGCGTCTCTTGAGGATATACCCCTTGGGGGTATTGGGGGGGGGCACGTGTCGCAGGTCAGCGGAGATGACTGCGAGCAGGAGATCTCCTGCCGGATCTCTTCAGTCCTCTGCAGTTCTCAGCAGTTCTCAGCAGTTCTCAGCAGTTATCTGCAGTGACATCTTCAGCCCGTCCGTCGTGCTTGGATGACGTCATGAGCATCGATGCCCTGACCGCGATTCGTGAGGAGGCGGACCGGCTGTCCGCAGCCCTCGCCGCCACCGACCCTGAGCAGAAGGTACCCACCTGTCCGGACTGGAACGCCGCGGACCTGCTGTGGCACGCGACGGAGGTCCCCGAGTTCTGGTCCGCAGTTCTCTCGCAGAGGATCGCGACGGAAGAGGGTGCCGCGAGGATCGACGAGTCTGCTGCCCCGCGGCCCGACGACCTCGAGGAGCTCCAGCAGCGTCGCGCGGCGGCGGTGGACGGTCTCCTCGAGCAGCTCGGAGCGCGCCCCGATGAGGAGAGTGCCTGGTTCTGGTTCTCGGAACGTCAGGACGTCGGCGTCATCCGCAGCATGCAGCTGCACGAGGCGACGATCCACCGCGTCGATGCCGAGCTCACCGCCGGTCTGCCCGTCACCGCGATCCGCGAGGACATCGCACATGCGGGTCTCGAGCACGTGCTCAAGGTGATGTGGCCGGCAGCCTTCGACTGGATCCCGGAAT
This sequence comes from Brachybacterium sp. AOP3-A1-3, assembly GCF_052378285.1. Classification (NCBI taxonomy): domain Bacteria; kingdom Bacillati; phylum Actinomycetota; class Actinomycetes; order Micrococcales; family Dermabacteraceae; genus Brachybacterium; species Brachybacterium sp. AOP3-A1-3. The sequence continues at coordinate 22,472 of NZ_JBQSXM010000027.1, read as the reverse complement.
GGTCCACCACCACGCCCGTCGCGATCGTGGAGATCACCGCCGAGGGTGGTGCGGTGCAGTCCCTGCTCATCAGCCGGTGGTCCGGGACCCGGCCTCGTGACGGCAAGGAGTTCGACGCCCCCGTCGGGCGCCTGCTCGATCGTCCTGCTGGTGCTGGTGCTGGTGCTGGTGCAGATGCGGGTGCGGAGGCCGACGTCGAGTTCCTCCCGCGCGCCACGGTCACCGGATCGGCGACCGCCCTGGATATCTGGGCATGGGGGCGAAGCCTCGCCCTCGGTCACCTTGCCGGAGGGCCGGAGACGGTCGAGATCGTCGGCGACCCCGCGGCCATCGACCAGCTGGAGGCATTGCTCGCCCGAGGGCTCGACTGACATTCACGCCCGGGAGAGAGCGACGTCCCGGCGCGCCGATGATCCCGCACGCAGTCGCCCGCCGAGCAGGTGCAGGAGCGTCGCGACCCCGAAGAAGGCGACCAGCACCACGACCGTGGTCAGCAGCACGTGCGACCACGACGACAGCGTCGGATCGAGGAAGCCGTAGGGGTACCAGCCGGTGACCCCGCCGCGCACCCAGGTGAGGGCGAGGAAGACGACCGGGTAGAGCTGCCACCACAGGATCCGGCGGGCGGAGGGTGCCCGGGAGCGGGGCGTCAGCAGCCAGTCGAGGACCGCGACCACCGGGGCCAGGCGGTGCAGCACGATCCCAGTCCAACCGATGTCCCAGCGCAGCAGCTCATCGAGCGGGGCCACGAGCAGCGCATAGATGATCCCGGTCATCGCGAGGTAGAACGCCACTGCACCGCGCACGTCGTCGAACCACACCGGATGCCGAGCGATCCACGTCGTACCGGCGATCACGAGGGCCACGAACATCAGGTTCGACTGGTTCGTGAAGTACGAGATGTTCTGGGCGAACAGGCCGTCCTGCAGCGCCTCGGCGGCGTTCGCGACAAGGGCGGCGAGCACCAGCAGCGCGACCAGCATCCGCACGGCGGAGGCGAGGTGGGGCGGGTTCGACCGGGGTGCCGCGGGGGTGGGCACGACGGGCCTCCTCGTCGGGGAGGAATCCCCGGTCGGAGTCGGAGTCATGAACCCAGCGGCCACGTGTCGCGGACGTCGGCACCGCCTTCGACCACGTGCTCGGTGGCGCCGGCCAGGTCCGTCCAGGAGTCCTGGGGGCGGTAGCCCAGCTCGAGCGTCGTATTGGTCAGCGACCAGCGGCGGTTGGGATTGTCGGAGATTGCATAGAAGATCCCGAAGCGCACCTCGGCCTCGATCGCGCGGCGCACGACCTGCTCGCAGTCCGCGCGGCTGAGCCACATGGCACGCAGGATGTCCTCCTCGGCCTCCAGAGGATCATCGCTGACCCACCCGATGCGCAGCGCGATGACGTCGAGATCGTATTTGTCGAAGTAGTACCGGCCCAGCGCCTCGCCGAAGATCTTCGAGACACCGTAGAGGGAGTCCGCCCGAGGGATCTGGTCCGGATACACGGGCCACTGCTCGTACCGGTCGTACATGCCCATGGCGTGGTTGGACGAGGCCAGGACCACCCGTCGCACGCCTGCTTGACGAGCGGACTCGAGGATGTTCCGCTGCCCCACGATGTTGGCGTCGAGCACGGCATCCCACGGGGACTCCGGCGACGCGGCGCCGGCGAGGTGCACCACCGTGTCGACGCCGTTCATCAGAGCGAGGACCTCGTCGAAGTCGCCGAGCTCGGCGGTGCGGAAATCGGTGCCCGGCGGAGCGTTCTCGCTGCTGCGGTCATGGAGGACCAGGTCGTAGTCCTCCCGCAGGCCTTCCGCCAGTCGGGAGCCGACACCGCCTGCGGCGCCGGTGATCAGCACACGTCTCCTGGAGTTGCTCATGAGCCCAGTATGAGCGTCTCGCAGGAGCGGGGTGGGCGAATCGTCGGGGCGATTCCTCCCGATTCGTCGCGGATCCGATCGGGGCCACGGCGCGTTGTCCGAGCGGTGAGGGCGGAGGGTCCAGGCAGGGGAGATCGGAGTGCGGCGAGAGGGCCGCCTCAGCTGTTCGAGGCGGGGTTCCCATCGGGGTTCCCGTCGGGATTCCCCGCAGCGTCCCCTGGAAAGGGCGGTGGCGTCCCCTCGGAGGTGTGCTGCGTGCTCTCGGCGCGATCGGGCATCGGGCGGATCTCGTCGCGCATCCTTTCCATCCGCGCATCGAGATCCGCGGCGACGCGGGCAGCGTCATCGAGCTCCGCGCGCAGTCGGCCCGGGAGATTCTTGCGGTACTTGTAGCTCAGCTTGTGCTCGGTGCTGGCCCAGAAGTCCATGGCGATCGTGCGCAGCTGCAGCTCGACGGGCACGTACTCCGTGTGCTCGGAGAGGAACACGGGGACCTGGAGGATCAGGTGCAGCGAGCGATACCCGTTGGGCTTGGGGTCGGCGATGTAGTCCTTGACCGTCAGGGTCTCGAGATCCGGCTGGCGGCGCAGCATGTCGGCGATCCAGTACACGTCGGAGACGAAGCTGCAGGTGATCCGCACTCCGGCGATGTCGTGGACCCGCGCCCTGATCGCGGGGATGGACATCTCCCCGCCGGTGCGCACGGCCTTCTCGATGAGGCTCTCGGTGCTCTTCAGGCGCGAGCGCACGTGCTCGATCGGGCTGTAGTCGTGGATCTGCTCGAACTCCTGGCGGAGGATGTTGACCTTGGTCTGCACCTCGTCGATGCCGAACTGGTAGTGCATCCGGAGCTGGACGAGCTCGTCGTGGACCTGCTTCATCTGCGCGGCGAGGAGCCCCTGGTCGACATCGGGACGGGTCAGCGCATCCTGGCGCGTCGCGACCATCTCCCGGACGCGGTCCTGCCACTGGTCGTCCTGAGGGTCCGGTGTCTCCATCGAGGATCTCCTGCCGTGGGCGCTTCGCGGACCGCACGATCATGGCAGATATCGCTGAGGCTGCGATGCACGCCGGGGCAGGGCGCTCCGGGACGCCCCCGATAGCGCCGAACGGCGCGACCTCAGACGGAGAGATTCCGGGGCCCTTCCCCGCCGCGCCGCCCGTCCCCGTCGCGCCGCCCGTTCCCGTCGCGCCGCCCGTTCCCGTCGCGCCACCAGGCGGCGCTCTCCGCCACGGCGTTGAACGTATAGACGTGGAGTCCCTCGAGCCCGTAGCGGGGGTCAGCGAACGCCGGGGTGAGCTCGTCGAGCAACGTGCCCGGGGTCCATCCGCCCGGTCCGAGCAGGTGCCGGATCTCGGACCCCTGCCGCGCGAGCAGGCGCAATGACGGTCCGACGCCGACGCGGGCCCCGATGCGCAGCAGTCGGGCGGCATCCGTCGGCCCCGCGATACCAGGGCGAACGGGAGTCCGCACCCCGTGCTCGCGCAGCCGCAGCACCCAGTCCAGCAGGGCGGGGGCGTCGAAGCACAGCTGGGTGACGAGCACGGACGCGTACTGCGCCTTCTCCTGGAGGAGCTGCATCGACTCCGCCTCGGACGGGACGAACGGGTGGCCCTCCGGGTATGCGCCCACCCCGACCTCGAAGGACCGGCTGCTCTCTCCCAGGGCCGCCAGCAGGTCGAGGGATCCCTCGAAGTCCCCGGCGGGATGCGGGGCGTCGCCGGCGATGATGAACAGTTCCTGCACCCCCGAGCTCGCGAGGTCGTCCAGGATCCGCTGGAGCTCGGCTGCTCCGCTGATCTGTCGCGCCGCGAGATGGGGGATCGCGACATAGCCCTGTCCCGCCAGGGCGCGGGCGGTGGCGAGAGTGGCTGCGAGTCCCTGTTTGCGTGATGCCGTGACGCTCACGCGCGTGCCGGGCGGCAGGTGCGCGGTCACCGTCGCGACGATCCCGGGCACCGGGATCACCTCGAAGCGCGTTCCGCGCACCAGGGCCTCGGGCCACGGCTCCGTGCGGCGCGGGCTCGGCTCGTCGTGCACCTCAGGCTCCTGCCACCGGATCCTCGTGCCGGGGTGCGGCGGTGTCCAGGGACGTGACATCGCCCTTGGGCTGCTCCTTCGTCGGATCGATGAAGGGCTTGGCGACCACCACCGCGGGGACCAGATCGGTGCCGGAGTCGTCCCGGGCCCCGACGTCGACCTGCAGCGTGGTGCCCACCTCGGAGTGCTCGACCGAGACCATCGCCAGTCCGATGTTCTTCTCCAGGCGCGGGGATCGGCAGGCCGAGGTGACCTCGCCGATGCGTGCGCCGCCGGCAAGGACGGGGAGCACGTCGATCATCGACCCGTCGTTGTAGGTGCCCAGGTCCGGTCCCTCGATCTCGAGGCCCACGAGCTTGCGCCGGGGACCCTCGGCCTTGATCCGGGTGAGGGCCTGCTTGCCGATGAAGTCCGCCTCCTGGTCGAGGTCCACCATCCAGTCGTAGCCCATGCCGATCTCGAACGGGTTGGTGTCCACCGTGATGTCCGCACCGTGGGCGAGCATCCCGCCCTCGATGCGGCGGATGTGGCACGGCCCGATGACCTGCAGCCCGTGGGCCTGACCGGCCTCCCAGACCTTCTCCCACAGCCGCACGGCGTTCTTCGACGCCTCGTGCACATAGATCTCGTAGCCGATCTCACCGGTGTATCCGGTGCGCGAGACGGTCACGTCGATCCCGTCGATCTGGAAGTCGTGCAGGTAGTAGTAGCGGATGTCCGCGACCGCGTCGCCGAGCAGGTCCCGCATGACCGCGAAGGACTTCGGCCCTTGGACCTGCACCGGGCCCACATCGATCTCCTCGATGCTCACATCCATCCCGGCATGCGTGGCGACGCCGCGGGCCCACAGCAGGATGTCGCTGTCGGCGAGGGAGAGCCAGAAGCGATTCTCCTCCAGGCGCAGCAGGATCGGGTCGTTGAGGATCCCTCCGTGCTGGTCCGTGAGGAAGACGTACTTGCACTGGCCCACCGCGCACTTCGAGAGATCACGGGTGATCAGCAGGTTGGTGAAGTCGAAGGCGTCGGGTCCGGAGATCTCGATCTGTCGTTCGACCCCGACGTCCCAGAGGGTGACCCCCTCCAGCAGCGCCCAGTACTCGGCGATCGGGTCGCCGTAGTGCCGGGGGTGGTACGTGTGGTTGTAGACGCTGTACATCGCGACCCCGTGACGCCTCGAGGCGTAGAAGAACGGGGACTTGCGGATGCGGGGGTAGAGCAGAACTCGGGGGTGCTGGTTGACGCTCATGGTGGCCTCCAAAGGCGGTCCGTACCCTACTGTGGCATTATGATGCGCATTACGCAATGGTGTGCGCATTGCGCACGACGAGCAGCGTGTGGCGGCGCTGGATGTGTGTCAGAGCGTGTCTGCGGTCGAGCTGGAGGAGAGTGGGAGATGGGGCAGCCAGGAACGGTGCAGTCGGTGGATCGGGCAGCTCAGGTGCTGGAGATCATCGCCCGTGACGGGGAGTCGAGCGTGGGGCGGATCGGTCGCGAGCTGGAGGTCCACGGATCCACCGCGTCTCGCTTGCTCGCCTCGCTCGCAGCGCATGACCTCGTCGAACGTCTCGAGGCCACCGGCACGGTGCGGCTCGGCGTGGGTGTGCTGCGACTCGCCGCGGCGACCCGGTCGCGGCTCGATCTGACCGCTCAGGCGGGCCCCGTGTGCGATGCGCTCGCCGAGGAGCTGGGCGAGACCGTGAACGTGGCGGTGTATCGCGACGGTGCGGCGATCAACGTGTATCAGGCCCAGGGGACCAGCACCGTGGCGATGCACAACTGGGTCGGGGACCGGACCGTCCTGCACGCGACCTCCAGCGGCAAGATGCTGCTCGCCCATCTGGAGCAGGACGCCATCGAGGATCTGTTGGCCTCGCCCCTGGAACGCTTCACGGAGCACACGATCACGGGGGCCACCGTGCTGCGGGAGCAGCTGCAGCAGGCGCGGGAGAACGGCTGGGCCCAGGTGGTGGAGGAGTACGAGGACGGCCTGAACGCGGTCGCCGCCCCGATCCGCGGCCCCGCGGGTGACGTGGTCGCCGCGCTCTCCGTCGCCGGGCCGACGTACCGCCTCGCGCCCGGGTCGCTCCCGGCCACCGCCCGAGTCCTGCTGCGGGCCGCCGACGAGATCTCGCGCCGGATCGGATACCGGGCCGACGTCACCGGGTGAGCGGTCGGCCGGTTCCCCCGGTTCTCGCGCCGGCCTCTGCTCCTGCTCGGACGACGGTCGGGAGGCGTCAGCCCTTCATGCGGGTATCCCCGGGATCGAACGGGGGCGTGCGGCCCACGCTCAGCACGCTCACTGTGTGACGGGAGCCCAGGTAGTCCACCAGCAGGTGCGTCCCGACCTGCGCGTGCTCGGGTGGGAGGTACGCCATCAGCAGGTAGCGGCCGAGCGACGGGGCCGGCCCGGCCGAGGTGACGAACGATCGCCTGCCGCGGGCGTCGACGATCGTGGAGCCGTCGGGCGTGAGGATCGGTTCCCCGCCGGTCATGCACCGTCCGAGACCATCGCCTGCAGCGCTGGCCGGATCGACGACGAGGCTGCACAGAGTGGCTGCCGGACCCTTTGTCCGTGACTCCAGGTACGCCTGCTTGCCCAGGAAGTCCGCCGTCTTCACCTTCGGCAGCGCAAGGTCGGCCTCGACCGGGTCGTACTCGGCGGTGAGCTCCGCGCCCATCAGCCGGTAGCCCTTCTCCAGCCGGCCGGTGGTCCCGTACACGCCGATGCCGGCAGAGAGCACACCGTGGCCCCGACCTGCCTCCCACAGCAGGTCCCACAGGGGCAGGCCGTGCTCGGTCGCGACGTGGATCTCCCAGCCCAGCTCCCCGACGTACGAGATGCGCAGCAGGGAGGCAGGGATGCTGCCCAGCTCGAGGTCCTGGGCAGTGCCGAAGCCGAACGCCCCGTCGGAGAGATCGGCCGAGGTCACCTCCGTGAGCAGGTCCCGGGCGCGCGGGCCCCAGAGTCCGAGGGTGGTCACGGCGGAGCCGACATCGGCCAGGTGGACGGATCCGTCGGCCGGGAGGTGGTCGCGCAGCCAGACCAGATCGCGGCCGCCCTCGGCGCCGCCGGTGATCACGCGGAAGATCTCCGGACCCCGTCGCACGATGGTGAGATCGGAGCGGAACCCGCCGGCCGGGGTGAGCAGCGGGGTGTAGACGACGCGGCCGACGCGGACGTCGATCCGGGCCACCGCGAGGCTCTCGAGGTAGGCGACGGCTCCCGGGCCGGTGACGTCGAGGATCGCGAAGGCGCCGAGGTCGACCATCGCCACCCGTTCGCGCATCGCGAGGTGCTCGGCCTCGATCAGCGGGGACCACCAGCGAGCATCCCATTCGTGCTCCCGTGGGGAGATCCGATCGGCGAACTCCTCCAGCAGGGAAGCGTTGGAGGCGTACCACTGGGGTCGTTCCCAGCCGGCGGCCTCGAAGTACTCTGCGCCGAGGGCCTCGGTGCGCGGATGGAACGGGCTGGTGCGGAGGGGACGGTCACTCAGCCACTGCTCCCGCGGATGGCTGATCCCGTAGATCTTGGGGAACCCCTCGGCAGCCCGGGCCCGCACATGGGCGTCGGTGCGGGCGGCGGGGTGGAAACGGGCGATGTCGGATGCGTGCGGGTCGATCTCGCTGTCGCCGGTCGTGATCAGCTCGGCGAGCATGCGGCCCACGCCCGCGGCCTCCTTGATCCAGACCGCCGCGGCGGACCACAGCCCGCGCACCTCAGGGGTCTCGCCGACGAGGGCACCGCCGTCCGGGGTGAGGGAGAGGAGCCCGTTGATCGCGGCCTTCCGTGGCGGCTCGGGGTCGGTGAGGAGGCTCGGGAACATCTCCTTCGCGTGCTCGAGCTGCGCGGTGAAATCCTCCTCCGTGAAGGGGAAGCTCGTCGGGGACGCCTGACCGGGCGCGCCGTAGGCGGGAATCTCCTCGGGGCGGTGCAGCAGCGGCCTGTGGGCGTAGGAACCGATCTCCAGATCGGGACCGCGCTGGCGCTCGTACATCAGACGGTCCATGTCGCGCAGCAGCGGGAAGCTGATCCATTCCTCGGTCGCGTCGAGCTGGGCGATGGGGCCGACGTCGAGCATCTGGTGCACGGCCGGGGTGAGGGGGATCGCGGCGCCGGCGAGGGCGGCGACGCGCGGGCTCCACACCCCGCACGCGATGACCACGATCTCGGTGTCGATCTCGCCCCGATCGGTGACGACCCGCGTCACGCGACCTCCGGCGACCTCGAGGTCGGTCACCTCGGTCTCCGGGCAGAGCGTGAGCGCGCCCAGCTCCACCGCGCGCTCCCGGAAGAGGGCGCCCGCCGCGAGCGGGTCCACGATCGCCCCGGTCGGTGTGTGGAAGCCGCCGAGCAGCAGATCCGCGTCGCAGTAGGGGACGAGCTGCTGGATCTCGGCCGGGGACAGCAGATGGGCCTCGACGCCCCAGGAGAGCGCCGAGCTCATCCGGCGCGTCAGCTCCTGCATCCGCTGCGGGCTGCGCGCCACCTCGATCCCTCCGCAGGTGGAGAGCACTCCCAGCGCCTCGTACTGGCGCAGCGAGTCGACTGTCAGATCGGTGATCTCGCGGGAGTGGTCCACCGGGAAGACGAAGTTGGAGGCGTGCCCCGTCGAGCCGCCCGGATCCGGCAGCGGACCCTTGTCGATCTGCACGATGGAGCGCCAGCCGAGCTCCGCGAGGTGCTTGACGGCGGCATTGCCGACCACCCCGGCTCCGATGACGACGATGTCTGCACGATCCGGCAGCTGTGCCATGGCGTCCTCCCGAACTCACCCTGGGCATCCTCACGCTAGCCCTGCGCGGAGCGTTTGACCAGGGGTGGTGCGGGGGAGGGCTATCGGTGCGCTGGGGGCGGCGCGGGCGTCTGGTCCTCGTCGGCGTCGGCGTGGGCGCCGGCGCCGGTGAGGATCGGAGTCTCGAGGGGGTTCGGAGGCTCGACGCGTCCGTCCTGCTGGGACGCGAGGGCGAGCGGGAGGAACACGGTGTCGACGATGTCGACGAGAGTCTCATCGGCCACGCTGCCGAGGGACATGACCATCTCGTGGCGGAAGAGATCGAGAGGGAGCGTCGCGATCCTCTCGGGCAGCTCGCCGCGCAGTTCCCCACGGGTGACGGCGCGTTCGAGGATGCGCGGCATGGCAGGGGCTCGTTCGCCGAGGAGATCGGCACGCAGCTGCGCGGGGGCGATCGAGGTCTCCTCGAAGTGGGAGCCGACGATCATGCTGAGCACTGCCGCCGCGCTGGGGCCGAGCCGCTCGTTCATCGAGCGGAGCTGCGCGAGGACGTCCTCGCGCAGCGACCCGGCATCGGGGAGTTCGCGCGGTGAGCCGAGGTAGCTGTGGGACAGGACCGCCAGGAGGAGAGCCTCCTTGTCCGGCCATCGCCGATAGAGGACCGCCTTGCCGGTGCCGGCCCGTTCGGCGGTGGCCTCGAACGTGAATCCTGGATAGCCGGCTTCCTGCAGCACCTGCCAGCCCGCCTCGAGGATGGCGGATTCCAGCACGGCACCCCGTCGTCTGCTCGCGGTCATGTCTGCTCCCGTCTGCTCTCAGAAAGTTCGTAAAGAACGCTTGCGTTCCCTAGTCTAGCGATCTACCTTTAAGAGACGCACACGTACTCTATTGGAGGTCGCATGACTGCTCACCCGACAGCACGGCCGGCGACGCGATCGACCGGCTTGATGCTCACAGCGCTCGTCGTCGGTGCGGTCACTGCCATCCTGGATACGACGATCGTGTCGATGGGGCTGCACACCCTCACCATCGAACTGGACGCCTCGGTCGCGACGATCCAGTGGGTCAGCACCGGCTACATGCTCGCCCTGGCCCTCGCCATCCCGTTCGTGGGCTGGGCGCAGGTACGGTTCGGCGGCAAGCGGCTGTGGCTGTTCGCCCTCGGGGTGTTCGTGATCGCCTCCGTCCTGAGCGCGGGCGCCTGGAGCGCAGGGTCCCTGATCCTCTTCCGTGTCCTGCAGGGGCTGGGCGGCGGCATCATGTTCCCGCTCATGCAGACCCTGGCCATGCAGAACATCGCCCCAGCGGACCGGGTGCGGACGATGGCGATGGTGAGTCTGCCGGCAGCGCTCGGCCCGATCCTCGGTCCCGTGCTCGGTGGGCTCGTGCTGCACTGGGCGAGCTGGCGGTGGCTCTTCCTGATCAATGTTCCTCTCGGGGTCATCGGACTGGTCCTGGCCGTCCTGTTCCTCACTCCGGACCATCCTGAGCGGGGAGCTGCCTCGCCGGCGCTGGACGTCGTCGGTGCCCTCCTGCTCGTCCCGGCCCTGGCGGGACTGCTCTTCGGGTTGTCCAACGTCCATGCCGCCGGTGGCCTCGGGCGGGCCGATGTGCTGCTGCCAGGAATCGTCGGCGCGATCCTGCTGGTCGGCTTCGTGCTCTGGGGCATGCGACGGGAGGGGAGGTCCCTGGTCGATGTCCGCCTGCTCGCGGTGCGCTCCGTGCGTTCCTCCGCGATCACGCTCGTCTTCCTCGGGGCGGCGCTCTTCGCGAGCACCTTCCTGCTGCCGCTCTTCCTGCAGGGGCCACTCGGGTACGGCGTCCTGGGTGCTGCGCTGCTCCTGATCCCGCAAGGCGTCGGGTCACTGGTCGCACGCTTCATCGCGGGTCAGCTGGTCGATCGATTCGGCGCCCGGGCGGTGGCGGTGACCGGGTTCCTGGTGGTCGCCGCGGCGACAGCCCCCTTCGCGCTCATGGGGTCTCAGATCGGTCCCTGGTCGATGGGCCTCGTCCTGTTCGTCCGGGGCCTCGGCCTGGGGATCGTCCTCATCCCTGTCATGACGGTCGCCTATGTCGATATCGACAGGGACCGGATGCCTCATGCCTCCGCCATCACCCGCCTGGTCCAGCAGCTCGGCGGAGCGTTCGGCATCGCCCTGATCGTGGTGGTCCTCACCTCCGCCGCCACCGGTTCGGATCCGGAGGCCGGGTACGTCGCGGCATTCTGGTGCACGCTCGTGCTGACGGTGCTCGCGCTGCTCGCCTCCCTGCTGCTGCCGTCGACGTCGACGTCGACGCCGACGCCGACGGAGCACGGGGAGGGGTGTGACGGAACGGCGCCGGAGGAGGAGCCTTCGGCTCCTGGAACGAGCGAACGCCGCAGCACTGCGAGGGCATGAAAAAACGCCCTGTTGCCAGGGCGTTTCTTGGGGTGATCGACGGGATTTGAACCCGCGACCGCCTGGACCACAACCAGGAGCTCTACCAACTGAGCTACGACCACCATGTGCGGAAAGAATCCCGCAACGAGAGAAAACTATACCGTCTCCACCGCCTGATCTCGCCCCGAAAGCACTGTTTCGAGTGTGAGACACATTGCATCGGTCGGCGCACCGGCCGCCCGGTCATCGGGTGCCGTGTCGGCATCGATCCGGTGCGCCACCCCTCAGAGCATCTCGGCGCGCAGCTGCTCGGGAGATTTCGGCGAGAGCAGGCCCGGGGCCACGTCGAAGGGGGTCCTCGCCCCATGCTCACCGGCCGCGGCCAGCCGCCCCGCCGCACGGGCGTAGGCGACGAGCACGCTCGCGGTGAACTCGGGGTTCGACTCCTCCTGCAGGCGGTACTCGATGGTCTGGGCGGTTCCGGGGGTGGATTCGCCGGAGCGGATCACGAAGCCGCCGTGGGGCATGCCCTGGTGATCGCGGGCGAGTTCCTCGGAGCTGAGGAAGGTCACGGATGTCTCGAAAGGCTCGAAGTAGTGCGGCATGGTCACGATCTCCTCGCGCACGGAGTCGGCGTCGGCCCCGTCCTCGAGCACCACGAAGCACTCGCGGGTGTGCTTCTCCCGCGTGCTCAGCTCGGGCTGCTCGCCGGCGCGCACGCGGGCGATGGCCTCCTGGGAGGGGATCGTGTACTGGACAGCGGCGGCGACCCCGTCCAGGCGGCGCAGCGCGTCGGAGTGCCCCTGCGACAGGCCGCGGCCCCAGAAGGTGTAGGTGGAGCCCTGGGGGAGGATGGCCTCGCCATACACACGGTTGATGGAGAACAGACCCGGGTCCCAGCCGGTGGAGATGAGCGCCGTGGTGCCGGCTGCGCGGGCGACGGCGTCGACCCGCGCGAAGTGCTCGGGGATACGGGCATGTGTGTCGAAGCTGTCCACGACGGTGAAGCGCTCGGCGAGCTGCGGGGTCTGCTCGGGGAGGTCGGTCTTCGACCCGCCGCAGAGCACGAGCACGTCGATCTCGTCCTGCATCGTCTCGAGCGCGTCCATCGATCGCACGGGGGTCTCCTCGTGCACGGGGCTCACCGTGGCCGGTGCACGGCGCGTGAACACGCCCACCAGCTCCATGTCCTCCTGCAACGAGACGGCGATCTCGACGCCCCGTCCCAGGTTCCCGTAGCCGACGATGCCGATCCGGAGCGCAGTCATGGTCCTCTTCTCGTGTCGATGCATGAGTTCGATGCATAGGTCGATGCATAGTTCGATGGATAGTGTGGTCCCGACCAGGGACACCGTCGCCGATCCTACTCACCGATCACCCCCGGGGCCGAGCTCGTCGAGGGTCCCGTCGATTCGCACGGCGTCCGTGCCGCCCACACGTTGCACGGCCCCTGGCGCAGGAGGAGACTGGCCGCATGATCGTCGCCTTCTCCGTCCAGCCCACCGGTGACCCCTCGGATCCAGCGCTCGTGCGCGGGCTTGTCGAGGGCACGGACAGCGCCGGCGTGCACGACGCGGTCGCCGCCGCGGTGCGCGTCGTGCGGGAGTCCGGACTGCCGAACCGCACCTCCTCGATGTTCACCGAGATCGAAGGGGATTGGGACGAGGTGATGGACGTCGTGCGGCGTGCGACCGCCGCGGCGGGGCGGTACGGCTCGCGGGTCTCGCTCGTCCTCAAGGCCGACATCCGTCCCGGCCACGAGGGGCAGCTCGACGCGAAGATCGACCGGCTCGAGACCGCGGTCTCCCACCTCGACGACCAGGGATGAGCCGTGCCGGACTGGACGCGGCTGTGCATGCTCCTCGCGGACGACCCTGAGCTCCCGAGGTCGGTGCACCTCGCGGCCACCGACCCACAGGCCTACCTGGCGACACAGGCGGATCCACTCCTCGGCCTCGAGACCGGAGCCGGTGCTGCGGAGACCGTCGATCCGTGGATCGCCCTGATCGACGGGCTGGACGTGGCCGACGCCCTGGCCTACCTCGACCCGGAGGACACCGGCGCGGAGCTGGCCATGGCCCTGGGCGAGGTCGCTCGGGTGTGCCGCTCCGGGGCTGATCTCGAGCCGGTCGCCGACATCACCGCAGGGCTGGAACCGGCGCTCCGACGGGCCGAGGAGATCCTCGCCGCGTTCGACCTGTGCCTGCTGCAGCTGGAGGAGGACACCGACGCGTGCCCTCTCGTGGTCGCGGACATCGGCCACGTCGAGGAGATCGTCGCCCTCGCGGCCGGTGCCGGCCGCGAGGTGCGTCCCGTCGAGTGACGCGGTTCCGAGTCAGCAGGAGCTGAATCAGCAGGCGCTGAGTCAGCACGTGCTGAGACAGCGGGCGCTGACTCAGCGGGTGCCGAGCGACGAGCTGTCGGCGTCGGCTCAGCTCTCCTGGTCGAGCAGGCCGTCGCGCAGCGCGGCGGCCAGGGTGGGCGTGACCGGAAGCCGCGGGATCAGCGTCGCCTGGAAGGCGTGGTAGATGTCCGGCTTGCCCGGCCACGTCACGCCCTGGGGCTCGTTGTCCGCATCGAGCTCGTGGAACCAGGAGCCGTTCTCGGGATCGAGCAGGTAGGTGGAGATGTACTCCCACCACTGCTCGTAGCGATCCGCCCAGATCCGGTCCCCGGTCACCTCGTACATCACGGCGGCGGCTCCGACCGCTTCCGCGGCGACCCAGTGCATGCGCTCGGAGGCGACGGGGGAGCCGTCCCAGTCCACGGTGTAGACGAACCCGGGGGCTCCGTCGGCGCCGAAGCTCGTCGCCGACTTCTCCATGAGCGCCGTCGCGGATTCGAGCATCCAGTCCGGGGCCGAACCGTCGGCCGCGATCAGTGCGGCACGGCCGTGCAGCACCAGGCGGGACCATTCGATCCAGTGACCGACCGTGGCGCCGTACGGGCGGAACGGGTGGTTCGGCTCGTCGCGGTTGTACTCCAGCAGCGGGTTCCAGTCGGTGTCGAAGTGCTCCGGCAGCGCCCAGTCGTTGCCGCGCGCGAACTCATCGATCGCGCGCGTCATGATGCCCACAGCGCGATCGAGCCAGCGACGCTGGCCGGTGACGTCGGCCGCGGCGAGGAGGGCCTCGACCGTGTGCATGTTCGCGTTGATCCCGCGGTACTCCTCGCACTGCGTGAAGGTGCGATCGAAGGTGTCCACGCTCATCCCCGCGGACTCGTCGAAGAACTTCGTATCGAGCACGGTGAGGGCCTCGTCGAGCAGTTCCTGCGCGCCGGGGCGGCCGGCGGCCAGGGCCGAGGAGGCCGCGAGCACCACGAAGGCGTGCGCGTAGGCCTGCTTGGAGTCGTCCACCGGCTTCCCATCGGCGACCGCCGCGTACCAGCCGCCGTGCTCCGCATCGTGGAACACCCCGCGCAGGGAGGCGATGCCGTGGTCGGCGAAGCGACCGAAGTCCGGGCGGCCCAGCAGGTGCCCGAGGGCGAAGCTGTGCGTCATCCGGCAGGTGATCCAGAGCTCCGAGGGGCGCGACAGGTCGGAGTCGCCCTCCTCGTCGAGCCAGGCGAAGCCGCCGTCCTCGCGCACGGACTCCGAGCCGAACACGAGGAGCTCGTCGCCCTCGTTCCCCAGCCACGAGCGATGGGAAGCGCGCTCGAGCCACGGGACGTGCGGGGTGACGGGAGTCGGGGTCGAAGTGGCGGCAGGGGCCGTGGCGGCCGCGGTCGTCGACGAGGCTGCTGCGGCGGCCGTCTCCTCGGACTCCTCCGTCAGCTCGAAGGTGCGTGATGCCACCTGCGCCTGCGCGGTGGTGGGACCGGGAGCGTCGACGAGGAGCACCTCGCGGTAGTACTTGAGCTCCTGGATCGACTCGCGGATGTCCGCGAGCGCCCGGTGGCCGCCGTGCTTGGCGGGGATGTTGTAGTAGACGCGGGGGAACCAGCGTTTGGCGAGCTCCTTGAGGCTGGAGACGTCGATCGTGCGGTACGACAGCCACTGGGCGAACTCGGGCACGTCGCGATCCAGGAACACCCGGTCGGTGCCCACGCTGTTGCCGGCGAGCGGCGCCTTGCCCGGCTCGGGGCAGTACTGCTGCACGTAGGCGAGGCATTGGGCCTGCGCCTCCTCGAGCGTCATGCCGCCGTCGAGCTCGTCGAGCAGGCCGGAGACGGTGTGCATGTTGACCACGAAGGGGTCCATGCCGGTGAGCGATTCGGCCGGCGGCTTGATGACGACGTCGACGCCGTCACCGAGGATGTTCAGATCGGCGTCGGTCACGAGCACGGCGATCTCGACGAGCGCATCGCGCTTCTTGTCGAGGCCGGTCATCTCGCAATCGACCCAGATGATGCGGTCGTTGATGGCACGGGAGGAGCTGGAAGTCACCGGGCAACAGTATCGCGGGAGTGCGGGGCACCGGCGAGGAATGGCCCGGCGCCTCGGAGGGAGCATGGTTACCATGCAGTCATCAGGGTTCGATGCCGAGCCCGCTGAGTGACTCATGGAGGAGCCCGACGTGAACCTGTACTTCCGCCTGCTGGTGTTCATGATCCGCGTGCGCTTCCGCAGCCGCCTGAGCATGTGGGACACCTCCCGCACGAGCTTCCGCGTGAACCCGGCGGACCTCGACGTGCAGCGGCACATGAACAACGGCCGCTATCTCACTCTCATGGACCTGGGCCGGATGGACCTCATGCTGCGCTCCGGGTTCTGGAAGCGACTCACTGCACGGGGCTGGTACCCCGTGGTCGCGGGGCAGTCCATCACCTACCGCAAGTCGCTGGTGCTGTGGCAGAAGTTCGACATCGACTCCCGGGTCCTCGGGCACGACGACCGCTGGATCTACATGGAGCAGGTGTTCCGGGTGGGGGAGACGGTCTACGCCGACGCGATCATCCGCGCGCGCTTCCTGAAGAAGACCGGTGGATCCGTGAGCGTCCGCGAGGTGCTCGACCTCGTCGGCCCGGTCCCGCCGGACCTGCACGTGCCTGCGTGGGTCACCGAGTGGAACGAGGCCTCCTCGCAGCACAGCCGCGAGCTCTGAGCCGGCCGACGCACCAAGCGCACCAGACGCACGGCAGCGTCAGCGCCGTCGGTCCGACGCGCGCTCGGCGGGAGCGTTCTTCGGCGTGGACCGTCGGCGAATCTCCTCGATGCCGCTGAGCACGAGCAGCACGACGACCACTCCCAGCAGCACCCACTGCTCGAAGGCGCCGGCGATGATCCCGGTGAGTACGAGGGCCACGAGGTAGATGGCGTTCACGACCGTCCGTGAGACGCCGAGCAGGCGGGTGCCGAATCGGCCGCGCAGCAGGCGCAGTCCCAGCAGGAACACGATGACGCCGATCGTGAGGACCTTCAGCACCATGGGACGGCTCCAGACACGACGACGGGTGGTGGTGCCCCCAGCAGGACTCGAACCTGCAACCTACGGATTAGAAGGCCGTTGCTCTATCCATTGAGCTATGGAGGCATCGGTGCGGGCTCGGGGTGGCCGGGCCGGAAGCACCGCGAGAAGTCTACCGACCCGTCCCGGGACGTCGTGCATCAGGATGCGCACGCTGTCGTGCACCCCGCGGCGCACCGCCTCCCGCTCCTGCCGGGGCGCCCGGCTCGGCCTGGCAGCGGGGGCAGAACCACAGCACGCGCGGTTCCGTGCCCTCGAGCCGGGGGTCGCCGATCTCCCCGCGCTCGATGCGGGCGCGGCAGCGACGGCACTGCCGGCCACCGCGCCCGTACACCCACAGGTCGCCGTCGCGCCCCAGCATCCCGCCGGTCGTCACCCGCACGGAGCGGTCCAGGTTCAGGGTGAGCAGGCGGTGGGCGAGGTCGACCAGAGCACCCAGGTCCCCGGCCGCGTGCGTCGGAGCAGCGGGGTGCACGCGGCGCAGGAAGCACAGCTCGCTGCGGTAGATGTTGCCGATCCCGGCGAGGTTGCGCTGATCGAGCAGGGCGAGGCCGATCGGGCGCTCCGGCTCGGCCGCGAGGTTCGAGACGGCCCGCTGGCGCAGTGCCGGGTCGTCCTCCCAGGACGGGTCCAGCAGGTCCGGTCCCAGGTGGGCCACCAGGGTGTTCTCGTCGGCGGTGCGCACCAGGCGAACCTGTTTCACGTCGTAGGCGACGGCGCGGGCCTCGCGCCCGTCGGGGTGCCGTGCGTCGAGGACGACGCGGATCGTGTCCGCCGGGCGCGGTCCGGCGCTGGTGTCGCTCGAGCGCAGCGCCTTCCCGTCCACGTGCCAGATCCCGTCCATCATCAGGTGGGTGTGGAGCGTGAGCGGCACGCCTCCTGCCGCGGGCGGCTCCAGGCGGATCAGCAGATGCTTGCCGCGCGGCCGCACCTCCCGCACGCTCCAGCCCACGAGGTCCGCCGTGGCGGCGCGGGGCACCCGCAGATCGCTCGTGGTGAGGGTCGCCCCCGCGAGAGCCTCGTGCAGCGCCCGGCACTGCCGGGCGACGGTGTCTCCCTCGGGCATCAGCGACCTCCTGCGCGCAGGCGGATGGACTTCGGCGAGCGGTAGCAGCCGGCGGCGACCAGGGCGTCGCCGATCGCCGCGACGGGAGCGCTGGTGATCGGGTTCCCGTTGATCCGCTCGATCCGCAGCTGAGGCAGACGGGAGTCCTCGACGATCGCCCGCACCAGCTGCTCGGCGACCAGCGTCGTCGCGGTCTCGTCTGCCCACCACAGGAGGTGCTTGGCGCCTTTGTCGACGACGGCGACGACATGCCCGTCGGCCAGCAGCACCAGTGCTCCGGCGCGACGCGCGGGCCGCACGGTCGTGCCCTCGGGCGGGGCGATCGTGAAGGACGGCCACGGGAGCGCTGCGCCGTAGGGGTTCGCCGGGTCGGTCGCGGCGAGCGCGACGGTCGATGCCTCGGGGGAAGGGCCGACGGTCCCGGCGTCGGGGTCGCCTTGCGCCTCGGCCTCCCGGTCCCGATCGCGCAGCAGGTCCACCGCCTCGACCGGGGCGAACTGGGAGGCGCCGAGCCCGTCGACGAAGTAGCCGCGGCGACAGCTGCCGTTCTCCTCGAGCACGGCGAGCACGCGGTACACGGCGGCGAAGCTGCCGGGGATGTCCTCGATGTCCATCGCGCCCCGCGTCACCACGCCGTGCCGGTCCAGGAGCAGGGTCGCGAGCGCCGCCGCCCGGGCGGCGGGATCGACCGCCTCGACTCTCACGGCGGACCACCGTCCTGCTCCGGTGGGCCCCGTGACGAGCTCGGAGACGGACGATGCCCCCTGCCGCATCATCGCGGCCGACAGCCGCGCTGCGCCGCGCCGGGTCAGGGGGCGCGAGCGTCCCGTCGGCCGGGAGGGCCGTGCCGGTCCGCGACCGTAGGTGCGCAGCGCCTCGAAGGAGTCGTTGGTGATCAAGCCCTGGAACGCGAGGTCCCACAGAGCGTCGTGCAGGTCCGGTGGTGGCGCGGCGTCCCCGTCTGCGGCGAGGGCGGTGAGGATCTCGCCGTGGCGAAGCGCGCCAGGTGTCCCGCGGAGCATGGCGAGGACCCGGGCGGTGAGGGACCCCTCGGCCAGGGCCGAGGCGGCCTCCTCGAGCGCCTCGGCGTCGAGCCCGAGCGGCAGGGCGTCCGCAAGATGCAACCGGATCCAGCCGTCGTCGGCGCCGAGCCGCCCGTGCCCGGTCCACACCACGTCACCGGCGGCGAAGGCCGCGTCCAGCAGGGCGGGGCTCGCATCGGGCATCCGCGCCGGCAGCACCTGCTCCTCCCAGGCGGACAGCGGCAGCGACACCCCGGCGAGCTGGTCGATCACGGAGAGCAGGCCGTCGCGGCCCTGCCACGTGGCCCGGTCCCGGCGGCCGTCGGACCGTCGCCCCGTCAGGTGCTGCCACTGCCCGAGGAAGCGGGCATAGACCGGGCCGGGGACCGGGGCGATCTCCCGTCGGGACGCGGCGAGGCTGGCTCGGCGGATCCGCCGCAGCACGTCGGCATCGACCCACTCCTCGCCCTCGCGGCCGGGACTGAACTCGCCCTGCTGCAGCACCCGCTCGGCGGTGAGCTGCTCGAGCGCGCCGCGAGCCACGCCGGGGGCGAGGCCGAAGGCGTCCACCGGACCGTTCGCGAGGAAGGGACCACGACCGCGTGCCCAGCGCGACAGCAGCTGGGCGACGGCCCGATCCACCGGCGCGAGGTGGGCGTCGGGGACACCGGGCGGGAGGGCGACCCCGAGCGCGTCGCGCAGCAGCCCGGCATCCTCGATCGCGGCGAGGTGCTCGAGGCCGGCGATGCGCACGGCGAGGATCCGCCGGGTGTCGTGGAGCTGGGAGAGCTCGGTCTCGAGGTCGATCCCGTCGGCCGCGCGGGCGGCGAGATCGTCCCGGGTCAGGGGTCCGAGTCGCCGCAGGGCGTCCGCGATCTGCTCCGCCCCGCGCAGCGCACGGTCCTCGCTCAGTCCCTGCAGACGGCTCTCGACCTCGGAGATGACCTCGGCATCCAGCAGCTCGCGAAGACTCACCGATCCCAGCAGCTCGGCGAGCAGGGACTGGTCCAGCGCGAGGGCGGCGGTGCGGCGCTCGGCGAGCGGGGCGTCGGCGTCGTAGATGAACTGGGCGAGGTAGCCGAACAGCAACGACCGCGCGAGAGGGGACGGGGTGGGGGTCTCGATCTCCCGGACCTCGAGGCGGCGCCGCCCGATCTGCGTCATGAGATCGATGAGGGCGGGCAGGTCGTAGACGTCCTGCAGGCACTCGCGGGCAGCCTCGAGCATGATCGGGAAGTCCGGGTAGGGGCGGGCGACCTCCAGCAGATGGGAGGACCGCTGACGCTGCTGCCACAGCGGAGCCCGCTGGTTCGGATCCCGCCGGGGAAGCAGCAGCGCCCGCGCCGCGCACTCGCGGAAGCGGGCGGCGAACAGCGCGGAGGAGCCGACGAGGCGCCGAACTTCCTCGTCGATCTCCTCGGGCGTGAAGACGAACAGGTCGGCACCCGGCGGCTGCTCCCCATGGGGTATCCGCAGCACGATGCCGTCGTCGGCGGCCATGACCTGGCCGTCCAGGCCGTATCTCTCCTCGACCCTGGCCCCGACAGCGAGGGCCCACGGGCCGGTGATCCGCTGGCCGTAGGAGCAATGCAGGACGACCCTCCAGTCCCCGAGCTCGTCGAGGAAGCGTTCGACGACCAGCTGCTGCGGGCCGGGCACGACCCCGGTCACGTGCTTCTGCTCGGCGAGATGGTCCAGCAGCACGGTGCGAGCGTTGACGTCGAGACCCAGCGCGGCGAGGCGCTCGTCGGCCTGCGGCCGCTCGAGGTCGGCGAGCTCGCTCTGGGCGGTGGCGATCGCGCGGCCCAGGCTCGCGGGGCGGCCGTCGCCGCCGCCGTGCCAGAACGGGATGCGGCCGGTGAGGCCGAAGGCGGGGGAGACGGTGACCCGGGAGGCGGTGATCTCCTCGATCCGCCAGCTGCTGGTGCCCAGGGTGATGACATCCCCGCGGCGCGACTCGTAGACCATCTCCTCGTCGAGCTCGCCCACCCGGCGCGGCTGGGAGTCGTCGTCCCCGGCCACCAGGTGCACCGGGTACAGACCGCGGTCGGGGATGGTGCCGCCGCTGGTCACCGCGAGGCGCTGTGCTCCCGGCCGGCCCGTGAGCAGACCGGTGTCATGGTCGTGCACCAGCCGCGGTCGCAGCTCGGAGAAGGCGGTCGACGGGTAGCGCCCGGCGAGCAGATCGATGGTCTGGTCGAAGGCGGAGCGGGGAAGAGCGCGGTAGGGGTGCGCGCTGCGCACCAGGTCGAACCAGTCGTCGATCTGGAGGTCGTCCATCGCGGCGGCGGAGACGGTGTGCTGGGCGAGCACGTCCAGCGCATTGCGGGGCACCGAGAGGGGCTCGATCCGGCCGGCGAGCGCCTCCTGCACGGCGACCGCGGAACGCAGCACGTCCGCGGCATGCAGCGGGTGCAGCGACCCTTCGGAGACGGCGCCGACATCGTGCCCGGCACGTCCCACCCGTTGGAGCAGGCTGGAGACGGACATCGGCGCGGCGACCTGCAGCACGAGGTCGACGGCGCCCATGTCGATGCCCAGCTCGAGAGAGGACGTCGCCACGACGCAGCGCAGGGTTCCGGACTTCAGCTGATCCTCGATCTGGGCGCGGATCTCCTTGGACATCGAGCCGTGGTGGGCGCGGGCGATGTCCTCGATCTCCTCGGCGCCCTCGGCGCCCTCGGGGCCAGCGGCGTTCTCGAGCTCTGCGCTGCGGCCGGGCTCCGGGGACGCGCGGCGTGCATGCAATCGGTTGAGCTTCCCGGTCAGGCGCTCGGCCTGGCTGCGGGAGTTGGTGAAGACGATCGTCGAGCGGTGCGCGAGGATCTGGGTGAGGACGGCACGTTCGACGTGCGGCCAGATCGTGCCGGAGACGTCCTCGTCATCGACCGCATCCAGCGGCGGCTCGATCGCCTGGAGATCAGAGACCGGCATCGTCACCGAGAAGTCCCAGCGCTTGGTCGAGGCAGGGCGCACGACGGCCACCTCGCGGGGTCGCCCGGAGCCCGTGAGGAAGGCGGCGACCTCGTCGACGGGCTCGACGGTCGCGGAGAGCCCGATGCGCTGCGCCGGTGCCTCGAGCATCGCGTCGAGCCGTGCGAGGGACAGGGCCAGATGCACGCCGCGCTTGGTGCCGGCGACCGCGTGGACCTCGTCCAGGATCACCGTGCGCACGCCCCGCAGCGGCTCCCTGGCCTGGGAGCTCAGCATGAGGAACAGTGACTCGGGAGTGGTGATGAGGATGTCCGGCGGATGCACGACGAGTCGCCGCCTCTCGGCGGGCGGGGTATCCCCGGTGCGCACGCCCACGCTGACCGGTGAACGGGGCAGACCGAGGCGCTCCGCCATCCGCGCCGTCCCCACCAGCGGGGACGTCAGGTTCCGTTCGACATCCACCCCGAGGGCCTTGAGCGGCGAGATGTACAGGACGCTGGTGGTCCCGCGCGCCGCTCGCGCGCGGCCGCCGCCCTTCGGGACCGATCGGCCGTGTTCCGCGCCCGCGGGGGCCGGATCCGCCGTGGCGAGGCGATCGATCGCCGTGAGGAAGGCGGCCAGGGTCTTGCCCGAACCGGTCGGCGCCACGACCAGCGTGTCGTCCCCGCGCTCGATCGCTTCCCAGGCCGCTGACTGGGCAGGGGTGGGTGCCTCGAAGGCCTCGGCGAACCAGGTGGCCGTGGGAGGGGAGAACGAGGATGGGAGCAGCTGGCGGGACTCGGCCATCGCACCATTGTGGACCGCGGCCCCGACAGATGGCCGGGACGGCACGGATGTCTGGCAGGAATGTGTCAGCGGCGGGGCACGAGGGCTTCCTCAGCGGGAGGCACCCTGCCAACTCCGGGAGCATCGTGGCAGGATGGGAGGCACGGCGGGGCCTGCACAGGCTGGTCCCGCATACCCCACGACGAAGGGATGACCACCATGGCGGACTACACGCTTCCCGATCTCGAC
>NZ_JBQSXM010000026.1:0-31747 GCF_052378285.1 Brachybacterium sp. AOP3-A1-3 | reverse complement strand
GCCGCCGAACATGCCGCCGGCGCCGGTGATGAGGATGACCGCGCAGACCGGGCCGAGGGCGTTGTCCATCGTCTTCTCGATGGTGGTGCCGCTCTTGCCACGGCGGAAGCCGAGCACGATCACGGTGAACAGCGCCGTGATGAGCAGCGCGATCGGCGTCTCGCCGAGCATCCGCATCGCCTGCACGACCACCGAGTCCGGATCGACGGCTCCGACGCTGCCGAGGGCGTCGAAGCCGGTGTTCAGCAGGATGAGGATCAGCGGCAGGATGAGGATCAGCATGATCGTCCACGGGGCGGGCGGGTTCTCGACCTCCTCCTCGTCACCGGTGAGCCCGGCGAAGGCGGCGTCCGGCACGTTGATGCGGAAGCGGTTCGCGACGACCTTCCCCCACAGGTGACCGGAGATGTACCAGGTGGGGAAGGCCAGCACGAGGCCCAGGAGCAGCACGTACCCCAGGTTCGCCTCGAGGAACGCGGTGGCGGCGACCGGCCCCGGGTGAGGCGGCAGGTACACATGCATCACGGACAGCGCCGCGGCCACCGGGATGCCGAAGGCCAGCAGGTTCCCGCCGAGGCGGCGCGCCACGGCGTAGACGATCGGCACCATCAGCACGAAGGCCGCATCCATGAAGATCGGGAAGCCGATGAAGAGCGCCGCGACGCCCAGGGCGAAGGGAGCGCGTTTCTCGCCGAACAGCCTGATCATCCACTCCGCGAGCGCTCGCGCGCCGCCCGAGGTCTCGACCATCGCGCCGAGCATCGCGCCGATCGCGACCAGGAGGGCGACGTTGGAGAGGGTGTTGCCGAAGCCGAAGAGCATGGTCGGGACGACCTGGCCGGCCGGGATCCCGGCCACCACCGCGGTGAGCAGGCTGACGATGATCAGCGCGAGGAACGCGTGGATCTTCAGCTTCATCACCATGACGAGCAGGAGCGCGACGGCGACGACGGCGACGGTGATCAGGCCGCCGGCGCCGAGCCAGCTCTCCCATCCGGTCTCTTCTATCCAGTCCAGTTCCACGGGAAGGTCCTCTCGGCTCGATGGGGGTCGTCGGATCGATCGGGATGGTCAGATCGATCGAGGTCGTCGGTGCGGTTCTCTCCGCACGGGCGGTCGTCAGCGCGGGCGGTCAACGCAGCGGGCAGTACGGGCGGTCGGCGCAGGGATCAGCACTGGCAGTCCGCGCAGGCGGTCCTCGGCACAGGGTCAATGCCAGCAGTCAGTGCCAGCGGTCGGGAGCAGGGGTGCGGCTGGGTCGGCTCACCATTCGGCGAGCGAGCCGTCGCGGTGGCGCCAGATGGGGTTGCGCCAGCGGTGGCCGATCTCAGCGCGCTCACGCACGTAGTCCTCATCGATCTCGATGCCGAGACCCGGGCCCGTCGGGATGCGCACCATGCCGTCCTCGTAGGCGAAGACGGAGCGGTCCTTCACGTAGTCGAGCAGGTCGTTGGCCTCGTTGTAGTGGATGCCGAGGCTCTGCTCCTGGATGAAGGCGTTGTAGGCGCCGGCGTCGATCTGCAGGCAGGTCGCCAGGGCGATCGGGCCGAGCGGGCAGTGCAGGGCGAGGGCGACGTCGTAGGCCTCGGCCATCGCTGCGATCTTGCGGGTCTCGGTGATGCCGCCGCTGTGGGACGGGTCGGGCTGAATGATGTCGACGGCGCCGCTGGCCAGCACGCGCTTGAAGTCCCAGCGGGTGAACAGCCGCTCCCCCAGCGCGATCGGCGTCGGGGTGGCGCGCAGGGCGTCGAGCACCGAGTCGAGGTTCTCGCTGAGCACGGGCTCCTCGATGAACAGCGGATGGAACGGTTCGAGCTCGCGCAGCAGCACCTTCGCCATCGGAGCGTGCACACGGCCGTGGAAGTCGACGGCCACCCCGATGTCGTCCCCGACGGCCTCGCGGATCGTGGCGACGTTCTCGACGGCTCGGGTCACCGTCTCCCAGCTGTCGATGAACTGCATCTCCTCGGTGCCGTTCATCTTCACCGCGCTGAAGCCCCGCTCCACCGCGTTCTTGGCCTGACGGGCGGTGTCCGAGGGGCGGTCGCCGCCGATCCAGGAGTAGACGCCGATGCGGTCGCGGACCCGGCCGCCCAGCAGCTGGTGGACGGGCATGTCGTGCGCGCGGCCCTTGATGTCCCACAGCGCCTGGTCGATGCCGGCGATCGCGCTCATGAGGATCGGTCCGCCGCGGTAGAAGCCGCCGCGGTACATGACCGTCCAGAGGTCCTCGATGTTCTCCGGGTCCTTGCCCACGAGGTAGTCGCTGAGCTCGTCGACCGCCGCGCACACCGTCGCGGCACGCCCTTCGACGACCGGCTCGCCCCAGCCGACCACGCCCTCGTCGGTCTCGATCCGCACGAACGCCCAGCGTGGCGGGACCTGATAGGTGGTGACCGTGCGGATCTTCATCGTCGATGCTCCTCGGACGTGCAGTGCGGGCGTGCCGTTCAGGCGGGCCGTTCGGGGGCAGGACCTGCCGAGCCGCCCGTCGGGCGGCCACGGTCGGCCAGGGTGCCATATCCGCAGGCCGTCGTGTGCGACCGTCTTCCGCACGGCGTCCCGGCGGCGGGCCAGATCGCAAGGACCGTCGGCTCGGAGCTCGAGGCTCTGGGCACCGGCACGAGGCACGAGGCACGGGCCTCTGGTGCGGATCGCAGCCCGGCCCGTCACCTCGCCAGTGCGGCGTAGTCCTCGCTGAGGCTCATGTAGCGGGTGTCCCAGACCTCCATGCCCGGGATGTCTCCGCCGGTCACCGTGCCGACGAGCCGATCGAGGTACCACTCCCAACCCGGACCCACGTGCTGGATCATGTCGATCGGCACGTCTTGGTGGCGCAGCCGCACCTGGGTGACCGGCTCGGTCCCCGCGTCCGCCGCAACATGATCCTCGTCGGCTCCGACCGCGTCGTCGAGCTCGACGGAGAGCCGCCAGGTGCCCTCGCCCATCGAGGAGCTGACGGTGAGCAGCTCTCCCGCGTCGCAGGCGTGGATCGTGTACTCGCTCGCCGAGGCCTCGCCGGGCTCGGCGTTCATCAGGACCTGCACCCGGCCCGTCGTCGGATCGCCGGCGAAGTTGCCGAACCAGGTCGCCAGCAGGTCGGAGCGGGTGAGGTGGTCCCAGATCCGGGCGCGTGGGGCGAGCACGGAGCGGGTGAGGACGAGGTCGTGACCGTCTCGATCGAGGCTTCCGGTGATCGCCATCTGTCTGCTCTCCTGATCGTCGGTGCGGACAACTCCGCGGAGGCTGCCCACGGTAGTCGGCGCGCGACAGGACAGCAGCGAGGTGAGCAGGGACCGCCTTGATAGGATGTTACGAGTCCCGAAACCATCGTTCCGCATGTCGAAACGCAGTGTCGGGAGCCGTGCATGACAACGACCAGGAGGAACCCGTGCCGTCCTCGGACAGCCTTCCCACCCTCGGCCGGGCGAGCGCCCGCAGCCTGCCCCTGCTCGGCGCCTCGGCCCCTCAGGACCCCGCTCGGGCCGGCATCATCCACCTGGGACTCGGCGCCTTCCATCGCGCCCACGGCGCGGTGCACACCGCCCGTGCCCTCGAGGCCGTGGAGGGCGACTGGGGCATCATCGGCTTCGCGAACCGCTCCCGCGCCGTGGTCGACCCGATGGCCGCGCAGGACGGCCTGTACAGCGTGCTCGAGCTCGCGGATACCGGGACCCGCGCCGACGTGGTCGATGTGCACCGCGGTTTCGGTGTGATGGCCGAGGATCCCGGCGCTGTGGTGGCCGAGATCGCGACCGCCGCCCGCCGCATCCTCACCCTGACCGTGTCCGAGGGCGGCTACTCCGTCTCCCCGCGCACCGGCCGCCTCGACGTCGAGGCCGCCGGGATCCGCGCGGACCTCACGGATCCCACCGCCCCCCGCACCGTGATCGGCCTGCTCGCCCGAGGCCTCACCGAGCGGGCGTCGAGCGGTGAGCCGTTCACCGTGCTGCCCTGCGACAACGTGTCCTCCGCGGGGCAGACGGCCCGGCGCATGGTCACCGAGTTCCTCGAGCACTCCGGCGCCACCGAGGACGTCCTGGCCTACGTGCGCGAACAGGTCGCCTTCCCCGACGCGATGGTGGACCGCATCGTCCCGGCCACGACCCCGGGCACCTCCGATCAGGTCGCCGAGCTGCTGGGCGTGCGCGACGGCGCCCCGGTGCGGGCCGAGAAGTTCTCCATGTGGGTGATGGAGGACCACTTCCCGGCCGGCCGCCCCGCCTGGGACCTGGGCGGCGCGATCATGTCGGACGAGGTGGGCAAGTACGAGCAGGTCAAGCTGCGGATCCTCAACGGCCCGCACTCGCTGATCGCCTACCTCGGTGCGCTCGACGGCCGCGCCACGATCCCCGCGAGCTTCGAGCAGGACTGGATCGCGGAGTCCACGCTCGCGCTGATCCGGGGCGAGAACCTGCCCACGATCGACCTCCCCTCGGGCTTCGACGTCGAGGAGTACATCGAAGACCTCACGCACCGCTGGCACAACCATGACCTGGGCCATCGCACCCGCCAGGTGGGGTCCGACGGGTCGATGCGGCTGCCCCAGCGGATCCCGACCCCGGCGCTGTTCCATCTCGAACAGGGACGGATGCCGGCGCTGCTCGCGCTCACCGTCGCCGCCTGGTTCGCCTGCGTCGTCCCGCCCCGCGGGTTCGAGCCCGGCGAGCAGGCCCGGGCGATGAGCGATCCGGATCAGGACCGTCTGCAGGAGGTCGCGGCGCGCGCCACCACCCCGGCCGAGCACGCCCGCGCCCTGCTCGAGAGCGGATGCCTGTCCGAGCAGCTCGCCGAGCGCGAGGACTTCGTCGTCGCCGTCGGCGAGCTGCTCACCACGATCGTCACGTCGGGACCGCGCGCCGCGGCCGCCGACGCCCTCGCCGCTTCCCTGAAGGAGAACCGCTGATGAAGGCCCTGACCATCCACGCCGCCGAGGACATCCGCTGGGAGGACGCCCCCGACGTCGAACCGAGCGGGGACGAGGTGCGCCTGCGGATCGCGTACGTCGGCATCTGCGGCTCCGACCTGCACTATTACTTCCACGGCGCGAACGGCGCGTTCGTCATCACGGAGCCCCTGATCCCGGGCCATGAGCTCTCGGCCGTGGTCGACCTCGACCCCCGCGGCGAGTTCGCCCCGGGCACCCCGGTGACCGTGCACCCGGCCCGGTACGGAGCCAGCGCGCCGGGCATCGAGGACCGCCCGCACCTGTGGCCCGGCGGCGATTACCTGGGCAGCGCGAGCGTCACCCCGCACCGCCAGGGGGCCGCGGCCCAGTACATGGTCATCGACCGCGCGAACCTGCGCCGGCTTCCGGAGTCGCTGCCCCTGCGTCGGGGCGCGCTCGCGGAGCCGCTCGCCGTCGCCCTGCACGCCGTGACCATCGCCGGTGACGTGACGGGCAAGAAGTGCCTGGTCCTGGGCTCCGGCCCGATCGGCCTGCTGGTCGTCGCGTCCCTCCTGCACCGCGGCGCGGCCTCCGTCGACGTGACCGACGTGCGCCCCGAGCCGCTCGAACGGGCGAGCGCCCTGGGTGCCTCGCGGACGATCCTGGTCGCCGAGGAGAGCCCCGAGGACAACGCCTACGACGTGGTGCTCGAGTGCTCCTCGGCCCCCGTGTCGCTGTCCTCGGGCGTGCGTGCCGTGCGCCCCGCCGGGATCATCGTGCAGGTCGCGATCCTCCCGAACACGGACATCCCCGTGAACCTCGCCGCGCTCGTGGCCAAGGAGGTCCAGCTGCGCGGCACCCAGCGCTTCGACACCGAGATGGACGAGGCCATCGAGGTGCTCGCGGCCGACGACCGCTTCGACGCCGTGGTCACCCAGGTCATCCCCGCCGCGGACGCCGTGGAGGCGTTCGCGACCGCGAAGGATGCCTCCCGCTCCGCCAAGGTGCTGCTCGAGCTGTGAGGATCCAGGGCCGGCGCTGTGCGCGTCGGCCCTCCTTCCCCACCGCATCCGCCGCCCACGGCGGGTCGCCTCCGTCGTCCACGTCGCGCCCGCCGCCCACCCCGTCCGTACCGACCTCCCCGAGGAGCCCGCCATGACCCGCACCGAACGCCCCACGCTTCCCGAGCGCACCGCGGCCGCCCGCCTGATCGTCGTGATCCGCGGCGAGCGCGCCGACCAGTACGCACCCGTGCTGGAGACCCTCGCCGGCGCCGGCATCCGCTCCGTCGAGCTGACGCTCTCCACCCCGGGCACCCTCGACGAGCTGCCCGACCTGCTGGAGCGGTTCGGCGACCAGCTCGACATCGGCATCGGCACCGTCACCGACCCCGCCGACCTGCGGCGGGCGGCCGAGCTCGGCGCGCACTACATCGTCACCCCCATCACCCGGGCAGACCTCCTCGACGCGGCCGCCGAGTCCGGTATCGCGATCGTGCCCGGCGGCCTCACCCCGAGCGAGCTGCACACGGGCTGGGCCGCCGGCGCGGCAGCGGTCAAGGTGTTCCCGGCGAGCGTCGTGGGTCCCGGCTACCTCAAGGACCTGCGCGGACCCTTCCCGGGCATCCGCGTGATCCCTTCCGGCGGCGTGGACCTCGAGGCGGCGGGCGCCTGGCTGCAGGCCGGGGCCGACGCCGTCTCCGTGGGCGGCCCGCTGCTCGGCGATGCCCTCAAGGGCGGGGACCTCGGCGCCCTCGCCGACCGCGCCGCCCAGTTCGTGGGCGTGACCACCCGCGAGGCCGGGGCATGAGCGGCGCCCCGTCGGCCGCGCGCGTGGTCGCCGTCGGCGAGACCATGGCGATGATGCGCAGCGGCACGATCGGCTCGCTCGCCCACCTGCCCTCGGTGGACATCTCCCTGGGCGGCGCCGAGTCGAACCTCGCGATCGGACTGCGCCGCCTCGACGTCCCCGTCGCCTGGGTGAGCCGGGTGGGCGATGACCCGCTGGGCACGCGGGTGATGCGGGAGATCCGCGCCGAGGGCGTCGAGGTGCACTGCGCGGTCGATCCGGAACGGCCGACGGGCCTGATGCTCAAGTCCCGCCCCAGCGGCACCACCACCCGCGTGGACTACTACCGCGCCGGGTCCGCCGCCTCCGCGCTCACGCCGGACGACATCCCCGACGGCCTCATCGAGCAGGCGGACATCCTGCACCTCAGCGGCATCACCCCGCTGCTGTCGGAGACCGCGCATGCCACCAATGTCGCGGCCGTGCATCGGGCCGTCGCGGCGGGAGTGCAGGTCAGCCTCGACGTGAACTACCGCTCCCGCCTCGGATCGCGGGAACTGCTCGCGGAGCGTCTGGGCGAGATCCTCGAGCACGTCGACATCGTGTTCGGCGGGCCGGAGGAGCTGTCGATCATAGCCCCCGCCTCAGGCGGTGCAGGTGTCGGCACCGCTGCCGCTGCCGACGAGTCCGACCACCAGGCCCTGCTGCGGGCGCTGGAGGCCGACGGCCGCCAGGTGGTCGTGAAGCTCGGGGCCGACGGGGGCGCCACGCTCGCGGACGGTGAGATCCAGGAGGCTCCCGGGCATCGGGTCGACGTGGTCGACACCGTCGGCGCGGGGGACGCCTTCGTGGCCGGGTACCTCAGCGCCCAGCTCGACGGGCTCGACGTGGCCGCGCGGCTGGCCCGCGCGAACGCCTGCGGGGCGCTGGCCTGCACCACTCCCGGGGACTGGGAGGGGGCGCCGCGACGGCGCGACCTCGACGCCCTGCTCGCCGGCGGCGCCGGAGATCCCGTGATCCGCTGAGGCTCGAACGCCGGCCCTGGCGCATCGACCTCGGCGTCGGCGTCGGCGTCGGCGTCGGCGTCGGCGTCGGCGTCGGCGTCGGCGCGGCCTACCGAGTGTGACCTTTCCGCGCAATGGAACGTCAGACAACAGCTCCAAGGTCGCACTGGGCGCCGGGCGCCGGGCGTCGTGAGACGCACACAACCAGTTCGCATCCCTCACTTGTTTTAGTTCGCATTGCAAACTACTCTGACTCGTCGTGATGACTTCCGATGACGCTCCTGGCGAGCTCCCCCAGCACCTCGCCCTGGTGTGCAGCCAGTTCTCCCGGCTCGCCGCACGCCGCTCCGAGGTGGGCGTCGGCACGGTGTCCTGGCGCGTGGTCGCCACGATCGAGCGTCACGGGCCGCTGCGCCTGAGCGAGATCGCCGACCGCGAACGGGTCTCCCGCCCCACGGCGACCACCGTCATCAAGCGGCTCGAGGAGGAGGGGCTGGTGCGCCGGGAACCCGACCCGACGGACTCCCGCTCCTCCCTCGTCAGCACCACGGAGCAGGGCGCCCGACAGCTCACCGCCTGGCGCTCCCAGCTCGCGACAGGCGTCGGCGCACTCCTGGAGCCGCTTCCCGCCGAGGACATCGCGACCCTCGAGCGCGCCGCCGAGATCCTCGCCGGGCTCGTCGACTCGCACGACGGGTGACCCCGACCGGAGCCCGTCCCCGCTCCACGCCGCAGCTCATCCCGCCCCCTTCACGTCGACCCGCTCCCCCGGACCATCTCCGGGCTCGACCCGTCGTCCCCCTCCGACCGAAGGACCTCACCGCATGACCGTGCACACCACCGGTTCGACCGCTCCGCAGGGCACGACCCCGCCGCCCCCGCCGCGGAAGCCGGCCGCCCAGAACGCCGCCCCCACCCTGCGCGAGGCGTTCCGCCAGCCCAAGTCCGTGTGGGCGATCGCCTTCGCCGCGACCGTGTCCTTCATGGGCATCGGCCTGGTGGACCCGATCCTCCCCGCGATCAGCACCCAGCTGAAGGCCACCCCGTCGCAGGCGATGCTGCTGTTCACCAGCTACCTCTTCATCACCGCGATCGCCATGTTCTTCACCAGCTGGTTCGCCTCGAAGATCGGGGTGAAGCGCACGCTGCTCATCGGCCTCGTGCTGGTGGTGCTGTTCGCGGCACTCGCCGCGGGCGCAGGCGGCGTCTGGGAGATCATCGGCCTGCGCGCCGGCTGGGGCCTCGGCAACGCCCTGTTCATCTCCACGGCCCTGGCCGCGATCGTCGGTGCCACCGCCGGCCCCAGTGCCGGCGCGATCATCCTCTACGAGACCGCGCTCGGCATCGGCATGGCGCTCGGCCCGCTGCTCGGCGGACTGCTCGGCAACGTCTCCTGGCGCGCCCCCTTCGCCGGCACCGCCGTGCTGATGGGCGTCGGCTTCCTCGCGATCATGGTGCTGCTGAAGAAAGAGGCCAAGCCCGCGCACGTCGCGCCGCTGGCCTCGCTGCGCGCCCTGTCCCACCCGGCGCTGCGCACGCTCGCCCTCACCGCGATCTTCTACAACTTCGCGTTCTTCACGCTGCTGGCCTACTCGCCCTTCCCGCTCGAGGCGGCCGCCGCCGCGCACGGGATGGAGTTCGGCGCCCTCGGCATCGGCGGCGTGTTCTTCGGCTGGGGCCTCGGCCTCGCGATCACCTCGGTGTTCGTCGCCCCGGTCCTCACCCGGAAGCTCGGGCTGATCCCCACGCTGCTGACCGTGCTCGGCCTGCTCGCGGTACTGATGCTGATCATGAGCATCTTCCACACCTCGATGACCGGACTGATCGTGCTCATCGTGATCGGCGGACTGCTGCTGGGCATCATGAACACGGCGCTGACCGAGACCGTCATGGAGGCGACCGACCTGCCCCGCGGCGTCGCGAGCTCCGCCTACTCCGGCGTGCGCTTCCTCGGCGGCGCGATCGCTCCCGCCATCGCCGGGCCGCTCGCCGCCGCGACCGCCGCCGGCGCTCCGTACCTGCTCGCCGCCGGGGCGCTCGTGGTCTCGATGCTCATGCTCGTGATCGGCCGACGCCACCTCGCCGCCGTCGGCACCCACCACCAGCTCACCCCGGTCGAGGAGGCCGAGGCGATCACCGTCGGCGACGAGGTGTGAGCGCCCGGCCCTGACCCGGGCCGAAGCGTCCCGATCCACCGGCCCGGGTCGGGACCGAGCGCGCAGGCCCGCCGGCCCGGGTCGGGAGCGAGCGCGCAGGCCCGCCGGCCCGGGTCGGGAGCGAGCGCGCCGGCCCGCCAGTACCGAGGCGCGCGGACCCCACCGGCACCAGGTCGCGACACGCCCGCCGAATCCCTCGATCCGTACCGCTGGCGGTACAGATCGAGGGATTCGGTGTGCGTGTCACACTCTTCGCGGCGAGGACCCGCCCCACGAGAGCGTGAGTGGGCCCCGCCAGACGGGAACGTGAGTGGGCCTCGCGCGGCGGGAGCGCGACGGGTCGGGCCGTCAGAGGCCCAGCACGGCCGTGGCGATCGTGAAGTAGATGATCAGGCCGGTGGCGTCGCAGAAGGTGGAGATGAAGGGGTTGGAGAACACTGCCGGATCGGCCCCGACCCGCTTCGCGACGAGCGGCATCAGGCCGCCGACGATCGCGGCCATGGTGCAGATCGACAGCAGGGTCAGCCCCATCACCGTGCCGATCGGCCAGCCGTAGACCAGGCCGGAGACCACGAACCCCAGGGTGCCCAGCACAGCGCCCAGCGTCGCGCCCACGCGCAGCTCCTGCCAGACCACACGTGGCAGGTCCCGCACCCTCACCTCGCCCACGGCGAGCGCACGGGTCACGGTGGTCGCCGCCTGGTTGCCGGTGTTGCCACCGGTGCCGGTCAGCAGCGGGATGAACAGCGCCAGGATCACCACCTGGTCCAGCCGGTCCTCGAAGACCTCGAGCACCTGGACGGTGAGGATCGCGGAGATGGCCAGCACGAGCAGCCAGACGATGCGGCTGCGCACGATCCCCACGATCGGGGTGGACAGGTACGCGCGCGGAAGCGGCTCGGAGCCGCTGGTGCGGGCGGAGTCCTCGGTGTTCTCCTGCTCGATGATGTCCACGGCATCGTCGACGGTCACGATCCCCACCAAACGGTCCTCGCTGTCCACGATGGGCATGGCCAGGAGCTTCGCGCTGAAGAAGCGTCGAGCGGCGTCCTCGCGGTCGTCGGTGGCGGTCGCGCGGACGGCGTCGTGCGCGATGTCGCCCACGAGCGCGTCCTCGTCGGCGAGCAGCAGCCGACGCAGCCCCACCACACCCAGCAGCGTCCGGGTCCTGTCGACCACCGGCAGCAGGTAGATGGTCTCGGGCTCCTCCGCGTGGGTCCGCACGTGGGCCAGCGCCTCCCGGACCGTGAGCGAGGGGTGCAGGGTGAGCACCTCGGGGGACATGTACCGGCCGATGGCGTGGCGCGGGTAGCCCAGCACCGTGGTGGTCATGGCCCGTTCGTCCGCATCGAGCCCGTGCATGAGCCGCTCGGCGACCGAGGCCGGCAGCTCGTCCAGCAGGGCGGCACGGTCGTCGGGGTCGAGGTCCCCGATGATCTCGGCGACCTGCGGGGTGCGCAGGGCGGAGATCAGCTCGGCCTGGTGATGGGAGGGCAGCGACTCGAAGACGCTCAGCGCGGTGTCCTTGTCGAGCACCCGGAACAGCACGGCCGCTTCGGTCTCGGGACGGGACTCGAGCAGATAGAGCAGTTCGCCGGCAGGCAGCAGATGCGCCTCGCGGGCGAGCTGCTCGAGCTGTTCCTCGTCGTGCGGCTGCGCGCGCAGCATCGAGAGGACGGATTCGACGGTCGCCTGGGTCTCTGTCACCGTCTCATTGTGTCCGAGTCGGACGGGCCGAGGGGAATCGTGTCCGGTGGCGCGGGATCACAGGGTCGGCCGACGGGGCGCGGGATCAGAGGGTCGGCCGACGGGGCACGGCCTCTCGACCTCCCGGGATCAGTGCCCGCTGAACCAGAAACCGTCGAAGGAGTCCTTGTAGACCCGGTAGCCATGGCTGGCGGAGTCGTAGCGGTAGGTGGCCAGGATCTTCCCGTCGGCCGACCGTTCGGAGAACTCGTTCGCACGGCCGGAGTTCGCGACCATCGGCTGGTCGATCCCGCCGTCACCGAGGCGGAACACGTTGGAGACCACCGAGGAGTACGGCAGCTCGACGGCGTCGTCCTGCCGGTAGGTGCCGGCGTTCTCGTCGACGAGATAGCGCAGGGCGTGGCTGACCCCGTCGTGCTCATCGGTGGTGGCGTCCTCCGGGCCGACGTCCTGCCAGTCCGCGTCGTCGCGCGTGCCCACCCGCCAATAGTTGTTGTTGAACATCTCCAGGTAGAACTGGCCCGCCTCCAGGGCGTCGTCGTCGAGGCGTCGCACGCTGTGCTGGCCGGCATTGCCGATCACGGTGCCCTCGGGGGCGAGGAAGTGCTCCTCGTAGCCGGTGCCCTCCCAGAGCGCGGCCACACCGATCATCCAGCGCACGGTGGGGTCGGCTCCCGGGTCGAGGGCGTCGTCCAGGGCGATGATCGTGGAGGTCTCGCGGGCCGAGAGGTACATGACGCCCTCGCGGACGTCGATCGAGTTGACGTGGATCCAGTCCTTGCCCTGGACCGCGGACCCGCCGGCTTCGCCCTCCTGGGCGTGGGCGAGCTTCTCGTACTCGGGGAGGATCGCCTGCAGGTCGACCACCTGGGCGACGTCCCCGGAGGCGAGATCCACCCGGATCACCCGGTCCTCGACCCGCTCCGAGGTCGAGTCCGACGTGAGGACATAGGCGACGCCGTCGACCACGACGAGATCGTGGTGGACGCTGTGGTCCCCCAGGTCGATGAGGGTGTGGGCGTGCCCGAGCGGATCGAGCATGCCGACCTGGCGGGACCCGGTGGTGATCACGAGGTCCCCGTCGGTCACGACGACGTGGTGCGCGGCGGTGTCGCCGGAGCTCACCTCGGCGCGCATCGTGCCGGCGTTGTCGACGAGGTAGGTGTTGTTGCTCTGGACGGTGACGCCGCTGAGCGCGAAGAGCCCCGGGGTGAGGGCATCCGGATCGGCGATCTCGGCGGTCACGGCCGTGCCATATCCGGACTCCGTGGCGGGGGCCTTGATCCGCAGTTCGCCGCTGGTCCTGCCGCTGGCCTCGCCACCGGCCTCGCCACCGGCCTCGGGCGTCCAGGTCAGCGACAGGGTGTTGTGGGCGCCGGGGACCAGGCCGATGACCAGGCCCTCGAAGCCGGTCCGGCCATGGTTGGCGGCCGTGCGGGCGAAGCCCTCGGTGGCCGCGGCCCGGGAGAGGACGTCGAGCTGCCCGCTGGCCGCGTCCTCGAAGTAGACGTACAGACCGGTGCGGGTGCTGCCGTAGGGGTCGAGCACCAGCAAGGGGTCCTCGCGGGTCCAGTCCTTCTCCGCCTTCTTGGCCTGCAGCGCCTCGTCCCGCGCCTGCTGGGTGGTGGCGTCGTACAGCGGCGGGGCGTCCTGGTCCTCCGCGAGGTCGTAGCCGACGGTCCAGACCATCCAGTCGCCGCGCGAGGCAGGGTCCTCGCGGTAGACGACGCTCAGCTCGGCGACCTCCTCCACGTCGGGCTCCTGCGGCCCGGGCCCGGTGTCCTCGTCGCTGCAGGCGGCCAGCGCGAGCAGGGCCAGCGAGCTGCCGGCGCCGGCCAGGGCCGTCCGACGCCGGATCGGGACGCTGTCCCGGGACGGATCCGTGCGTGAGGCATCACCACCGGCATCGGCACCGGCACGGGCACCGGCACCGGACGTGGCAGGGAGATCGGGGGCAGGATCGACGAGCATGCCCCTCACCCTAGGCATGCCGTGCCCGGAAGTCCGCCGGAAGGTCGGCGCACCTCAGCTCACCAGTCGTGCACGGACCCGTCGCGCAGGCGGTTCACCGGCAGGTAGGCGGGCACGTACTCGTGGGCGGCCGCCGCCTCCTCGTCGAGCTCGACGCCGAGGCCCGGGGTCTCGCCCGGGTGCAGCAGACCGTTCTCGAAGCGGTAGCTGGTGCGGAACACCGACAGGGTGGTCTCGGAGTGCGGCATGTACTCCTGGATGCCGAAGTTGTGGATCGCGAGGCCCAGGTGGAGGTTCGCGGCCATCCCCACCGGCGAGACGTCCGTGGGCCCGTGGAACCCGGAACGGATCCCGTAGACCGCGGCGAAGGCCATGATCTGGCGCAGGCCGGTGATGCCGCCGGCGTGGGTGGCCGAGGATCGCACGTAGTCGATCAGGCGCTCGGTGATGAGGGTCTGGTAGTCGTACACCGAGTTGAAGACCTCGCCGATGGCCAGCGGCGTCACCGAGTGCTGGCGCACCAGGCGCAGCACGGCCTGGTCCTCGCCGGGCGTGCAGTCCTCGAGCCAGAACGGGTCGTAGGGCTCCAGCGACTTCGCGAGCTTCGCGGCCTCGATAGGGCTCATGCGGTGGTGGCCGTCGTGCAGGAGGCGCAGCTCGGGGCCGAACTCCTCGCGCACGCCCGCGAACACGGTGGGCAGGTGGCGCAGGTAGGCGCGGGTATCCCAGGTCTCCTCCGTCGGCCGCAGCGGGGCCCCGGCCTCCGTCCGCCCCGCGGGCTCGTACTCGTACTTCCCGCCCGGCTCAGAGTCATGCACGCCGTAGATCTGGTCCAGCCCGGGAACGCCGGCCTGGATGCGCACTGCTTTGAAGCCCTGCTCGACGTAGCCGTGGGTGGCCTCGTTGAGCTTCTCGATGGTGGTGCCCGACGCGTGCGCATAGGTGAGCAGCCCGGTGCGGGAGGCGCCGCCGAGCAACTTGTACAGCGGCTCGCCGGCCTTCTTCGCGGCGATGTCCCACAGCGCCATGTCGATCGCGGCGACGGCGGCCATGGTGACCGGGCCGCGGCGCCAGTAGGGGCTGCGGTAGAGGTACTGCCAGGTCTGCTCGATGGCCGATTCGTCGCGGCCGATCAGGGTGGGCGCCACGTGATCGCGCAGGTAGGAGACGACCGCGAGCTCGCGGCCGTTGAGCGTGCCGTCGCCGAGGCCCACGACGCCGTCGCTCGTGGTGACCTTGACGGTCACGAAATTGCGGCCGGGGCTGGTGACGTTGACGTCGATGCGTTCGATGCTCATCGGGTGCTCTCCTGGGTGTCGTGGCGGGTATCAGTGTGGTCGAATCTCGTGCCGGACCCTGTATCGTTTCGGTATGCAAAACGTCTGTTTCGAGATGCGCGATAATCATAGGGGTCCCGACCAGGGGCGGCAACGCCGTCCCAGCACCGACGGACGACGGGACAATGGGACCCATGACGTCGACCTCTGAGCCCACTGCGAGCACTGACCCCCGTGAGAGCCCCGAGCCCGCCGCCTCCCCCGTGGGCAGCGTGGACAAGGCGCTGATCCTGCTCGAGATCCTCGCCGAGGCCGGCCCCGAGGGCATCACGCTGCGCGATGTCGCGCAGACCAGCGGCCTGAACAAGGCCTCCGTGCACCGACTGCTGCGCGCGCTGATGCACCGGGACTTCGCCGAGCAGGTCGCTCCGGATCAGCGCTACCGCCTGGGGGGCTCGGTCGCGCTGCTGGCCGGGCAGTTCGAGCGGGGCGAGAACCTCGCGATGCTGTTCGCGCCGGCCCTCGCCGCGATCTCCCACCGCACCCAGGAGCTCGTGCACCTCGGGCGGCTCGACGGGGCCAACGTGCTCTATCTCGACAAGGTCGAACCCGAGCGCACGGTGCGCGTCTGGTCCAGCATCGGCAAGCGCGCCCCGGCCGCCCGCACCGCCATGGGCCGGGCGATCCTCGCGGCCGACGGGGTCCGCGGGGCGTCCTTGGAGGCGTACGCGCAGGCCACGGCCGTCGACACCGGGGAGCCGGGTCAGGTCGTCGAGCCCGCACGGCTCACCGAGGTCATCGAGGAGACCCAGCTGCGCGGATGGTCCAGCGAGGTCGAGGAGAACGAGCAGGGCATCGCCTGCGTGGGCGTCGCACTCGTGCGGCCCGGCGGCCGGTCCGTGGCAGTCAGCGTCACCGGCCCGATCGAACGGATGGGCGCGCGCCGTCGCACCCAGGTCGCGGAGCTGCTGCGCGCGGAGCTCTCAGGCCTGGCTCCCGCCGGTTTCGAGGTCGCTCCGCTGGGCTGAGACGCGCTCGAGCACCGCACCGACCACGGTGCCGACCACGAGCGCCACCACGATCACGACGAGCTGCGCGACGATCGGGATGCCTCCGGCCTCGAGGACGGCGCCGCCGTGCAGGAGGTGCATGACCACCGAGATGCCGATCATCACCGCGGCCACGGCGCCGGCGGCGGCGATGCCGATCTGCAGGGCCCGCACGCGCCCGGCCGCGGCGACCAGCGCTCCGACCGCCACGACGACCACGACGGCCTCGATCACCGCCCCGGCGCCCACCACGATGACCGATGGCGACAGGCCGAACAGGGCCGGCAGCACCTGACTGGGCTCGCCGAGCCCGATCACGGCGCAGGCGACGATCCCGATCACGGCGGTCAGCCAGGACCCGTCGGACCGGATCACGACGAAGACCGCCGCAGCGATCACCAGGGCCATGCCCACCAGATGGCCGAGCGACGAGGCGATCAGGGCGGTGCCGTGGACATCGAGGACCTCCGCGGCGATGGCCGCGGGGACGCCGAGCAGCAGCCCGAGCCCCAGGGCGAGTCCCGCCCCGTTCCACAGCCGTCGCGGCGCGGCGATGGCGGCTGCGGCGAGGGGGAAGGCGATCGGCAGGGCCAGCATCACGGCGGTCAGGGCGACCGCGAGCAGCTCGAGGGGATCCAGATCGAGGGACATGCCCACATCGTCCTCCCAATCCTGGCGTCGGCGGGTGGAGTACACGAAACCGTGACCTGCCGCTAAGAACGATCTAGAGGCTGCGAGATCGCCCAACATGCTCGAAACTACGCCAGGCGTCTACAACATGAACTGAAAGTTCTTCGCCGTGTCGCCGCACTTCCAGATATTCCGCGTACCCGCCAGGCCGGTAAGCCCCATCATGCACAAGCTGTAATTTGACATTCTGGTCGCTGGGTGAGCTTTCTGTCGCGAGCCAGTCAGCAAAATCCGTGCAAACCGTTCTAAAATTATCGAACGCCTTGTCGACAAACGCGTCTTCAAAGTACAACTCACCCTCGAGGTCTACGAATGCAAAGAGCTGACTCGGAGTGTTGCAGTCCCAAGACTTTGAGTTGAAGTTATTTGTCAGCCAGAACAGCGTCCCGGCACCCCAAGACCACTCCTCGGTCAGTCGCGCGAAGAGAGCCTGGTCACGAGCTGTCGGCACGGGTTTCTGGAGGGAGCGCACCTGCATGCGGGCCGCCTCAAGATCGCGACGGAGGTCGTCGCATTCACTTTCAAGGGCCGCTAGGTCTCCGACGCAGCTCGCGTGCTCTCCTAGGATTTTACGCTGTTGGCCATTTTGATTCTCAAGTTTCTGCAGTGTTCCATCTTGGATGCACCAAATAAGACAAGATGAAATAGTGAGGACCGTAAATCCAATCCATCCTAGCGCCCACGCACCCTTCAGGAAGTCTCGCATGTTCGGAGCGAATATAGCGAAAGCACTGAGCAGAGCAAGCAAAACCGTAATGATCGTAAATAGCGGTCCAGCGTAGTTTCGAATGGCGCGGCGCATGGGTAGACCATAGCGTGAGCCACTGACGTGCTCGGCGCGGAGCCGACCGCTGTGGGTGTCCCAGTGCTACGTGCGCTCTTGTCGACAGCCGAAGGTCGGGTCGCCATCAAGTACGCCGCAAATGCAAAAGAACGGCGGGAGTCCTCCGCGAGCCCGAGGCGAGGCGGCCCACTCCGACATCGGCATGGAGGACCGCACCGGACAGTCGGTCGAGGTGCGACACGACGAGCGGGACCCGACGCGCTTCGTCGCACCGTCGCCGACGCCGCCGGCGCCGCCGAGATGCTCGGTGGCCCGCGCGCCAAGAAGGTCGGCAAGCAGCTCGCCGTCGGCGGTATCGGGCTGCTGGTCGTGGTGTGGGCCGCGCGCCTACTGCTGGGGTGGCTCTAGGGACGCATCCCGGCCGTGTCCGGGACCTCGCTCCAGCCCCACGACACTCATCTGCAGGCACGCCGCCGCAGGACAAAGCGGTTAAGCCTTGGCAAAAAAGCGCGCCCAGGGGGTTCCGCTCCCCCGGAACATCTGTAGGCTTGCTCACACCATCAACGTGGCTGTAAGTCCTGCGGGCGCGCCGCTCCCTCCACCCCAGATCGTGAGTATTCGTGTCCGCAACACTGCGCATCGCCGCCCTGTCCGCCTGGCATGTCCATGCCGAGGAGTACGCCCGGGAAGCCCAGAACCACCCCGAGACCGAGCTCGTCGCCGTCTGGGACGACGACGCCGAGCGCGGCAAGGCCCTCGCCGAGACCGTGGGCGTCGAGTTCGTCGCCGACCTCGACGACCTGCTGGCCCGTGAGGATCTCGACGGCGTCACCATCACCACCGCCACCACCGTGCACCGCGAGGTGATCGGGAAGGTCATCGCCGCCGGGAAGCACGTCTTCACCGAGAAGCTGCTGGCCCCCACCCTCGCCGAGTGCGACGAGCTGCTCGAGGCCGCTCGCGCCGCCGGCGTGCAGGTCACCGTGTCCCTGCCGCGCCTCGCCCACGGCTACACCGTGGCCCTGCGCGAGGTGCTCGACGGCGGCTCGCTGGGTCGCCTGAGCTACTCCCGCGTGCGCCTGGCCCACAACGGCTCCACGGCCGACTGGCTGCCGCCGCGCTTCTACGATCCGGCGGAGGCCATCGGCGGAGCGTTCAGCGACCTCGCCGCCCACCCGTCGTACCTGACCCAGCTGATCCTGGGCACCGACGTCACCGTCGCCTCGGCCACCTACACCGATGTGACCGGCCGTGGCGTCGAGGACAACGCGGTGGTCACCGTGACCAGCCCCGACGGCGCCATCGGCGTGGTCGAGACCGGTTTCGTGACGCCGTTCAGCCCCTTCTCGATCGAGGTCCAGGGCACCACCGGCACCCTCACCTACGGGCTCGGGGCCGACGGCGCCATGGTCCTGGACACCGGTGACGGGCCCACCGTCATCGAGGTCCCCGAGGACATCCCGAATCCCTTCGCCCAGTGGGTCCAGGCGATCCGCACGGGCGAGGAGACCACCGAGAACCTCGAGCGTGCTCGCGCGCTGACCGAGCTGGTCGTGGCGGCCAACGCCGCAGCGTCGGCCTGAGACCGATCGGGCGAGCTCATCCCGCTCGTCCCGCGTGTCCACCACCCTGCCCCGACCGGCGCTTCCCACGTGCCAGCCGGCGCAGCCCCTGACCCGCAGCAGCACCCGCACCACCCAGCAGCACCCATCACCCTCCTGAGGAGAACCCCATGACCAGCACCGTCCAGTCCCCCGTCCGCATCGGCCTCATCGGCGGCGGCGGCATCGCCAACGCCCACCTCAAGGGCTACGCCCAGATCCCCGACCGCGTGAAGATCACCGCGATCGCGGATGCCAGCGAGGAGGCCCTCGCCAAGCGCGTCGAGGAGACCGGCGCGACCGGGTACAGCGACTTCACCGAGATGGTGAAGGACCCCAACATCGACGCCGTCGACATCTGCCTCCCCCACCACCTCCACACCCCCGCGATCATCGCGGCGGCCGAGGCCGGCAAGCACATCCTGTGCGAGAAGCCGCTGTGCCTCACCCCGGAGGAGGCCACCACGGTCAGCCAGGTCATCGAGAAGTCCGGCGTGACCCTCATGTGCGCCCACAACCAGCTGTTCATGCCGGCCGTGGCCAAGGCCAAGGAGGTCATCGACTCCGGTGCCCTCGGCCAGGTCTACGAGGTGCGCACCACCGACTCCTTCTTCAACGACTTCGACCCGGAGTCGATGGGCTGGCGCGGGCACGCGGCCACCTCCGGCGGCGGCGAGCTCATCGACACCGGCTACCACCCCACCTACCTGATGCTGCACCTGGCCGGGGCCACCCCCGTCAGCGCCTTCGCGATGCTCTCCACCCACCGTCTGAAGTTCATGGAGGGCGAGGACTCCGCCCAGGTGCTGGTGCGCTTCGACAACGGCGCCGTGGGCCAGATGGTCACCTCCTGGGCCTACGCCGCCGCGCCCGGCACCGACCGCTTCTCCGCTGTGGGCGAGAAGGGCTCTCTGAGCTCGGACGGCTCCACCCTGCGCGTGCAGCTGCGCGGCGAGGAGGTCCAGGTGTTCGAGCACGAGGACGTCGACACCTTCGCCGCCGAGATCGCCCACTTCGTGGACGTGCTCACCACCGGCGAGCGCCCGATCAACAACCAGGTCGAGGGCGTCAGCGTGCTCGGCGTGATCCTGGCGGCCTACGAGTCCTCCAAGACCGGCCAGGTCGCGGACGTCATCAGCCTCTGACCGAACGGGCGGGCCCGGCAGAACCACCAGTCCCGCCAGTCTGCCGAGTCCGGCGGGCCCGGCCGGGCGGGCCAGCCGAGCCCGCCGGGCCAGCACCCCGGTAATGCGGCTCCAGGACCGATGTTTCGCGCATCATCGGTCCTGGAGCCGCATTTCTGGCTCTCCTGCGCCCCGTGCGTCCGCACCCGGCTCGTCCGCACACCGTTCCCCCGCCATCCTCTCCTGGCACCGACCGATAGAGAGTCACCCGCCTCGTGAGCACTCCCGAAGGCCCCGGCATGTCCGACCCTGCATCCCCCGGCCCGGCGGGCGTCCCGTACAGCACGCTGATCTGGCTGGCCGTGGCCACCTTCACCACTGGGATCGACGGGTACGTCCTGGCCGGCCTGCTGCCGGACATCGCCGCCGACCTCGACGTCACCGCGGCCCTCGCCGGTCAGCTCGTCTCCGTCTTCGCCCTCACCTCCGCCGTGGCCGGCCCGATCCTCGGGGCCACCACGAGCGGCTGGGAGCAGCGCCGCGTGATCATGGCGGCGCTGTCGACCTTCATCGTCGGCAACCTGCTCAACGCGATCGCGCCCACGTACTCCCTCGCCCTGGGCGGGCGCGTGATCGCGGCGCTCGGCGGGTGCCTGCTGGGCGCGGCCGTGACCGGGTACGTGGTGCACCTCGTGGCGGAGCGCCACCGGGGCCGGGCGCTGTCCTTCGTGCTCGGCGGGTGGATGACGGCTACCGCGCTCGGCGTGCCCGTCGGCCTGATCCTCGGCCAGACCAGCTGGCGCCTGCCGCTGGTGCTGGTCTCGGTGGTCGGCGCCATCGCCCTGATCGGGATCGGCCTGCGCCTGCCTCCGCTGCGTTACCCGTCCTCGACGCTGGTCGCCCGGCTGAAGCCCCTCGCCCAGCCTCGCCTCGTGGCCGGCCTGCTGGTCTCCACCGGGGTGCTGTGCGCGAGCTACACCTGCTTCACCTATGCGGTACTGATCCTGGAGCCGACGCACCCCGCCGGCTGGATGATGATCGTGATCATGTGCGCCTACGGAGTGGCGAGCATGGTCGGCAATGCGATCACAGGTCGACTGGTGGATCGTTTCTCGCCGGTGCGGGTGCTGACCGTGATCCTCTGCGGCCTGCTCGTGAACGCCTTGTTCGGGACGCTCGCGTTCTCCCTCGCGGCGCCAGCGGCCTTCGCGGTGCTCAGCCTGGTCTGGTTCGTGCTCGCCGGCATCGGCAACGGCGGGCATGCCGTGCCCCAGCAGGCCCGCCTGGCGGCGATGACCCCGGGGACCGTCGCCGTGGTCATGGCGCTGAACGCCAGCGCGATCTCGCTCGGCGGCGCGCTGGGCGGCGGCGTGGGCGGGATCGCCCTGACGACGGGGCTCGCGCCCGGGCATCTGCCGCTCCTCGCCGCCGGAGTCCTCGCCATCACGCTGCCGCTGCATCTGCTGGTGGCCCGGTGGTCCCGGGTCCGGACTGCAGCGGGCCACCCGTCTCCCGCGGCCTGAGTCGCCCGACGTCTCTTCGCGCCACCTCGCTGGATCTCGCTAGCCGACGTCCGTCGAGTGCGACCTTGGCGCTGTCTCGAGACCCTGAGAACAGCGCCAAGGTCGCACTCGCCGTTGGAAGGCTCCCCGCTCAGGCCGTCCTTCTCCGGGACCGTCATCCTGGCCGTCATTCCGGCTGCACCTCAGCGCCCCAGTTCCCCAGGACCTCAGTACCTCAGTACCTCAGTGCCTCAGTGCCTCAGTGCCTCAGTGCCTCAGTGCCTCAGTGCCTCAGTGCCTCAGTGCCTCAGCCACGGTGCGTCCAGAGGTCCCGCAGCAGGGCGATCTCGGCGAGGTGGTGGATGAGCTCGCGGTTGATGTGCGCGACGAGCGTGGCGCGGGAGTACTCGGCGTAGTACGGCCCTTCGGCCTCCCCCACGGCGACCT
The DNA here is from genome assembly GCF_052378285.1 of Brachybacterium sp. AOP3-A1-3. Taxonomy (NCBI): domain Bacteria; kingdom Bacillati; phylum Actinomycetota; class Actinomycetes; order Micrococcales; family Dermabacteraceae; genus Brachybacterium; species Brachybacterium sp. AOP3-A1-3. The sequence continues at coordinate 9,759 of NZ_JBQSXM010000026.1, read as the reverse complement.
GCAGATCCTCCGCGCTCCAGGAGCGGACGCCGGTGATCCACCGGTCGTACTCGGCGTCGAACTGGGCCAGCGCCTCCTGGGCGGTCGCCGCGTAGTTCCAGCTCATGTAGTCCGCAGCAGGCCCGCCGAAGTGGGAATGGCTGCGAGCTCCGAGCACGCCGACGATGATGTGCCCGAACCGCCAGGCAATCGTGGTCAGCGGCGCCGGCTGGGGTTCGGGGAACTCGAAGTCGATGGTCATGTCCCCGCTGCCGCCCTGGACAGAGGTCGGCGGCGTCTGGCCGGCGGGAGTGCGCGGGTGGACGGTCCAGGCGGTCCCGCCGGCCGTGGGATCGAAGAAGTACTCCTCGTCGGTCAGGCCCTCGAGCCGGGGCCGCAGGCATTCACGGACCTGGAACTCGATCTGGTCGATGAGGACGGTGGGCAGGTCCCCGTCCTTGCCCAGGACCGGGCTGGCGCTCTCGCGCTCGTTCTCGATTCCTGCGTCGCTTCTGGTCATCGTTCTCTCCTCGTCGATCGTCGGTCGTGGCTCATCGCCGGTTGGGCCATCCTGCCCGTCCTCACCAGCCGGCAGGCGGCCAGGCCTGCCCGGCGGCGAGGGCGTTGAGCTCGTACGTGCCCCTGCCGTCGATGCTCTCGCGCAGGATGTCCGCGTGGCCGGCGTGGCGGGCGTTCTCCTCGACCAGGTGCAGGGCGTACCACCGCATGCTCCAGGTCGTACGTCCCTCGAACCAGGGCTGATCCGGGACCGGGCCCCGGGTCTCGGGATCGGTGCCGCGGATGGCGTCCGCGAGAGCCTGGCCCGCCGCCTGGAGCAGTTCGGTCAGCGACTCCGCGGTGTCCTCCTCGCGGGCGGCCTCCGGGGCGAGGCCGCCTTCGGCCTGGTACTGCTCCGGGGCGCGGTCGGGGGCCGCTCCTTCCCCGGGGGCCGCGGCGATCGTCCGCGCCGCCGTCTCTGCCATGAGGAGGACGTGCCGGGACAGCGCACCGAGGCTCATCCCCGAGGCGCTCGGGACCTGGCGGAGCTGCTCGGGGCTCAGGCCGTGAAGGGCCGTGGCGACCTGCTCGATCTGCTGCTGGGCGAAGGTCGCGAGGTTGTCGAGCTCGTCGGTCGTCTCTGCGGTGAGGAACGGCATGGTTCGGTTCTCCTTCGGTGCGGGCGGCGGGAGTCCGCGACGCCCTCTTGTGCGGTCGAGAACCACCTTCCTCCCTGAAGCGGACAGTTTCTGTCCGCGAAGACGGGCACACTCTTCCCATGAGCAACGTGACCACCCGAGCCCTGCGACTGCTCGCCCTGCTCCAGTCCCGCACCGTCTGGACCGGGCCGGAGCTGGCCGCCGAGCTCGCCGTGACCGAGCGGACCGTGCGCCGGGACGTGGACCGGCTGCGCTCGATGGGATACCCGGTGCTCACGTCGGCGGGGCACGGCGGCGGCTACCAGCTGGGTGCCGGGCGGGAGCTGCCGCCGCTGCTGCTGGGATCGCAGGAGGCAGTGGCGGTCGCGGTGGGACTGCGGCTCGCCGCCGCCTCGGGCCTCGAGGGGCTGGACGCAGAGGCGCTGCGGGCACTCGCGGCCCTGGATCGCATCCTGCCGCCGACGGTCCGCTCGGAGGTCTCCGCCGTCACCGACGCCCTGGGGGTGGTGGCCCGGCCCGTCCCTGCTGCGAGCGCCGCCGTGCTGATCGCCCTGGCCACCGCGGTGCGGGACGGGCTGCGGGTGCGCCTGGACTACGAGAAGGGGGACGGCGAGCGCGGTGAGCGCAGCATCGAGCCGCGACGGGTGCTGTCTGTCGACGGGCGCTGGTACCTGTTCGCCTGGGACCTGGACCGCGAGGACTGGCGCACCTTCCGCCTGGACCGCATGCAGGCCGTGCACCCCAGCACCTTCCCGATCACGCCGCGACCCACGCCGAACATCGAGGCCACCGTGCGCCAGTCGATCACCGTGGGCGGGTACACGACCGAGGTGGTGGCCCGCATCCGTCGGCCGCTCCACGAGGTCGAGAAGCTCATCCCGGTGCGGGCGGCGACGGTCACGGCCGACGGCGAGCACGCCTGCATCGTGCGCGCCGGATCCGACAGCGGGGATCTGCGCTGGGTGGCCATGCACCTGATCAGCCTGGGCGGTCCGATCGAGGTGATCCAGCCGCCCGAGCTGCTCAGCGTGCTCGAGGAGATCAGCGCCTGGGCGGGCGTCGCCACGCTCGCGCCCGACGCCCGCTGAGCCACCGCGCTCTCCGGGGCAGAGGCCCGCCCGGACCAGAGCCCGGAGGACCCGAGCTCAGAGGACGAGCAGTGCCAGCGCCGAGACCACGGTGAGCACCAGGATCAGCTTCTCGAAGACGCCCTGCGGGATCCGCCGCGCGATCTTCGCCCCGCAGTACGCGCCGATCAGCACCAGCGGCACCAGCATCAGGTCCATGACCAGGGTGTCGCGGGTGATGAGGCCGAGGCCGGCGGAGAAGGGCAGCTTGATGACGTTGACGATCGCGAAGAACCAGGCGGAGGTGCCCAGGAAGGTCAGCACCGGCATCCGCATCGCGTAGAAGTACATCGACATCACGGGTCCGCCGGCGTTGGCGACCATCGTGGTGAAGCCGCCCAGCACCCCGTACCCGGCACGGCTGAGCGCGACCCCGGCGCCCGACGGGGCGACTGCCGGATCGGTCGCGTCGCCGGCGTCCGCGGCCGCGGACGGATCCGCCGACTTCTTTACGCGAGCCGAGCGCCGCCGCCACACGGTCACCGCGATCAGCACCAGCAGGATCACGCCGATCGTGGTGCGCACGGTGTCCCCGCCCACGGTCGCGAAGAAGATCGTGCCGAGCACGATGCCGATGAGCACGCTGGGGATCAGTCGCACCAGCGTGCGCACGTCGGGCTCGCGCCGATAGACCCATAGCGCGGTCGCGTCGCCGACCATGAGCAGGAGCAGCAGCGCGGCGGTGGATTCCTTCGCCGGCAGGGCGAGCGCGAAGAGGCCGACGGCGATGGTGCCGCCGCCGGGCATGGCGGTCTTGGACAGGCCCACGACGAGCGCACCGATCATCACCAGCACCCAGGTGGCGGCGCCGAGGGTGGGGATCAGGGCAGCGAGGTCGGACACGAGAACTGAAGCTACCAGTGCAGAACATCGCGCCCCGCGCCCGTCCGCGACCCGGGTGCCGACGACCAGATCCAGCGAGCCAGAGGACTGCCACGTTCTGCCACGGCCGCAAGCGGCCCGAATGGGCGCAGAACAGTGGCATTTGCGTGGCATAGGGGTAGCCATGCGGGGACAAGTCCGAGTATCGTAGAGGGCATAGACCTCAGAACGGAGGCACCCATGGTCCCCACGACATCCTCTGCCGCACCCTCGACCGGTGCTGGTGCGATCCATGACTCGGCCTACCGTCGTGCGATCGCCCTGGACATCCGGGAGCTCACCCGGCGCCTGAACGCCTCGCTGGGTGGAACGCTGGTCTCGGCTCTGGCCGGCTCCTCCGATACGAAGTCCTCCCATAGGTGGGCGAAGGCAACAGGTCCTCAGCCGCGACCGGAGACCATCAAGCGCCTCGTCTTCGCCTACGAACAGTGGCAGAAGGTGGCCGAGGCGGAGGGGGAGCACGTCGCTCGGGTGTGGTTCATCGGAGCGAACCCCTGGCTGGGCTATGACACTCCGGTGAATGCAATCCGCGAAGGTCGCCTCCCGGAGGTGGCGACGGCCGCTGAGGCGCTGGTCGACGACACGTTCAGCGGCTGACGCGCGCTCATGCCCGCACCAGATGAGCGGATCTGTTCGCGGACCGGGCTCGCCCTCGTGGCGAGCCCGGTCTCCGCTCTGCGCATCGCCCGCGAGTCCTACGGCCCTCTCGACCCCGTTGCTCGAGCTTCGAACAGCGGCCCTGAGGCGTGGAGCCGGTACGACACACCCGGGCGGACGATCTACGCGTGCGCTGACCGGGTCACCGCCTATATGGAGCTGCTGGCGCCGTACCGTACCGACGTCAGCAGAGAGCGCCGCGCTCTCCAGCCGATCGCGGACGCCCTCGGGAAGAATCTCGACGAGCTCTGGCGCGACATCGTCGCCGAGTGGGACGAGACCGGGTCGATGAAGGCCAGCTGGCTCCCCCGCACCTTCCGGGAAGGGAGGCGGGTCTATGCCCTCGCATTTCCGGCTGGCTCGTGGATCGACAACACGGCCACCGAGACGATCACCGCCCTCGAGGACTTGCACGAACATCCCTGGCCGACGGCCGACGGCGAACTCGAGGAACCTCTGACGCTCGCTCACCTCACCGGGGACGACCGGACACTGACAACTGCGATCGCCCGCGTGCTTCGTGATGAGGTCACTCTCGACGACGGAACGCGCCCCCTGGGGGTCAGGTTCCTGTCCAAGCACGGACACCCGGCCACGGGCACGGGGCTCTGCTGGGCGTACTGGATGCGCGATGTCGACAGCGGGGTGCCGGAGCCTACAACCATCACGCACCACGCCTCGATCGGGGAGCACGACCCCGATCTCGCAGCAGTACAGGCCTACTGCAGGATCAGGGCTCGCTGAGCTCGCCGATCGGGACGAGGCAGGGCCTCCATGCATCGCCGCAGGGCACCAGGACCTGTGCCCTGCTCCTCGGCATCCGGGACGGCAGGTGCCCTCAGGCGATCCAGCCGAAGTGGGCGACGCCGGAGCCGTCGGCGCCGGCACGAGCGGAGCTGATCACGATGGCCATGGCGGCGGAGCCGGGGTCGATGACGCCCTTCGAGGCGTCGCCGACGTAGCTCGCACGGCCACGGCGGGCGGTGGTCTGCGCGGTGGCGGTGGCCCCCGCGACAGCGGCATCCTCCGCCGCGAACAGGGCCTCGACGGCGCTGGTCTCCGCATCCGCCTCGAGGGCCGCGCGCAGGGCGGCGACGGCCGGGTCGAGGGAGTCGATCATCGTCTTGTCGCCCACCTTCGCCTCGCCGTAGCGCTGCACGGTGGCCTGGCCGGCGGCGAGCGCGTCCGCGAACTGGGTGACGGTGGGAACGTCGGCGCCGGTGTCCTCCCCTGCCTTGGAGAGGTCGCGGAAGAACATCCCGAAGAGGGGTCCGCTGGTGCCGCCCACGCCGAGCCACGCCATGTACAGCGCGGTCAGGTATTCGCGGTAGCTGCTGGGCTCGTCGGCCTCGAGGGTCGCATCGAGGTGCTTCATCGCGGTGCGCACGTTGGTGCCGAAGTCGCCGTCGCCGGCGCGGCGGTCGAGGTCACCGAGGTCGTTCGCGGCGCCCTCGAGGGCTTCGCGCAGGGTGAGGACGAAGGCGCGGCCGAACCCGGCGGGGAGGGTTCGGCTGGGGGTCTTTTCGGTCATGGGTGTGTTCCTTACCAGGTCAGGGCCGGGGTGCGGACGGGGGCGTCCCAGAGGCGGCGCAGCTCGTCGTCCAGCGGCATGAGGGTGATCGAGACGCCGTGCATGTCGAGGCTGGTGACATAGGAGCCGACGAGGGAGCGGCTGATCTCGATGCCCGCCTCGCCGAGGCGGTGGTGCAGGGCGCGGGCCACGAGCTGCAGCTCGAGGGGGTAGGTGGAGCCCAGGCCGTTGACGATCGCGATGACCTCGTCGCCGCGGTGCAGGTCGAGCTCCGCCAGCAGCGGCTCGAGCAGGAGGTCGGTGAGCCCGTTCGCGTCGGTGAAGGCGGCGCGCTTCGCGGCGCGCTCCCCGTGGATGCCCACACCGAGCTCGACCTCGTCGTCCCCGAGGTCGAACTGGGGGCTGTCATCGCCGGGGTGCGTGCCGGCGGCGAGCGCCAGGGACATGGTGCGGGCCGACGCCGCGGCACGGCGTCCGATCGCCGCGACCTCGGCGAGGCTCGCGCCCTCCTCGGCGGCCGCTCCGCACACCTTCTCGACGATCACGGTGGCTGCGGTGCCGCGGCGGCCAGGGCCGTCGTCCCCGCTGTCGGTGGCGACGTCGTCGTCCACCAGCACGATCTCGGTGTCGATCGCGTCGTCGCCGCTGATCTCCCCGGCGATGCGGAAGTTCAGCACGTCGCCGGTGTAGTTCTTGACGATCTGGACCACGCCGCGGCCCGCGTCGGCCGCCTTCGTGGCCGCCAGGACCTGCAGCGCGGTGGGGCTGGCGAACACGGCGCCGGCGACCGCGACGTCGAGCATCCCGGTGCCCACGAACCCGGCGTGCAGCGGCTCGTGCCCGGATCCGCCGCCGCTGACCAGGCCCACCTTGTCGCGGGCGGGCTCCTTGCGGCTGAGGAAGCGGTGCTCGGCGTTCAGCTCGAGCTGGGTGGGGTGGGTGAGGGCGAGGCCTTCGAGGGCCTCCGGGATCAGATCGTCCGGGTCATTGATGATGCTGCGACGCATGGGCGCTCCTTGGGTGGGCACGGGGTCACGGCCAGGCTACGCCGGGAGCCGATCGTCCATCGTGCATGGTTCAGCGCACGTCAACGCCCGGTCCGTGCGTCCTTCCGCGACTCGTGGCCTAAGGTCCGAGATATGCGACTTCTCCTCATCCGCCATGGCCAGACCCCGAACAACATCCTCGGTGCGCTCGACACCGGGCGCCCGGGCGCCGGGCTGACAGATCTGGGCCGTGAGCAGGCCCGGGCGGTCCCTGCCGCCCTCGCTGCGGAGAACATCGTCGGCCTGTACGTGTCCCCGCTCGTGCGCACCCACGAGACGGCCGCGCCTCTGGCCGAGGCACTCGGTCTCGAGGCCCGCGTCACCGAGGGGCTCGAGGAGATCCTCGCCGGCGACGTCGAGATGCACCGGGATGCCGAGTCCGTCGAGGCCTACCAGCAGACCCAGGCGATCTGGGGCGGTCGCGACTTCGACCATGCCCTGGCCGGCGGCGAGGACGGGCACACCTTCTGGGCCCGCTATTCGGGGGCGCTGCGCGAAATCGCCGCGCGCCATCCGGAGGAGGCCACGGTCGCGGTGGTCAGCCACGGCGCGGCGATCCGGGTATTCGCGACGCTCGCCGCGGACCTCGAGCCGTCCACCCGCGACGGACGCCCCCTGCACAACACGGGCATGGTCACGCTCACGGGCCATCCGGATCAGGGGTGGCGGCTCGAAGAGTGGATCGACGGGCCGCTCGGCGGCAGCCACCTGCTCGGCGACATCCGCCACGACGTGACGGCCGACGAGAACGCCGACGCCGCCGTCTGACGCCCGAGGTCACCAGCGCGGGTGGATCGCCTCGCGCAGCAGCTCGTCGTAGGTCTCCCGCACGGCGGCGTCGAACGTCTCGAGCACGGCCTGCTGCTCGGCGGTCGGCTCACTGCCGGCGGCGGCGTTGCGCTGTGCCTGCGTGGCGCTGCTGGCGCCGGGGATCGCGGCGGTGACGCCGTCCTGGGCGATGATCCAGCGCAGGGAGGCCTCGGGCAGCGGCATCACGCCGTCGAGCGCCTGCTCGAGGCGGGCCACGGCCTGCAGCCCGATCTCGTAGTCGACGCCGGAGAAGGTCTCGCCCTGGTCGAAGGCCTCGCCGCCGCGGTTGAAGTGGCGGTGGTCGTTGTCGGCGAAGGTGGTGGACGGGGAGAACTTGCCCGTGAGCAGGCCGGAGGCCAGGGGCACGCGCGCGATGATCGCGACGCCCTTCTCGCGGGCCTGGGGCACGACCTCGTCCAGCGGCTTGAGGCGGAAAGGGTTCAGGATGATCTGGATCGAGGCGAGGTGCTCGCGCTCGAGGCTGATCAGCGCCTCCTCGCAGGTCTCGACGCTCACGCCCCACGCAGCGATCTTCTTCTCCTCGACCAGGGCGTCGAGCACGTCGAACACCTGGTCATCGCGGTAGATCGCGGGCGGCGGGCAGTGCAGCTGCACGAGGTCGAGGGTGTCGGTGGCGAGGTTCTGCCGCGAGCGCTCCACCCAGCCGCGGAGGTTCTCCTCGGTGAAGGACTCCGGGGCGAAGGGATCCGCCCGACGCGACGCCTTGGTGGCGACGAACAACGGGGCCGACGGGCCCGCAGAGCCCGCCGCGCGCTGACGCAGCTGGCCCACGAGCCGCTCGCTACGGCCGTCCCCGTAGACGTCGGCCGTGTCGAAGAAGGTCACGCCGGCCTCGAGCGCAGCATCGAGCACGGCGTTCGCGGAGTCCTCGGAGACATCGCCCCAGTCGGCGCCGATCTGCCAGCAGCCCTGCCCGATCACGGACAGCGGGCGGCCCAGGCGGGAGGGGGTGCGGTACTGCAGGGACATCATAGACCTCAGTTCGTCAGGGCGCCACTGAGCAGCGACGCCAGGTGCACGGCCCAGTCTTCCAGACCCCGCGCGACGACGGGAGCTCCCCGCAGCGGCGGTAACCTGCAGAGATGGATATCGACCGGACGATCGTGCAGTGCAGCAGGGGCGCTTACTACGAGACCGTGTGGTTCCCGCTCGTCTCGTTCAAGGCCATCCGCCTGGGCAGCCGACGCTTCCAGAAGTGCCCGGTACATCAGCGCTGGGAGCTCGCACGGATGGTGCCCGAGGAGGAGTGGACCGAAGAGGTGATCGCCGAGGCCGCGAAGCATCACGACTCGAACATCGTCTGACGCCTGCGGCGGTGTCTGGCCGTGTGGCTCGCCACCCCGCCGAGGGCTTCTAGGATCGGCGCATGCCGTCGACTCTCGCAGTGGTCCCGCAGACCCATTGGGTCAACGGGTGGTTCCTCCGGATCTTCGCCCGCCCGGTTGTCCTCGTCGACGGGACCGAGCACTCCGGCCGATGGGGACAGCCGACAGAGGTCCATGTCGAGCCAGGCCTCCATACGGTCGCGGTCGGTGCCCGCTACCGGGGTACGTCCGGGACGCTCGGGCTCGATGAGGCGGAGGTCGACGTGGACTCGGGCCGACGGCTCCTCGTCACCGCGACGAACGGGTTCTTCAACCACCAGCCCTTCACGGTGGCGGTCCCTCACCAGACGTAGCCCTTTCAGTTCTCACGCCAGGGACCCGGTCCACCGTGTCTCCCCGTCGACGACGACGTCGGTCGGGCTCATGCCGAGCCGCTCGGCGACCCGCTGGGACGCCACGTGATCCGGATGGATGTGAGCGATGACCTGCGTGACTCCTCGAGCGCGAAGGCTGTCGGTGAGGAGCCGCGCAGCACGACCTGCATACCCACGCCGCTGCCACGGCTGGCCGATCACCCAGGAGATCTCCGCTGTCCGCTGATCCGTCGGAAGAGTCGCTTGGACGAAGCCGACGGCCCGCTGGGCGTCCCCGACGACGACGATGTCGTTGAGCCACTCCTCGGTCCCGTCGGCAGACCGTCCCCGCGTCTGGATGGCATACAGCCGCTCGAGCTCAGCTTCGTTGGGCGGCTCCCCGCCCGTGTACCGGTAGAGGTCCGGGTGCGCGAGAACGACTGCCATCTCGGCGGCGTCCGTGACACGCAGGGGGCGGAGCGTGACGGTCTCCGTCATGAGGGGTCCTCTCTCCACAACGGGATGCTGATGGTCGTCGACGCATCGTCCGGCTCGGCACCCCAGAGACGCAGCGGCTCGTTCCCGTCGACCCCGTCGACCCCCTCGACCAAGAGGACCTCGCAGGGTGATCCAGCAGCCCGTTCCCGTGCCCAGGCGATGGCGTCCTCGACGGAGCCGACATCGCAGAGGCGCCAGTCGGCGGTATTCCAGCCGTGGAGCTCGGTGCGCCCGGGGACCCAGATCCGCACCAGGTAGCAGCTGACGGGCGTGGGACCGCCCAGGGGATCGAGATAGGCGGTGACGTCCATCGCGGGCACCTCCTCCGGTTGATTCGGACCTGATCGTTGTCGATGTTCGGGCCATCGGTCAG